>JAZFYD010000193.1:0-41530 GCA_036443405.1 Planctomycetota bacterium
CTCATCGACGACGTTCGCATCTGCCGCGGTGATGAACCGATCATCGACCGGGCAGCCCTCACCGAAGAGCTGCTCACCGATCTGATCGGCGATGTACTCGGGCTCAACCTGGCGAACGGCATCGAGAACAACCTGGATGCGAAGCTCGACAAAGCGTTCGACGCACTCTTCGACTCGAACAACGGCAACGACGGCGCCGCCGTTCACGCGCTCGAAGCGTTCATTCAGGCGGTATTCGCGCAGGCCAGTCTGCAGTGGAACGGCAGCCTCGGCGCAAACAAGATCTCCGTCGAGGACGGATACCGGTTGATCGCCAAAGCGGACGAACTCATCGTGCTGATCGAGACCGGGTGCATCGGCCCGATCTGTATCGGCTAGCGCGCAATCTCGTGCCGGGCCGTCTTGCCCGCGACGGTGACCTCGATCGTGTCGCCGGCGCGGGCTTGAATCGGCTCGGCACGGTTCGCCCACCATTGGCGCGCGCGTCTCGCCCCCGCCACCTTGCGCGTTCCCATGAAAGACCGGCCACCGCGACGAAGGGTCCACTCGATCTGGAGGCCATCATCGGTGCGGAAGCTCAGCCGGTCGCCGTCGATCGCTACGTCGATCGCGCGCTTGTCGCTCCAAGCCACGCCGCCGCTCGCGTCGATGCGAACGACCGCCCTACGCGTGGCCCGGTTGGCGAGCCACGACGAGTCCCACACGCCCGCCCAACCACCTTCGGGTGTCGGGTCCGTGGTGAGCAACGCCGAAGCGTAGACCTCGGGACGTCGCCGGCGCTGGTCGAGGCGCAACGGGAACTCGAGCTCGCCGATGCGCACGACCGCCCAACGGTGCAAGTTCCCGGCGCTCGCATAGCGGGCGACGACGCGGAACGCGCCCGCATCGACCCGTTCGATCTCCATGGAGAGCGGAGCGACCACGGCGCGCGCTTGCGACCGACGGATCTCGGGGTTCGCGCGCAGTCGCTCTTCCCACTCGGGCGCGGAGAGCGGATCCAACCGGCCACCGACGAGGCGTTGGCCCGAAGCGAGTTCCCCGAGCGCGATGGCCGCGGCGACGTCCGGCGGCTCGACCGGATCGAGCAAGTGAGCGAGATCGAACCCGCGAACCGAACTCCGGGACCGTCCCGCGCGATGGCCCTCCGCGTAGCTCACCAACGAGCGGCCGTCGGATGCGTTCGCGATTTGCCAGGTCATCAGGTCGCGCCGCGGCGGCGCCGCCGGCAACCCCGTCTTCAGGTCCCACATCCAGAGTCCGCGCTCCCGGGGCCCGCCCCCGCACGTAAACAGGTAGCGATCGTCTCGCGAAAACCGTACGAGGTAGACCCGCGCATCCGGATGCTCCAGGGGGAGTCCGATGCGCGTGCCCTTGCGCCAGTCCCACACATACGCGTACGGATCGTCGGTCGCGGTCGCCAGACGCGTGCCGTCGTGACTGAACGCAACGGCCTTGATCCGGTGCCCGTGGGGCTGCTCGAGCGGCGGCACCGCGGCGCGGCCCGTCCGCACATCGAGGATGTGCAGGAGGTCGCCCTGCATGCCCATGGCGAGGTGGCGCCCGTCCGGGGACAGCGCGACGGACCAGCACCGCCGGTCGAAGCGGACGGGTTCATAGAGCGGCTTCGCCGTCAGCGCCGACCACGCCTGCATGCGGGTCGATGCGGGAGTCCCAACCTGTCCGTCGGGCGACGCCACCATCGCTTTCGTGCTCCAGCTCACAACGACGTCGTTCGCGGCGAACAGCACTCCCTCGGGGGAGCGGCCCTCGGATCCGCCGAGCGTGCGGACCGCTCCGGATTTCGTATCGACGACGACGTGTTCGCCACCGGTGCACCCGACCGCGACAAAACGCCCGGTGGAATCGTAGGCGCAGTGCACCGCCCGGGACGGCAGCGGCACCGCCGGCACCATTGCCGTTCCGGTTCGCCGGTCCCAGAAGTGCAGTTTGCCGATTCTCGATATCGTGACGAGCGTCACGATCTGGACGCCATCCGGCGAGATCGCGCCCCCGTCCAACTTGCCGGGCGACTCGATCGCGGCGCCGACGGACTGTCCGGTCATAACGTCATGCACGCGAACGGTGTGAGCGGCAGGTCGGGGTTGCCGGTTCGGCATGAAGTAGCGGCCGTCCGGACTCGTCGCGATGCTGCCACCGCGAAACTCGGACGACGCGATCTCGAAGTCGCGCGGCGCGCGCTCCCGCAGCCGCCAGACACGCAGGAGTCCGCCCCGCTCCATGGTGGACAGGAATCGCCCGTCGAGCGAAAACTCGAGGAAATGCGGGTAGGCGTGCAGCGACAGCGTCCCGAGGCGCCGGCCATCGGGAACGGACCAGAACCGGACGCGGTGATCGTCGTCGCCCGTGGCGACCACCGTGCCCGACGCGTCGAACGCGGCCGCGGTCGAATCCAGCGTGTGCTGAAGCACGGGGCTGACCGGTTCCCCGGTGCCCGCGTCGTGGAGGCGCGCCGTCCCCTCACCACAGATGACGACGTGGCGCTGATCCCGGCTCGTGTCGTACCACTTGTAGTGGCCGCCCGGCGAATCGATCTTGCCGAGTTCCGCTCCCGTCTCCGCATCCCGAATGACGAAGCCGTTGCCGCTCGGGGCGAGGACCTTGGAGTCCCGGTCGGCGAAACGAACCCCCACGGACGAGTTTTGAAACGGCGGCGTCAACGCCTCGAACTCGCCGTCGGCGGGGAACATGCACACGGTCGCGGTGCTCCTGTCGCAAAGCGCGACGCGATCGCCCCGCGAGTTGAACACGAGGTACGCGTCCGATCCGACGCGGACATCGCCTTCGAACTCCTGCGTCCGACAGTTCCAGATTCGGATGCGTTCGGCTTGGTGGAGGACGAGGTAGCGCCCGTGCGGACCGAAGACGACACGCTTCACGCCGGGCACGTCGAGTCGATGGAGCCGGCCTCCGCCGGGGAACCGGTGGATCTCCACCGCGTCGTCGGTCACCAGCGTGAGCCACGATCCGTCCGGGCTCCAGCGAGCGAACCGGGCCTCGAACGGGAGCGGGACCTCGCGATCGAGTTCGAGGTCGAAGATCGTCGTGACGCGCGCGTCCTCCTCCCCGGGCATCGAGACGAGGCGGAGATAGCGCCCGGACGGGTGAAACGCCCAGTCCTCCGCCTTGCCTCGCCACGCGAGGACCGGCACCGGCATCCGCCGGTTCCACGAACGCAACCGGATTGCGTTCGCGTCGGCGCGCGCGGCGTCGATGCCCTGAAGCGCGGCGGCGTGTGCGAACCAAAGGTACGCCTCGCCCAGATCCCCGCGTTCGGTCGCGGCGAGGGCCTCGATGGAGTAGCGATCGAAAAGTATCCGCTGCGAGTGCGTGAACGCGCGGGTCGCAGCGTCGCGGCCGCGCTGGGCCTCGAAGAGGCCGTACAGCGTGCCGGCGACGCCCGCCGAGAGCACGACGAAAACCGCAATCACTCCGCCGACGAGCACCTTGTTGCGCCGCGCGAAGACCCGGATCTGGTAGCCGCGGCTCGGCGGTCGGGCGAGGACCGCATCGCCGGCGAGGTAGCGGCCGATGTCGTTGCGCAACTCCGCCACCGACGCGTACCGCCGGTCGCGCTCCTTCTCGAGCGTCTTCTGCAGGATCGACTCGATGTCGCCGCGCAGGTCGCGGTCGATCGTACCGGCGCGCGTCGGCGCCTCTTCGCGCACGACACGCATGGCCTCGAACAGCGCGAGCTTCGCGATCTTGTACGGCGGACGGCCGCAGAGCAGCTCGTACAAAACGACACCGAGCGCGTACACGTCGCTGCGCGTGTCGATCTTGTCCGGATCCGCCTCGCACTGCTCGGGGCTCATGTACTGCAGCGTGCCGATCAGCTCGCCCGCTTCGGTCTGCATCGTCTTGGTGACGTCGGAGTCGATCGCGCGCGCAACCCCGAAGTCGATCACCTTCACGCGGCCCTCGGCGTCCACGAGCAGGTTCCCCGGTTTCAGGTCGCGATGGATGACGCCCTTTGTGTGACCGTGCTGCACCGCGTCGCAGACCTGCTCGAAGAGCTGCAGGCAAGCGCGCCGACCGAGCTTCTCCCGGCGCGCGTAATCCGTGATGGGCAACGCGTCGGGGATGTACTCCATGGCGAAATACGGCACCAGACCGTGCTCGTCCTCGTGCGTACCCGCATCGAAGACCTGTGCGATCCCGGGGTGTCGCAACCGCGCGAGCAATTCCGACTCGTGCTCGAACCTGCGCCAAACGGTTCGGGACGTGAGGCCGGGCCGGATCACCTTGACCGCGACGACGCGCTTCGGGTGTTCCTGTTCCGCCTCATACACCGTCCCCATCCCGCCCATCGCGATGATGCGAACGATGCGGTATGGGCCGATCCGCTCGGGCGCGCCCGCCTCGGCGAGGGCCTGCAGCGCCTCGCCCCAACTCTCCCGACCGATGGCGGATGACTCGAGGCCGGCGGCCGCTCTTCCGTGGGCGGCGAGCAGCGCGTCCAGCTGTTGCCGAAGCTCGGTGTCTTCGCCGCACGCCTGTTCGACGAACGCGGCGCGCGACTCCTCGGGCTCGTCGAGTGCCGATTTGAACAGCGCCTGGACCTTCGCCCAAACCTTGCGGCTATGTTCCGTATCCATCCTGGGCCAACCCCCATGCGCAACTTGCGCGTGAACGGGCCGGAAAAACTCGTCAGGGATCGCACGACATTTCGTTGAGGAGCCACGCCCTCGCGAACTGCCACTCGTCCTTGACGGTGGTCGCGGAAAGCGAGAGCGCCGCGGCGGTCTCCTTCACGGTCAACCCCGCGAAGTAACGCAGCATGACAATCTCCACCTTGCGCGAGTCGATGCGTTCCAGCCGGTCGAGCGCCTCGTTGAGGCCGAGAACTTCCGCCGGCGACTGCTCGACGGCGGACACATCGACCTTGCTGAGCGGAACATGCACCCGACCGCCGCCGCGCTTGATCGCGTGCCGACGCCGGGCGCGGTCAACGAGGATGCGCCGCATCGCGCGCGCCGCCGCGCCAAAGAAGTGGCCGCGGTTGGCCCAACCCGGATCGGTGGAGCCGACGAGCCGCAGGTACGCCTCGTGGACCAGCGCCGTGGTCTGCAGCGTCGGCGACGACTCGTTGGCCATGTGCGCGTGCGCCAACTTGCGCAACTCGTCGTACACCAGCGGAAGCAGCTCCCGCGCTGCGTGCGGGTCCCCCGCCTCCGCAGCCTGGAGGATTCGAGATACCTGGCTATCCGCCTGCTCGCCCACGCCCGCTGCATCTTCGCATCGCGCAACACAGAAGTTCAAGCGCAACAAAGAACCACCTTCTCCGGCCCGACCGTGCGCCGTTTGCGCATTAGGTTGGAAAAGGAGTTCCATCATGCGCTCCTGAAAGGCACCTTTCGTCGCGCTGGTGCTCGGAATCCTCGCTCTGGGAGGCAACACGAACGCGTCGGACCCGTGCGCCACGGTTCTGTTCGAAGGCATTAGCCACAACCAGCCGGTCGCCCCGATCCCGTTGGGCCACCCGGACAGCGTCATACGCCAAGCGCTCCAACGGCGTCCCCCTCCACTCGCCGCGAGCTACGGAGGACAAGTCAGCCGTTGGGCCACCCGGGAAGCCTCATACGCCAATCGCTCCAACGGCGTCAGCCGTTGGGCCAAAGATATGGCTCCATTGGTTGGGTCCTACGGACCCAACTTTCGTGGGCTCCGCCCACGAAAAAACCCCCGGCCCACAGGCCGGGGGTTCAAATGGAGCGGGCGAACAGGTTCGAACTGTCGACCCTCACGTTGGCAACGTGATGCTCTACCGCTGAGCTACGCCCGCGAAATGTCCAGTTCGGAATTCTACCGCGGCGGATCAGGCGCGCAACTCTCGGAGCCGGGGCCCACGCGGCGGGGTGGCTCACGAACCCGGCGCTACTTGTTCTGGACCGCGGCGATCTTCTGCGCCATCTCCGGACCGGGGTCCTTGAGCTTGGCGAAGTCGAAATAGAGGCTCGCGGAGTCGTTGTCGGTCAGGAGGCAGAAGTAGCCGAGCCAGAAATTCTCGGTCGCGCTGTCCTTGTTGCGGAGCGCATCGAAAAAACGCACGAGCACCGTCGCGGAAATGTCGGACCACTCGAGCGTGCTCTCGATGTCGGTCTCCGTGTCCTTCAGCTTGACGCCCCCCGCGTGCGCACCGATCACGACCGTGTCGCCGGGGTCAGTGGGATCGTAGTAGTCCCACAACAGCTTGTCGCCGGCCAAGGACTGCGCGCGGTCGACCGCCATTCCCAAGAGCCCGTCGACGTAGCCGACGCGAACGAGGTAGCGCTCCATATCGGTCTTCTCGGGGCTGTCCGGACGGGTGTTTTCGAGGAAGCGTTTGATCTCGTTGCGCACCTCAGCCACGCGGAGGGTCATGAGGTACGCAGGGTAGTCGACCAGGCGCTCCTTGAACTCGCTGATGGCCTTGCGGTGCATCTCGATCGTGATGATCTTCTTGCGTGTCCGCTTCTTGCCGCGCTTGACATTGATCAACTCGACGAGTTCTTCCGCGCGCGCCTTCGCTCGTTTCGCCCAGTCCGAACCGGCCGGCGCCTTGATGGCGATCTGCGAGTACATGCCGTGCGCCTGCACGTAGTTCTTGGCGGCCTCCTCGGTCTCGGCCTCCTTGAACAGCGTGGCGAATCGCTCTTCGTCCGTCTGATCCACCTTGACCGGCTTGTCCGGTTTCTGTTTGCCGGAAACCCTTTTGGGTTTTCTCTTCTTGACGATCTTGCGCGGCTGCGCGGTTCCCGTGGTTTCCTTGCCCTCGTCCTTGCCACCCTGCATCAGCAAGAAGAGCACGAGTGCCAAAACCACGGCGCCCGCGCCGACGAGCAGGCCGGTCGAGTTCTTGCTTTTCGTCGCAGCCCGGCGGGATGCACGCGCGCGTCCGGCGGGTACGCCCTTGCCCCGATCGGACTTGAACCCCTCGATGAGTTCGATCACCTCGCGGGCGGACGGTCGCGCCGATGCCTCCATGCGAGTCATGCGACGGATCAGATCGCCCGCAGCGCGCGGCACCTTCTTGTTGATTCTCTCCGGCTCGAACCGGATGCCCTTCAGGTGCCCCTCGATGATCTCCTCTTTGCTCTTTCGGCCGGAGAACGGCGGCGAACCTATGAGGAGGTGGAAGAGCGTGATGCCCAGGGCGTAGACGTCCGTCTCGGTGACCGCACCCTCGCCGCGGCATTGCTCCGGCGCCATGTAGTGCGGCGTGCCGAGCCTGCCGCCGGCGAACGCGCCCTCGGCTTCCGCTGCGAGACCGAAATCGACGATCTTCAGGGAGCCGCCGGGCTCCAACAGAAGGTTCTGCGGCTTGATGTCGCGGTGGACGAGCTTCTTTCGGTGCGCGGCGGCCAGCCCGCGGGCGGCCTGCTTCGTGTAGTCGAGCGCGGTTTCGAGATCGACCGTGCCACCTTCGGCGTCTTCGAGGACCTTCAGAAGGTCCTTGCCGCGCAGCAGCTCGAGAACCATGTAGTAGTGGCCCCGGTCTTCGCCGACGTCGTAGATCTTGAGGATGTTCTCGTGATCGAGGATCGCAACGGCCTTGCCCTCCTGCTGGAAGACGCGCAGGACCGCCGGGATCTTGGTCATATGCGGCTGCAGCACCTTGACCGCAACCGTGCGGTTGAGCGGTTCGTAGTGCGCGCGGTAGACGATCGCGGTCTTGCCCTCGCCGAGATACTTCTCGATCTTGCACTTGCCCACACGCTGGCCGATCAGCGGGTCCTTGAAGAACTCCGGGTTCGACTCCATCGCGTTGACGAGCCGCGTGTCGGGCGTCGTCTCGGTGCCCTCGTCCACCGGGGGCTTGGACCTCGGCTTGGCCGGCTCCGGCGCGGCTTTTCCAGGCGCGGGCGCGATCTTTCGCGCTTTCTTGCGGGGCCGTCTGTCGGGCTGGTTAGCCATGAACCGGTAGTGTAACAACCGGCGCACCGAATCCCGCCCGTTCGCGGGCCCTCGATCAACCCAGTTCGAGTTGGCGCCGGGCGTCGACGACGTCGCGGTCCATCAGGTCCGCAGCCTCAAACAGGTCGGCACGCAACGCGTCGTCCTTGGGCAGGACGCGGCGCAGTTGACGCATGAGTTGCAACGCCATGCGGAAAGTGCGGACGAGGTCGCCCTCCGTCACCGACGTAACTTGCTGCAGGGCTTCGAACGCCGCGCCCTTCGCCCATGCCAGCGCGACCGCGTTGAGGCTGAAGTCGGGGCGCTTGGTCAGGTCCGGGAGCTTCTCGCGCCGCTCGGCCTTGCGCCAGTCGCGAATAAGGCGTGTCGCGTCCTTTTCGATCCCTGGCAGCGCGTGCGAGTCGGTGTCGTCGCCCTTGCGCGAGTCGTAGACGATAGCGGTGAACAGTGCGACGAGATCGAACACTCCGGCCCGGTCCAACAAACCTGCCCGGTGGAATTCCGTGATGTGGATCTCGTAGCCGTTGATCTTCCGCGCGAGCTCGCCGTCCGCGGTGAGATCCTTGCCGTCGATGTAGCCGCAGGCCTTCAGCACGCGAATCCGTTGCGCGATGACGCGGTTGCGCGGCGCGTTGCGGTTGTCTCCCGTGCGCCGCTCCTGGTAGTTGGCGAAGCTGCGGTCATACGCCGTGTGCACGTCGGCGCCGAGTCGCAGGTACAGATTGAGCAGCGTCGAGTACGAGAGATTGAAGCGGCTACGCACGGGTTCGCACTCGTCTTCGAACAGGCGTTTCAGTGGGGCGTAGGTCGCATCCTCCAGCACGAGGCGGCTGAGCACGAGCCCCTCGTCGTCGATCCCCTGCCGGCCGGCGCGCCCCGCCATCTGCAGGTAGTCGCGTGTCTTCATGTAGTTGAACTCCACGCCGTCGAACTTCCGCAGGCTGTCGAAAATCACGCATTTCGCCGGCATGTTGATGCCGAGCGCGAACGTCTCGGTGGTGAAGAGCAGCTTGATCAGGCCGCTCGTGAAGAGGCGCTCGACGATCTCCTTGTGGATCGGAAGCAACCCCGCGTGGTGATAGAGCACTCCCGCGCCGGCGAACCGGCGGAGGCGGTTGGTTCCGGGTTGGTCCGCGACTTCGTAGCGCTCCGCGAGATCGTCGAACTCCGACAGGATCTGACGCCGCTCGTCCTTTTCGAGGAGGCTGTTGCGCGAATAGCGCTCACACAGGCGCTGACAATCGCGCCGGCTGAAGGCGAAGTACAATGCCGGCAGCCAACCCTCGCGCTCCACGTACTCGATTGGGTGTTTCGGGAAGTTGCCGGAGCGGATCCGGCGGCGGTGCGGCGGGTTGTGCAACACACCCTTCAGCTGCCCGAGCTCCTTCGGCCCGGCATCGCGCAGATAGAGAAAGTGGTGCAGCGGGACCGGGCGCTCGTTCTCGATGACGACTTCGATTTCGCATTTGCGCGTGCGCCGGATCCAACCCGCGAGTTGTTCGACGTTCGGGATCGTGGCGCTGAGCGCGATGATCCGAATGTGGCTCGGCGCGTAGAGGATCGACTCCTCCCAAACCGTGCCGCGATCCTTGTCGTCAATGTAGTGGACCTCGTCGAAGATGACGAACGAGACATCCTTGAGCCGTTCCGGGCTCTCGAAAATCGTGTTGCGGAAGACTTCCGTCGTCATGATGAGCAACGGCGCTTCGGGATGGATCGTGACGTCGCCGGTCATGATGCCGACGTCGTCACCGTGGTCCGCGCGAAAATCGCGGAATTTCTGGTTGGAGAGCGCCTTGATGGGCGCGGTGTAGATGATCTTTTGGTTCTGCAGGAACGCGTGCTCGATCGCGTAGTCCGCGACCAGCGTCTTGCCGGCGCCGGTCGGCGCTGCCACCAACACGGAATGCCCGTCATCAATTGCGTCGACCGCCTGGATTTGAAAGGGGTAGAGGACCTTGCCGTTGAAGCTCCTGGAAGTGCCAGATCCGGTAGGAATGGGCAGAGCATAACCGGCGGCACCCCAGCGACCGCGAGGCCCGGCGGCATCCTGTCTCCGGTGTGCGGGATCGGCTGGCGCGGCGGCGCTTTTTTGCGCACGACGCGCGGGTAATTCCCCTTACGCGCCCACCGTTACGAACCGCCGCACTGTTTGGGGCGCCGGGCCTTGGCGTAAAACCAAGCTTTCGCGCGTATTCCGGAATTCGCGTCCGGCGGGCACAGCATGTGCGTATACAGAGGTAGATCACTTGACAAAAAGAGATCGCCGGCGGGTGCTCATTACTCCTAGTTTGACACCACGACATTCATCTTGAATTTCACGATCCCGTCGGAGATGCGGCGCCGAGCACCCTCTTCCGTACCGTACCCTATCCCCACCCACCCAACCGCTAGGCGTCGTAATCAAACGGGGAGTCGGCCTTCTTGGTCGGCTCCCCGATCTATTCCTTTTGCCCAACGGCTTACGCCGTTGGAGCCCTATGTTCGAACGGTCTGAGATGGTGGCGTCGCGTTCGGGCTGTTCTTGTTTGCCCAACGGCTTACGCCGTTGGAGCCCTAGGTTCGAACGGTCTGAGAATGGTGGCGCCAGTGCTGACTTGTCCGCCATAGCTCGCCTAGCGGGCGACGGTGGACGCCGTTGGGAGCCATAGCATTCGCGCCACAGTTCAGCGCGGGCCTCACATTCTGTAAACCTGGATTTGCAGCCCGCCCAATCGGGACTACGGACGAATCACGACGCCGCTTGAGGCTTTTTCAGGCCGAGGCTATAGGAGCGGTGCGAGCATCCCCGCGATCCGCTGCAACCCTTCGCGGTCCACGCCGGAGAACGCGCCGACCTCTTCGGAGTCGACGTCCAGGACCGCTACGACCTTGTTGTCCCTTGCCAGGGGCACGACGATCTCGCTCCTGCTGCGCGCGTCGCACGCGATGTGATCCTCGATCGCATGCACGTCGTCGACGATCTGGGTCTTGCCCGACGCAAAAGCGGCGCCGCAAACCCCTCGGCCCGCCGGCAGTTTCAAGCACGCGATGGGTCCTTGGTACGGGCCAACCCGCAGGTTTCCATCCGCATCAGGCAGATAGAACCCCACCCAGAAATAGCCCGCGAACCGCTCTTTCAAGAGAGCCGCGGCGCTCGACATCGCGGCGACCGCGTCCTGACACCCGTCCAGGACGCCGGCCAGCTGCGTCGCGATTTCCTCGTATGTCTCGCGGCGCGCCGACTCGTCCATCACCAGTTCGTGCGCACAAAAACGAAGCGCGTCTGCGTGCCCCGCCGGACGAAGAACGAAACTCTCGGTTTCTTGGCCTTGCGCAACCCGTCGAGGAGGCGCAGCATCGAGCCTGCTCCCTTCACGGGTTCGTCGTCCAAGGCCAAAACGATGTCCGAGCTCCGCAGGCCGGACAACGCCGCGGGCAATCCGTTGGTCATCCCGGTCACAACCACGCCACCGTAGCCCCGCGGCAACCCCAACCGCGTCAGGACGTCTTGGGTGAGCGGCTTGAACTTGAATCCGAGATCCTCGACTTCGGTCTCCGGCGCGTCGTCGAAATCCAGCGGTCGCGGCATGAGCGTCAGCTTGAGCTGCAGCTCTTCCGGCCGGAACTTGCCCGGCTGATCCTCGTGGAAACGAACGACGCGGCAGGTCATTTCCTCGCGCAGCGGCAGGCGCTGAACCGCCTTGAGCAGCCGGTTCCAATTCGCCGTGGTGGAGTTCTCGAAGTCGAACTCGAGGTCGCCGATCGTTTGCAGCAGATCGAAGACCTTGATCCCCGCTTTCGCGGAGGGCGACCCCTCGGACACGCCGGTGATCAGCGCGCCCTTCCAGTCATCCTTCACGCCGAAGTACAGCTCACGGTTTTTGTCGAACGGAGCGAGGTTGACACCGAGCCAGCCCTTCTCCTTGCGCGGCTCTTCGGTGGCCTTCGGCGTCGGCGGGTCGCGCACGAGATCTGCGTACGCTTCCAGCGGAACGATCACCGCGGTCACGCTGCCGATCCCGATGAACAAACCGTTCCCGTCGGGCATCGTCTCGACAACCGAGAGGAACCCGACGATTCGATGATCCTGCGTCGCGACGATGGATCCTTGCCACCCCGAAACGTCCCCGGCCAAGGCATACAGTCGACGCGGCAACTCCACCGCCGCTTCGACATCCGCCGCGAGACGGCGGGACGCAAATCCCAACGTCTGACCGTGACGCGAATAGAGATTCACCCGGTCGCCGATCTTGAGTGGTGCGCCCTTCAGCGCAACCGGCGCGGGCGCCTTTTTCGGATCCCGCAAACGCACCAACGTGCAGCGCAAATCTTCGTCGCCGCCGAGCAGATCCGCGGCCGCGTCCGCTCCGCCAGGCAGGCGCACAGTCACGGTGGTCGCCTCTTCGTCCCGGTCCGACGGCTCCTGGTGCGTGCCGACGAGCAGGAACAGGCCCTTGTCGTCCACGGGCAGCGCGGGCGCGGCAAGCGTGGTCTTTCGGGTCCTGCCGCCAAACGAGGCCTCGCGCACGATGGTCACGACACATACGCGCCCATCGACCGGTTCGGCCGCTGAAACAGACGATGTCGCGGCGAGAAGCGCCAGAGACAAAAGTGCCGCCCGGGTCATCTACCGATCTCCCTCTTTGTCGTCGTACGACGGCCGCAAGACCGCCACGTCGAGGATCGACCCGCTGCGTTTCACGATGCGGATCTCGGTGACCTTTTGTTGCTCGAGTTCGCCGTAGATGCGTTCGAACGCGGCGCGGTCCTTGATGCGCTGGCCGTTGACCCGCAGCACCACCACACCCGACTCGAGAAGACCGCTGGCCGGTCCGCCCGGTCGCAACCCAGTCACGAGGACACCCTCGTTGCTCTTGAGGCCGAGCGAGTGCGCGGTGCGCGTCGTGATCCCGCGAATCGTGATCCCCCAACTCTTGAGCTGGGTTTCGATGTCGAGGTCCGCACCAAGCGGCGTCGGCACGATGTCGCGATCAAACGCCCGCAGGCTGCCCTTTTCGGTGCGCGACACCGTGAGCTTCGCGCTCTTGCCCGGTGTCAGCTTGGAGATGCGCCGGTAGAGTCCGGGAAGCTCTTCGGCGAACCTGGCGCCAAACGGCTTGCCGTCGAGTTTCGTGATGAAATCTCCCGGACGGATGCCGCTTTTTTGTGCCGGCGAGCCACCCACGACCGCGGCGACCAGCGCTCCCTCGGACAGCGTGGCGCTGTCGCCGAACGAATCGAGGGGCTGCAACGTCACGCCGAGATAGGCGCGCTGGACGGTGCCGTGTTTCAGGAGCCCGGCGGCGACCTCGCGCACGATGTTGCTCGGGATCGCGAAACCGATGTTGTTCGCACCGAGGTTGGCGCGCGTGTTCACGCCGACCACCTGCCCGGCGAGATTGACAAGCGGCCCCCCGCTGTTGCCCGGGTTGATCGCGGCGTCCGTCTGGAGCCACGTGTTGTATTTCCCCGTCTCGTGGCCGCGGATGCGCATGGTGTTGAGCAGGCGGTTGCGGCTCGAAACGATGCCGAAGCTGACGGATCGGGAGAGCGAAAGCGGCGATCCCATCGCCATGACGAAATCGCCCTCGCGCACCCTGTCGCTGTCGGCAAACGTCGCGACCGGCACCTGGCCGCCGGGAAAAGCCTTTTTCGGATCGACCTTGATGACCGCCAAATCGGTGTAAGGGTCGCTCGCGACGAGCACGCCGGGCACCTTGGTCTTGTTCGCCAGCGTCACGATGAGCTGGGACGCCTTGCCGGCAACGTGGTCGTTCGTGACGATGTGGCCCTGCTGGTCGATGAAACAACCGCTGCCGGTGCTAACCGATTTGCGCTTGTTGCCTGCGGAGAAGAACTCCTCCACGTTCATGATGTGGACCAGCGCGGGGAACACGCGGTCACGGGCGGCGCGGAGTTGCTCTTGGAGCCCCCGGGCTCCATTCCCGTTGTCGCCACCCTGAGCCACCGCCGGCAGCGCCGTGAGGAGCAAGAGAAAGATCGTTCGCATCATCCCTCCATACGTCGCCGATCGCCGGATGCGCACCAATTCCAAGATTCCGAAGCCCTCCAACCGCGTCCCCCGAGCCACGGAAGACAAGTCAGCCGTCGGGCCAACATCCTGCTCCAACGGCGTCAGCCGTTGGGCCAACATCACTGCGGCGTCAGCCGTTGGGCCAGCATCCCGCTCCAACGCCGTCAGGCGTTGGGCCAACGTTACAGGATCGCGTCGATCTTCATGCGCAGGTCGGCTTCGGTCTTGAGCCCGACGGTTTGGGCCACGGCCTCGCGCCCCTTGAAGAAGACCAGCGTGGGGACGGCGCGAACGGCGAACTGGCTCGGCGTGCCGGGCGAATCGTCGATGTTGAGCTTGCCGACCTTGAGCTTGCCCTCGTATTCTTCGGCCAACTTCTCCACGATCGGGCTCAAGGCCTTGCAGGGCCCGCACCAAGTGGCGTAGAAGTCCACCAAGGCGGGCACATCGCTGTTGAGGATCTCTGCTTCAAAGTTGTCGTCATTCAGAACGGTCACGACCATGTTGGTCCTCCGGTTGAGGCGGGCGAGTATACCAGTGAGCACCAAGGCTAGGCGCGAAGTGAGAGGCGCGGCCCGCACCGGCGGCGCGCTGGTCGCGACCCACGGAGAGAAACGTTGGAGACGGTAAACCGCTACCTGTTCGAAGCGCTCTTGCGCCACTCATCCAGACCGATGCAGGTGGCCCGCGGCACCACGTGGACGTACTCGGACGTGGCCAAATGCGTGCACGGCGTCGCCCAATGGCTCACCCAAAAAGGCATCGGGCCGGGCGACCGCGTCGCGATGATCGCGGAGAACTCGCCTCAATGGATGCACGCGTATCTCGGGATCCTCGCCGTCGGCGGCGTAATCGTTCCGCGCGGGGAGGACACGGCGCGGTCCGACCTCGAGTACATCCTCGAGCACTCCGAAGTGAAGCTCGTTTTCGCGGGGACCAAGAATGCCGCGGCCGCGCTGCCGGACCACTACGACGTGACGTGTCTCGACTCGGACAAATTCCCCGGGCCGGTGGAGGTGGACGAGGAGACGGTGCGCGGCTACGCGGCGGCCGTGAAGGAGAAGGACATCGCGGTCATCCTCTACACGTCGGGCACCACGGGAAAACCCAAGGGCGTCGTGCTCGAGCACAGAAACCTCGGCCACCAGCTTCGTGTCCTGCCGCCGCTCGTGCACATCGAAGCCGGCGACGTTTGGGTCTCCATCCTGCCGCCGTGGCACACGTTCGAGCAGACCGTCGAACTCGCGGCGTTTCACTCCGGAAGCGTGACCGTCTACAGCGACAAGCGTCGGATCCGCGACGATCTGCGTGAACATCAGCCGCACTTTTTTGCGTCGGTACCGCGTATTTGGGAGTCGGTGAAAGCCGGCGCACTCAGCGCCATCGAGAAAAAATCGCCGCTGATCGCAAAGCTCTTCGCTTTCTCGTACGCGGGGTCGCGCGCGATGCGGCGAGGCAACCCGTTCGGGATCTTCGGGCACATGCTCGGTAAGACGCTTTTCTACAAGAAGGTCGCGGCGGCTACGGGCGGACGGCTGAAGTGCGCGATCAGCGGCGGCGGTTATCTGCCCGGGCACGTCGACGAATTCTTCGACATCGTCGGCGTGAAGTTGATCATCGGTTACGGACTGACGGAAACGGCGCCCGTGATCGCGATCCGGCTGCCGGAGGACAATGTGCTCGGCACGATCGGGCGCGCGGTCCCGGAAACCGAATTCCGCATCGCGCCGGAGGGCACGGTTCAGGTCCGCGGCCCGCAGATCATGCGCGGCTACTACAAGGACGACGAACTCACGAAGTCCGTTCTGGACGATGACGGGTGGTTCGACACCGGGGATCTCGTGAGAATCTCCGACAAGGGCGACCTGACGTTTGTCGGGCGAGCGAAGGAGACGATCGTCCTGTCCGGCGGCGAGAACGTCGAGCCCGAGCCGATCGAAAACCGCATCAAGGAGTCGGCGCTGATCGACCAGGTCATGCTGGTCGGCCAGGATCAAAAGAACCTGGGCGCGTTGGTCGTCGTCGCGGCGGAAGACGCCCCGACGGGCGACGAATTGACCGCGGCCGTGCGCGACATCCTGCGTGCCGGCACCGGCGCCGCCGCCGGGCTCCGCCCCATCGAGGCCGTCAACCGCTTCCACATCGTCGCGGAACCGTTTTCGACGGAGAACGGCCTGATGACGCAAACGCTCAAGCTGAAACGCAACGTGATCGCCGACCAGTACGCCGCTGAGATTGCGGCGCTGTACACGTAAGGAACCGATCGCGGGTGGTCGTTGTTGCGCCTAGTACAACGCGCGAATGCGAGCCGCCGCCTCATCCGACAGCGTTCCCTTTTGGATCGCGAGCGGGATGGTCGCCTCGATCAGCGGCACCATCAGCGCGCGCGTCTTCTCGTCTACGGCGGCGAGGTGCGCTTCGATCACATCGACCTCGCCGCGCGCGACGGGACCGGTCAGGCCCTTCGCCGGACCGACCTGCTCGACGTTGTTCAGCGCGCCGCGCGCCAACCCCATCAGCGCGGCGCTCGCGGCCTCGGGTTCGACGCCGGCGTCCTCGAACATGCCGCACGCACGCGCAAACAGCGCCACGATGTAGTTCGCGGCCATCGACGCGCCGGCGTGATACAGCGCCTTTTGCTCCGTCGTGATGCGCGCTGCGATACCGCCGAGATCGCGCGCCAGCGACTCGGCCACGTCGGCCGCCTCACCCTCGACGAAGAAGTACGTGCCGGACAGACCGGCCACGGACACCTGCACACTCGCGAACGCGCGCAACGGGTGGAGCCCGGCGGTCCGCGCACCCGTCGGCGCAAGGACCGTCGACGGATGCGAACCGCTGAGATGGACCGCCACCTGGTCCTTGCGCAAACGATGCTGGCTCGCCGCGCCGGCCAGCGCATCGTCCGGCGTCGCGAACACGACGACATCCGCATCGTCCAGCGTTCCGTTCGCGGTGCCGGCGCCAATGACCGCGACCGCCTCCGCCGCGGAGCCGGTGATGATGGCGCCGATCTCGTGCCCCGCGTCGCGCCACCCGACGGCGAGCGGGCGACCGGCCGATCCGCATCCGACGAATCCGATCTTCATCGCTCGATCCTCACTGCGTGATCCTCATGAGCCATCCTCACGCCGACCCCGCGAGGTGATTCAGCGGATTGACCCCCGCGCCGAGGGGGACGCCGCAAGCCAGACCGCGCCGCACGAACAAGATCGCCTTCGACGTCGCATCGCGCAGGGTCTCGCCGTGCGCGAGCCGTGCGGCCAACGCCGCCGCAAGCGCGCAGCCCGTTCCGTGAGTGTGGCGCGTGTCGATGCGCGGCTGGCGAAATTCCTCGAACCTCTCACCGTCGTAAAGAAGATCGAGCACGTCGTCCCCGCGCATGTGCCCGCCCTTCAGCAACACGGCGCGGGCCCCCAACGCGACGATCTCCGCGATGGCATCCTCGCGCTCCTCGCGCTCGATCTTGCGTCCCACGAGCCGTTCCGCTTCGGGAAAATTGGGTGTCACGATCGACGCGAGAGGAAACAGTTCGGCGACAAGCGTCTCCACCGCGTCGTCGTGCAGGAGCGGATCACCCGAGCTCGCGACCATCACGGGATCGATGACGAGGTACGGAGGCGGCTTCGATCGCAGCACGGTTGCGACTTCCGTGATCACGTCCGACCGCGAGAGCATCCCCGTCTTCGCGGCGCCGACGGGCATGTCGTCCAGCACAGCGCGCAACTGCCGCCCCACGAACTCGGCCGGCACATCGTAAACTTCCTGCACTCCACGGGTGTTCTGCACCGTCAACGCGGTCACGACCGCCATCCCGTACACGCCATGGCTGTGGAATGTCTTCAAGTCGCCCTGAAGGCCCGCGCCGCCAGACGGGTCCGAACCCGCGATCGTGAGCGCCGTGTGCATGACCTCATCGTAGGGAATTCGCGCGCGATGTTGACCCCGTGGTGCGCGGTGCCCATACGATTCCGCGAAAAGGGGCGCTATAGTCTTGGCGTGAAGCTCTTCACACCGGCCCGCGATCTCAAGCAGAATTGCGATGCGTACTTGATCGATACGGCCAGGCAGGCGAGATCGCTGCGGCTGACGGCGGCGCCCCATCCGGGCATCATCGACGCGCTTCTCGACCGCCTCGTGCTGATGGGGCGCAGCATGTATTCCGTGCGGAACCGGGTGTTCGCGCTATTTTTCGCGACGGGGCCGGAGCACCTGGACCTCGCGGTGACGGAGCCCTTCCACGCGGGCGTGACCGCGGCTTTGTCCGACACGTTGGCCGAGTTCGGCCCGGTGGTGACGACCGGCGACGGACTGCTCCACGAACTCGGTGTCCAGCCGCTGGTCGCCTACGAACGCGGCAAGGTCGCTCTGTTCCACTCCGGCGCGACCCACGAATACGTGAAACTCGCCGGCCAGCGCGCGCTGCGCATTCTCAGTGCGGCTTGCTCGCACGCGCCCGCCGAGCACTTCGAGGTGGACGGCGAACCGGTCTCGGCGTTGCTCGCGCGCGGCGCGGGCGGTCCCGACATCGAGATCGACCTCGACGCGATGGGCGACCTGTCGGACGAGGAACTGGATCGGATGCTCGAGGAGCAGCTTCGCGACGTGCAGAACAAGGATCAGCGGAGCCCGTCGTGAAGAACATAGCCGCACTGTTGTTCCTCGCGCACCTCGCCGCAGCGCAGGACATGCTCGTCGTGGCGCCGGAGGAGTTCCACGGTTCGGTGGCGATCTGGAAGAAATACAAAGAGGAAACCGGCCTGCGCATCGTCGTCGAGACGCCGGCGAAGAAAATCGCCGCGCAGGTGCAGGCCGCGTTCCAGAAAAGCGGCGGGAAGCTGCGCTTCGTGATGTTGGTCGGGGATACCGATCGAATTCCGTGCGACTACGTCATGGCGAACGCGATCCGGCCCCACGAGCGCGATCCCCGCATCGCAACGGACGCGAAGATCGCGGACCTCGACGGGGACGGCCTTCCCGACCTCGCGGTCGGCCGCATCCCCGCGGACGGGGTGCAGCGAGCCGCCCAATTGCTCGCGCGTTCCATTCGTTACGAAAGATCGACGGACACGACCGAGTGGCGGCGGCGCGTGAACCTCGTCGCGGGGGTTGGCGGGTTCGGCGTGCTGCAGGACTTCGCGATCGAAACCGTGACGCGCATCCTCTTGAAGGACCATATTCCGGCGGAATACGACGTCTCCCTGACATACGGCAACCCACGGTCCCCGCATTGCCCGTATCCGCCGGAATTCGCGCAGGCATTCATCGATCGGTTCCAGGAGCCCGCGCTGTTTTGCGCGTACATCGGTCACGGCTCTGCGAACGGGCTCGATACGGTGCGCTATGGAGGCAAGCGCTACCCAATCTTCAATAGCAGCGTGACACCCTGGATGAAATTCGGCACGCCGCCGCCCATCGCGGTGTTCTTGGCGTGCACCACTGGCAAGTTCGACGGCCGGAAGGGATGCCTTGCCGAGAAGCTCTTGCGGACGAAGAACGGCCCGGTGGCCGTGCTCGCGTCCTCGCGGGTTTCCATGCCCTATGCCAACGGGATCTTCGCGAAGGAGTTTCTCGACGCGGCGTTTGAAGGACGCGCGGCGACGCTCGGGGAAGTAGTCACGCTCGCGAAGCGGCGTCTCGTCAACGCGGATCCGAAGGACAAACGGCGCGCGGCCCTCGAGAGCCTGGCCGCCACGTTCTACAAGCCGCTCGATCCGATGGCGCGGGTCACCGAACGCGCGGAGCACGTTTGGCTCTACAACCTCTTTGGCGATCCGTCGCTCAAGCTGCCGCTGCCGGTGCCCGCGAGCGTGAGTTGCGCCAGCACCGTCGCCGCCGGCGCCAAACTGACGGTTCGCGGCTCCGCACCGTTCTCCGGCCGCGTGCGCATCGAGTTGACGCGGCTTCGCGAAACACCTGCGGCGAAACGGCCCGCCGGCGACGAGAGCGCCGACGCCTTTCGGAAGACCTACGCGGCATCGAACCGTCGCGTGATCGTTGAAACAACGGAATCCGCGGATGGAGGATTCGAGGTCGAGCTCACGGTGCCCGACACGGTTTCACCGGGTCGCTACCGCGTGCGCGTGTTCGTGAGCGGCAAAACGGGCTCCGCCGCAGGCGCAACGACCGTCACGGTGAACTAGGCGCAGAGCCGCAGCTAGGAGTCTCCCAAACGTTCGAGCAGACCGTGGCACGCAGCCCGAACGGAATCACCGAACTCGCGATTGCACTCTGCGATCTCCAGATCGATCTTCTGAAGGGCTGACGGACTCCAGCGCGCGCGTTCCGGGCCTGTTGGCAGGTGGTCCGTTTGACTGGCAACGCCCGAAAAAACCAGAAACTCGGAGTCAGCGCCGAGGTCGGGCCCGAGGTGCCCGTATGCGGCGAGTGACTTGGCGCCCTCGAGAACCCCCAGCTCATTCGCAAGTATGGAAGCGCAGATGCCTTGCAGAGTCGCGCGGTCCATGCCACGGGCTACGGTACCAATTCCGCCCTCAGCCCTTGTCCTTCAATCGCGCACGGTTCGGGCGCCTGCCGTCCACGTCGATCAACTCGGCCGCGCCGAGGATCCCCAGTACGTACGACGCCGCGCGCACGCGGTCGTTTTCCATGTTCAGGACGGACTGGAACATCTCGTCTTTCACCTCGAGCCAGTTGTCGCCGCGGCAGCCGAGGTCCTCGAGGTACTTGAGCGCCGAGTCGAACGTGAACAGCGAGATGCGCACCCGCCCGCCGCGCGCCGTGCGCACCGTCATGCCCTCGGCATCGATCGCGTCCACGAAGAACGGCTTGCCGGTGGACTTGTCGGGGGTGCGGAGTTCGTCGCCGGGCTTCAGCTTCTGGCGCACGGATTCAAAGGCAGACCACATGGCGGGGGATCTTACTTGCCCCCCCTTATCCTTGCCCTTGCCCCTTTGTCCTTTGCACTTTTCCTTTCTCCCTTCGCCCTTTTCCTGGACGAATTGGAAAAGGACGGAGGGCAGAGGAAAAGGTTCGAGTGCAAAGGGACCAGGACAAGGGCAAGTTCAAGGGAGGGGAATGCCATACTCCCTCGCGTGTGGCTCCTTTTGATTCCGCCGATCCTCGCCGGCGGGCTCGGGTTGCTCGCTCACGGGGCGGACGAAGGCACGGCATATCTGCCGCGCGTGCGGCTGATGCTGCTCGGCGCGGCGGCGTTGGCGCTGATTGCGACCGGTGTGTTCGTCTGGATCAACGCGCAGGGCAAGAAGCGATGGGCCGCGTTGGCGCTGGTGCTTGTCTCGGGGCGAATCTGTTACGTCAGCGTGGTTGCCACCGCGCTGTGCACCACCGGCTGGCTGGAGACACTCGGCCGAACTCTGGGTGTCGAGGACCTTTCCGCCGCGGTCCACTACTGCTTCGCGATGTTCACGTGCGCGTTCCTGACACTCAGCCTGCTGCTCGTCCTGCTCGCGGCGACACGCCCGCTGCGCTGGTACTCGATCGCGATCGCCTTGACGATCACGCTGCTGGGAGTACACGCGTTCGCGCACACGGAGGACCGCGAGGTCTTTCCCCACGGTTTCAGCCAGACCGCACCCGCACCGGCGCATGAGGGGGACGACTACTTCGCCGCGGTGCGAAACACCGACCTACCGGTGTCGAGCCGGTTTGCGGCGCTTGGCGGCGGGATACGGCACGCCGTGATGCCGCGGGGAGGTTGGGCCGGATCGGTACGTCGAGAAATGCTGGCGCGTTTTCGGTCGAGCCCGAACGCGGGTCTTCGCACCCGCGTGCAAGCGTTCGAGGCCGCGCTGCTCAGGAGCCGTCCGCTTCTCCAAACGTCGTCTCGTAGTCCTCGAGGGTCATGAGCACTTCGGCCGCCTGCGCGTTCTTGAACTCGCCGATGATGCCGTTCGCCCGCATCAGATCGATGAGCCTCGACGCACGCGTGTAGCCGATGCTCAGCGCGCGCTGGAGCAACGAAGCGCTGCCGCGTTTGGACTTCAAGACGAGGCGACAGGCGCGGTCGAAGAGATCGTCGACCTCGTTCGGGTCGCGCTCGTCCATGGACTCCGGCTTGACGAAGAGTTCGCGCAGCTCGGGCTCCGGAGCGTTGGCCTTCAGATACGCGACGACCTTCTTGACCTCCTCGTCGTCCACGAACGTGCCCTGGCAGCGCTTCAGATGGAACGCGCGCGGCGGCAGGAACAGCATGTCGCCGCGGCCGAGCAGCTTCTCCGCGCCGTTTTGGTCCAGGACCACACGCGAGTCGATCTTGCTCGTGACCTTGAACGAGGCGCGGCTGGGCATGTTCGCCTTGATCAACCCGGTGATGACGTCGGTGGACGGGCGCTGCGTGGCGAGGACCGTGTGGATGCCGACCGCGCGTGACTTCTGCGCGAGGCGCGTGACCGACTGCTCGACCTCCTTGCGACCGGTCATCATCAGGTCCGCCAACTCATCGACGACGACCACGAGGTAGGGCATCCAGGCCGGCGCCTTCTCCTCGTCGATGCCGTTCTCCAGGGCGAGTTCCTTTACCTTCTTGGCACCGAGACGGTTGTACGCCGCGATGTTGCGGACGCCGAAACGCGCGAACAGCCAGTAGCGGTCTTCCATCTCGTTGACCGCCCAGTCGAGCGCTTGCGCGGCCTTGCGCGCGTCGGTCACAACGGCGGTGAGCAAGTGCGGGACCTCGCGGAAGAACGCGAGCTCCACCTGCTTGGGGTCGATGAGGATCAGCTTGACCTTGTCCGGACGGCGCGTGAGCAGGATCGAAACGATGATGCTGTTGATGCAGACGCTCTTGCCGCTGCCGGTCGCGCCCGCGATCAGAAGGTGCGGCATGCCCGCGAGGTCCTCGACCAGCGGCCGGCCGGCGGCGTCGCGGCCCAAGAACAGCGGGATGGCCTGGCGCTTAATCTCGGTCGCGGACTCCTCCGCGATCCCGCCCAGGAACACGTCGTCGCGAATGCCGTTGGGCACCTCGACGCCGACGGTGGACTTGCCCGGGATCGGCGCCACGATGCGCACGGACTCGGCCTTGAGCGCGATCGCCATGTCGTCGGAGAGGTTGACGATCGTGCTGAGCTTCGTGCCCTCCTTGAGCGCGAGCTCGAACATCGTGATGACCGGACCGCGTTCGTAACCGACCACGCGCGCCTCGACCTTGAACGACGCGAGCGTGCGCTCCAAGACCTCGGCGTTCTTCTGGATCTGGCGTTCGACCCGCACGAGATCGATCGGCCGGCTACGGCTGAGCAGTTCGATCCCGGGCAGAACAAACGCTTGCTTCTTGGAGCGCTTCGGCGCAGGAGCGGCCGCCACCGGCGCAGGCGCGGGACGCGGAACGATCGAGGTTCGCTCTTCCTCGACCTCTTCCTCGTCTTCCTCCTCCTCGTACTCGGCCTCTTCGTCCTCTTCCGCCTCTTCCTCTTCCTCCTCCTCGGCGTACTCGCCCTCCTCCTCTTCTTCTTCTTCTTCCTCCTCTTCCTCGTCCTCCGCCTCGTCTTCGTCCTCGTACTCGGCGTCCTCTTCCTCTTCGGCCTCGTCCTCCTCTTCGTACTCCGCCTCTTCGTCGACCTCGTCGACCTCGGCTTCTTCCTCTTCGGTGCACGGAACGCCGTCGGCCTGGCCGTACTCCTCGACCTCCTCAGCAAGCTCCTCTTCCTGCTCCTCCGGATCCGGCATCAGGCCGGTGACGGACGGGCCCGGCTCATAGACGGTGCGTGTGCGGGGTCGGGCGATGGTCGGTGTGCGCGGCGTGCGGCGCGCCACGGTGGTGGTCGCGGCCGGGGCCGAAAAATACCCGTAGAAGAGCCAGTCCGTGCTGAGGATGAGGGCGAGGATCGTCGCGCCGATCAAAACCGGAACGGCGAAGAGCTTGGGAAGCAGAAACAACGCGGCGTCGCGTGCGAGCACGCCGATCACGCCGCCGGCCGCACCCTCGCCGTCGCCCAAGATGGCGAACAGGCAGGGAACGAAGATCACGAGAGCCGTCGCCGCCGCGATGCGCGGAACGCGAAACGCCATCCCCTTTCCGAGGAGATGCAACGTCGCGTGCAACCCGGTGATGACGATGAGCAGGATCGACGCGGGGCCGAACCAGATCGCAACGACGCGCGCCAGCTGGCGCGCCCAACTTCCGTCGGCGGCGCCTTCGGCCACGCCGGGGGTGAGAATGAGAATGCCCGCAAGGATGAAGGAGAGCGCAGCGAGTGAAAACGCGATCAGCGCCGGGCGATGAGTCCGGATGGACTCCGCGGCCCGACGCCGCAAGGTGTCGAGATCGATCATGAGGTGTCTGGAGAATTAGATCGGCCGCGCGTTCGCCACTTCGCAGGCAAAGACCGACGCGGCCGGCGGCGCCGACGGAAGTGGTTGTGGGGACGCCGCTTACGACTTCCGCGTGCGCGCTATTTCTTGTTGAGGCGGACCACGAGATCCGACGGAACGCCGGCGGCCAGGTTCACGGTTCGCGCTGCGGTCACATAGCCGTCTTTCGAAAGCCGCAACCGCACCGCGCCCGTCGGCAGAAACGGCTTTTTGATGCGGCCCTGTTTGTCGGACAGGTTCGCGCCGTAACCCGGCGGTTCATATCCGCCGAACTGATCGCTGCTGATCGGATGGATCGCGTCCCAGGAGTAGGTGAGCTTCGCACCGGCGATGGGCCGGTCGCCCTCGCCGACCACCGTGATCGTGAGCGGCGCGGACTCCGCCAACGCCGCCTCGATAGCCGCGGTCTTGTCCTCCTCGACCCGGACACCGAGCTTCATCCCGAGCGGATGTTTGGGCGAGACGACGAATACGCCGTGCACACCGGGCGTGACACTCTCGATCACGAACCGGCCGTCGGCATCGGTCATCGTGTCGCCGGCCTTCAGCTCGAGCTTGTCACTCATCATGTAGATCCGCGCGTGGCGCACGGGCTGCCCGGCGGCGTCGCGGACAACGCCCGCGAGTTTTCCAAAGCCACCGAGCGGGACGTCGCCGAGATCGATGCGTTGGCCGCCGCGGACGTCCAACGGCCTTGTGCGAAACGGCGCGTGGCCCGGCGCACGAAACTCGACCAGGAACCGTCCGGGCGCCGGCAACTCGATGGCGCATTCGGCGCCGGGGACACCCTCGGTCGTCGCGATGCGCCGCGGAAGGACGCCGTCGAACCGGTACGCACGAATCGTGACGTGGTCGAGCGGTTGCTTCGTCTTGCGCGAGATCACGCGCGCCTCGATGCGGGCGTGCAGCACCTTCATCACGAAGCGCACCTCGGAGCCGGTCTCGACGATTTGCGGCGTGGGGTCTTTCACAAAACGCCCTGTGCGCAGGTCGACGAGCCCGATGCGATAACGCCCCGCGGGCCGGTGATTGAACTCAAAACGCCCGTCCATGTTCGTGCGCGTACCCCACACGTCGCCCATCCCGACGACACCGTCATACTGGTAGATCCAGCGCATGCCGCCCGATCCGACGCGGCCGTGCTCACCGATGCAGGCGACACCCACGCCGGACACCCCCGCGCCACCCTCGTCCACGACCAGCCCCGAGATGCTGGCCGGCGCCTGCAGCGTGATCTCGACGCCATCGGCGCGGCCGCCGACCTCGATCTTGCGGCTCGTGATCGCCGTCTGCCAAACGCCGCCGACCTCGCCACGCGCTTCGATCTGCACGCGCCCCGGGCCGGCGAGGCCAACAAAGCGTCCCTTTTTGTCTGTGAGCGAACCGCCGCCATCCCAATCGACCCACACACCGGCGACCGGCTTGCCGTCGCCGTCGAGAACGACGCCCGCGACGACGCCGCGGCGGTCCACGACCAGATCGCCGGCATCGGTCACCCCGCCCGGCGACACGGCGACATCCTTGTCCCCGCGCGGCCGATGACTCTGACCGTAGCTGCGCACGTGCGCGGCCGCCAGCCGTTGCACGGCAAACGGACCGATGTGCACGACACCGGCGGCGTCGCTGCGCGCGCTGCGACCCGACGGCACCGCGCCGTCGAGATCCACGTGGACCGAATATCCGGAAACGGGAGCGCCCAGATCGTCGATGACGCGGGCGCGCAGGAACGCCGCGCGGCGAATCACGATGTCGACGCCTTCGCGGACGGCGCCCGCTTCGACGTCGAGCTTGGTGTGGCCGCCCCACCCGTCGTCGCCACCGGAGAATCCGAATCCGCCGTCGTCGTCCTCGACGAACAACTCGACCTCGCCGGGTTCGATCCGTTCGAGCCGGTATTCGCCGCGGGTATTGCTCGTGGCGAACCGTCCCGGGTACTCGCGCACCCGGACGCGCGCGCCGGCGACCGGTTGGGCCTGTTCGTTCAGGACGCGACCGGCGATCGCGCCGCCATCCGTGAGCGTGACCTCGACCGTGCGCGGGTCCAAGTCCTTGATCTCGACGTCGATCCGTCTGGGCGCGAAGTCCGCGTGCAGCGCCTCCACGATGATGTCGCCGATGGGGACGCCGCCCGGTGACACCTTGCCGTCGCGGCCGGTCGTGCCGAATCCCGCGAGCGGGAGATAGAAGTTGCCGTCGGCGGCCAGGGTGCGCGCATACCCCCGGATCTCCTTGGTGCGGGGGTCGAAATACGTCGACTGGAACACGCGCACGCGGGCGCCGGCCTGTGCCGCGCCGTCGGGAGTACGGACCAGCACGGTGAGCGGCGTGCCGCGCATCAGATGCACTCGGACGAGGCTGCCGTCGAGGGGGATCATGGCCGACGACGATCCGTATTCGGGGTGAAACGCCTGCAGCACGAGTCCGTCCGTCGCGAGATCGCGCGCTGCGACATCGGGCACCGCGAACGTACCGTCGGCCGCGCTGCGATAGCGCGTGGCGCCCGCTGTCACCGCGGGGCCGTCGGGAAACACCACACCGACCCGTGCGCCGGCGACGGGCGTTCCGGACCGGTTCATCACGATGCCGCGGATCGTCAGCGTCTCGGGCGGTTTGACGCCGGCTTCGATCGGCGGCGCTTCCCCGGCCGCGGCCTTCTTCGCCGCCGTCGTCGAGGCTGCCGTCGCGACCGCAGGGTCGGAGGCCTGGCGCCGCGAAGCGGCCGTCTCGCTGTCGGAGCCGCGCCAGACCAACAACACGGCGGCGAAAACCGCGGCCGCGAGTCCGGCCTTGAGCAGCGTGCCTGTGCCGATCGTCGTGGCCGCCGCCGCGCCCTCGCCGGCCAGCGCCGGTAGGAGCGCGAGCGCCCAAGCACGCCGGTCGCCGTGTTCGGCATCCAACCGGCCGCGAAGCTGTTCGAGGGCGCGACGCAATCGCGTGTGCACGGTCTTGACGGGCACCCCGTCACGCGCTGCGATCTCCTTGGGGGAGAGATCGTCGAAGAAGCGGTGCACGATCGTGCTGCGGTACGGTTCGTCCAACGCCTTGACCGCGGAGACCACCCGTTGCTGTACCTCGAGGCGCTCGATGGTCGCTGACGGAGACCCGCCACCGTCGCCACTCTCGGGTCGCGCGGCCGCGCGCTCGCGCTGCGATCTACGGCTCTCTGTGCGTGCGGTCATCCGCGCGAAGTTCTTCGCGACCGTCGCGAGCCAGGCCCGCGGGTTTCGCGGTGCGCGTTCGCGCGACATCGCCGCGAGGACCGTCTGCTGGATGACATCGTCGGTTTGCTGGTCGTCGAGCAGCAGACCGCGCGTGAGCGCGCGCAGGAAACCGGCGTGCGCGAGCAGAGCATCCGCGTCAGCGGCGGACCCGGCGTCGGAGTTGGGAGAACGAAGCGGAGAGCGGCGTTTCATCGTCATGGCACTGAAAGATGCCGCCCCCCGCGTTTTGTCTTCACGCCCGTGTGAAAAATCAGCGGGCGGGCTGCATTCGGATTTCCAGGCGCGTTGCCTGTTTCGAGTCTAGCGCGACCGTCTTGCGGACGCCCGTGAAGCCTTTCGCTTTCACGTGGATCATCAGCTTGCCGACGGCGAGGAACGGCTTGCGGATCACACCGGCCAGATCGGCAAAGTTGGAGCCGTAACTGGGCGGTTCGTAGCCCTCGGCCATCTCGCTGTTGAGCGGGATCAGCTCCGGGTACGTGTACACGAGCTTGGCGCGCGGGATCGGCTGTCCCTGCGGGTCCGTCACGATCAACTCGAGCACCGCTGCGGCCTGCAACTTCGCCTCGAGCTTCGCGGCGCCGCTCTTCGGCACGATCACGCCGGGGAAGATCCCGAGCGGATGTTTGGGCGAGACGACCAACACGATGTTGTATCCCGGCGACGCGCCCGGCAGCGTGAACGTTCCGTCGGGTCCGGTGAACGGCGACGTGGGCGTCGACTTCATCGTCATGTCGAGGCCGTGCACCTGCGCGAACGGAACCGGAGCGCCGGTCGCATCCAGCACGGTGCCCTCGATCGAGCCCTGCGTCGGCAGCGTGGTCACACCAAGATCCAGTCGCTCGCCCGCCTTCAGCTCGACCGCGGGCAAGCGCGTGTTGGCGTGGCCGTTCGCACGGATCTCGATGACCCATTTGCCTGCCATTTCAACCTCGTTGCGAAACGCGCCCTTGTACCCCGACGAAACCTCGCGCGGGTTCTGGCTGCCGCCCGGATAGAACCACACCTGGAAACTCTTCAGCGGCTTTCCGTCGAGCGCGGACAGGACCTTGCCGGACAACACGGCGCCGGCGAGCGGTACCTCGAACTCGATACCCGCGGCGCCGGCCTTGACCAGTCGCGCCTCGGGCTCGCCCGCCAGCTTGAAGTTGCCGACGCCGTGGTCGGCGATCCCGACGCGATACTGACCGGGGATGAGACCGTCGATGCGGAACCGGCCTTCCTTGTCCGTGGCCGCGACCGGGTACTTGTCGAGCGAGAACGGAGGCTTCGCGTTCGGCGAAACCGCGCCCACCCACACGCCGGGCCGCGGCTCTCCCTGGGCGCCAAACACACGCCCCTCGACGCTGAACGTATCGGCGATCACCAAACGCACGCCCTTGGTCGTTTCGCCGCCGGTGACCTGCACCGACTGCTTCTTCGTCATCCGGCGCTGGCCGTTGACGTCGACATGGCCGACAAGATGGACTTCCTTGCCGGGCTCGAGGCCGGTGACCTCGAAGGTCCCGTCGACGAGCACCATCGTGACTCCCCACTGGTTCACCCGGACCTCGCCGCCACGGACCGGTGTGCCATCCGCGTGGACCACGATGCCGGCGACCGTGCCCGCGCGCTTGATTTCCAGCGTGCCCACGTCGAGTTCGGCGCCCGGAGCCTTCGCGAGTTGGATCGTCGAGCGGAACGAAGTGCCGCGGACGCGATAGCGCAGCACCACCTCGCGGCGGTCGCGGAAGCTGTGCGGGCCGCTCCGGAACGATCCGTCGGCTTGGGTCACGACCTTGTGCTGCAGATCGGTGACGCCCGTCGCAACGCTGACGTCCATGCCCGGAACAGGCTCGCCACCGTCGTCGAGCGCCTTACCGGTGACGAACGTCACGCCGCCGAGTTGCATGTCGATGCCGACAACGGTCTCGCCCTCTTTCACCGGCACCGCGACCGGGCGGCCCCAACCCGTGTGATTGCCGAAGATCGCGAAGCCGCGCTCGCCGGCATCCGTCATCAGGAAGACCTCGCCGGCCGCCATCGCGTTCAGCGCGTAGTGGCCGTCGGCGTCGGTAATGCCGACGCGGCGAGCGTCGTCCATCGGCCGAACTTTCGCGCCGCTCACCGGAGCGCCGTCGGCGTCGAGCACGCGACCGCGAATCACGCCGCCGGCGGTCAGCTTGATCTCGCGCTCGAACACCTTATCGCGCTCGAGTTCGATGTCGATGACGGCGCGGGCGAACCGGGGGTCGTTGACGACCGCGCGATAGTTGCGCGCCGCGAGGTCGGACCTTTCCAGCACGCCGTTGCCGTCCGCGTTCGCGAGGATCGGTTCGCGGCCCTCCTGCGTCATGTTCCAGGTCATGGGCACGAGCTCGATCAGGACGTCGGCGACACCGGCGCCGCGCGGATCGACCACACGCAGCAGCAGACCGCCGGCGCGTTGCAGCGTGATTTCGAATTCATGCTCGGTGAGCGGAAGCAGGCGCAAATCCTGCGGCACGTGCTTGGCGGCACGCGCTTGCATCGTCGTCACGCCCTTTTGCGCAACGGGCACCTCGAACTGCCCGGCGGCGTTGCTGGTAGCGACGGTCTTGCCCGTGGCATCCACCAACTCTGCGCCTTCGACGGGGGCGTCCAGATCGTTCCTGACGACGCCGCGGATGGACACCGTTTCGATCGCAGCGCGATTTGCGCTCCGATCTTGGGCGTCGGTGTTTTGCGAGCCGTCGGCCGTGCCACCGAGCAGGCCGGTAGCCGCATCGCGGCCTTTCGCGATGTCGCCTGTGGAATCCGTGCGGCGGACCGTGTCGCCGGGGCCATTGCCGCCGGCGGATTGCAGGGTGAACAGAAGGGCCGTGCATGCGATCAGCAGCGCGGCGGTGAGAGTGAGTTTGGATTTGAGGATCATGGCCAGGGTCAGGGTTGTGGCCGTCGCGCCCGCGGCAACCGCCGCGAGTTTGTCCGACCGTAAAAGAGGAAGGAGCGCGAGACTCCAAGCCCTTCGATCCCCGCCGTATCCCTCATCGAGCATGCCGCGCAGCTTCTGCCGCGCGCGCTTCAGCCGTGTGCGCACCGTCTCGATGGAAACGCTGTCTCGGCGCGCCATCTCGTCCGCGGACAAGCCGTCGAAGAAGTGGTGCATGATCGCGGAGCGATACGGCTCCGCGAGTGCTTCCACCGCCTCGGCCACCTTGCGCTGGACCTCGACGCGCACCGCCATCTCGCTGGGCGTGTCCAAAACGGGCTCGGGCCGGGCGACCGCGCGCTCACGCTGCCCGCGACGGCCTTCGCCGCGGCGGAGCATCAACGAGAGGTTCTTGGCGACCTTGCCGAGCCACGCGCCGGTGGGCCCCGTCGGGGGCGGCTTCTGGAGCGCCGCCAGGTAGGCCTCCTGCACGACATCGTCCGCCTGCCCGTCGTCCAGGACGAGGCTGCGCGCGATGTTCTTCAAGAACGCGGCGTGGCTGAGCAAATGCTCGGGATCGGGAAACGAGGATTGAGAGTTCATGTCTCGCTACCGATTCATTGCCGCGCTCGCGCGCCCTGGTTCAGGATAATCTTTGGCCCAACCCCTGACGGCGTTGGAGCCGCGGTCGAAGCCCTATTCGGCCTGCAGCCGCACATCCAGTTGGTTCACCTCGCCCGGTTTCAGGTCCATCGTCTTGCGCCGGGGTCGGTACCCCGTCTTCTTCAGCGTGATCGAGATCGGGCCGGGCGGGAGCGCCGGTTTGACGAGGCGGCCGTCCGGTCCGGTCTTGTGGCCGCCGTATCCCGGCGGCAGATAGCTCCGGAACATGTCGCTCGTCAGCGGCCGCACCGCGTCGAACGTGTAGATGAACTTCACACCCTCCAGTGGATTGCCTTCGGCGTCGCGCACGCGCACGTGAAGCGGCGACGACTGGAGGAATTGCACATCGACGACCGTCTCCACCGCCTCCTTCACGTCGATGTTGCGCACGATGCCGAGCGGGTGGCTCGGCGACACGGCGAACACGGTGTAGAGGCCGGGCGCGATCCCGGCCACGTGAAACGCGCCTTCGCGGTCCGTGAACGGCTGGTTGGAGTTCGTCTCCATCTTCGGGCTCAGGATGTTGATGCGCGCGTACTGGACCGGCCGACCGGTGTGATCGAGCACCTTGCCGCGGATGATGCCGCCGTCGCCGAGCCGGATCACACCCACGTCCTTGATCTCGCCGCGCTTCAGCGCGAACGCCTGGGTGCGAAACGAAGCGTGGCCCGGGGCGGAAACATCGACCGCCCAACTGCCGGGTTCATCGACCTCGCCCTGGAAACGCCCCTGCGCATCCTCGATCTGGTTGATGTCGACGTTCCACGGAATGAAGCTCTTGAAGTAGACGAAGTTCGCCTGGAACTTCTTGATCGGCTTGCCGTCGCGTTTGGAAACCACGCTGCCCTTCAGGACCGCGCCGAGCACCGGGTACGTCAGCTCGACGCCCTCGGCGCCGGCGTCCACCGTCGTCGGCGGCGACTCGGCGTGAAACCCCCACCCGCCGTCGATCCAATCGGTCACGCCGACCCTGTACTCGCCGTCCTGCGAAACACGAACGCTGAACTTGCCGTCCGAATCCGTCGTGACGCGATTCAGCGCGCCGGACTTATAGGGCGGTTCGAGGTCGGCCTTCACGATGCCGACGCTCACCTTCGCGCGCAGTTCGCCGGTCGGCGTCAGCACAACGCCAGAGATCACCTGCGTTTTGGAAAGCCGAACGGTGATGCCCTCGAGCACTTGACCGTTCGCGATCTTCAGCTTGTCGCTCCGCGCGGTGAACTCGCCGTTTTTGCCGCGCGTGCCACGCAGCACGAACTCGCCCGCAGGCACGCCGGTGATTTCGAACGTCCCGTCCTCTCGCATCTCGGTGCGACCGCCGCCTGACGCCCAGACGGACCCCTCTCCCGTCGGTTTGCCGTCCGGGCCGAGCAGCGTGCCGCGCACGACGCCGCGCAGGCTCGCGATCAGTTCGCCGAGATCCTTGTCCTCGCCGGGTTGCATGTCTGTCTGCTTGTTCGCGACGGAGTGCTTCACGGACCAGAACGAGAGCCAGACACGCGACTTCTTGCGCACGCCCCACGGGCCGAGCACAAACCGGCCGTCCTTATCGGTGACGACGGACGCGCTCCGGTCGCGCAGCACGTTTCCGGAAACGCCGAGGTTGATGTTCACGCCCTCGACGGGGGTCTTGTCCTTCATCACGATGCGGCCGCGCAGATACGCAGCCTGGCTGAGCACGATGTCGATGCCGGTCTGCGTCTCGCCGGACTTCAGACGAATCGGCACGGGTTCGCCCCAGCCGAGTTCGTCGCCGAAGTAGCCCGGGCCGAAACCGTCGGCGCGCGCGACGACCTCGACAGCCCCGATCGGGAGAGCCTCGAGGATGTACGTGCCGTCGGCTTTGGTCTTGGTGTAGCGCGTATCGTCCCCGCGAAGGTGCACGCGCGCGCCGCCGACGGGATCGCGGTTGGGCGACAAGACGGAGCCGGTGACGGTGCCGCCCAGGTCGAGCACGATGACCTCTTCGACCGGCTCGAGGTCGTTGATCACGATCGACTTGTTCGTGGGCGCAAAGTCGGTGTGCGATGCGCGCACGACGATCTGTCCGACCGGCGCCGCGCCGAGACGCGCCACACCGTCGCTATCGGTTCGCGCGCCGTCGAGTTGCGCGTCGTCCTTCCAACTCCACATGCCGGCAACGCCGGTCTCCTCGTCGAGGCGGACCGTGACCTCGACGCCGGCCAGCGGCTTGCGGCCGGGATCGAACACGATCACACGCAGCGGCGCGCCGGGGTCGAGCACGATCTCGATGGGGTCGGTGTACCCCACCCTGAGCCAGTGCTGTTTCAGGCGGAACTTTTGGTGACGGACAAACAGGATGCCGCCGCCCTCGGGCATCGGGACTTCGACCTCGCCGTTTTCGTCCGTGCGCAGTTCGCCGCCCAACCACTCGCGCTTTTTCAGGTCGTATCCGATGAGCACCCGCGCCTCGCCGTCCACGATCGGCTTACCGTCGGCCGTCTTGACGGTGACCTTGACGCGCACGCCGTCCTTCGCCGGCTCGGTCTCGGCGGGTTTCTCGTCCGCGGCCGCGTCCTGTTTCGCCGCGAGGGCATCGGCCTCGGCCTTCCGTAGGCGCCGACGCTCGTGATCGGCCTCGCCGAGAAAGATCGAAACCGCGGCGACACCAAGCCCCGCCAAGATGATGAGCACAACAATCCGCATCGGAGCGATGCTACCCCACGTTTGGTCCCGAACGAGTCATGGGCGCGCCCGCAGCGCGCGCCACGCTGCAGGCGGATAAACTGGCCGCATGTGGCGGTGGATCTGGACGAGAAAGTGGCGGCTTCTGGCGCTGTTCGTCGCACTGTCGATCGCGGGCTGGCTGATTTGGACAGAAACGCTGCGGGCGGAGTTCGAGGATCGGCTGCAGGCGCTGCGCGATGCGGGCCATCCGGTGAACGTGGCCGACCTCGACGATGCGCCCATCCCGGACGAAGAAAACGCGGCCGTGTTGTACGCCGAGGCCGCGGAAATGATCGGGCGTCGCCCCGACGCGATCGAGGATCCGGACCCGGAGTATCTCGAACCGGAGGACTACAAAGAAGCCGCGGACTGGCTCGAGTCGAAGTCGCACGTCGTTGCGCTGTTGCACGAGGCCGCCGAACGACCGTCGTGGGCGTTCGACGTGGGCTGGGCGGACGACAACCGGGATCGGTGGCGCACCCTGCTTGGGTTGGGCTGGGCCGCGAACGACCTGCTCATGAATTACGCGGAGAAAAAAGCGCGTGAGGGCGATGCTCACGAGGCCCTTCGCTGCGTCGAGACCATATTCCGTTTCGCGGATCACCTTCCTCCGGCGTGCACGTCTCTCTACATACGCAGGGTTTCCACGTACAGCTACGCCATGGGCACGTTGCAGAGGATCTCCGTCGCACCCTCGTTCGATCCGGATCCCGCAGAGGAACGGCTGGCTCCGTTCCTTGCCAGTGCCGTCGCTATTGAGCCGTTTGTCGGTGCCGTGCGCGGAGATCTTGCGCACGCACTGCGCATGAGCCGGGACTGGATCGAGGGGGGGAGTCCCATTCCCGCCATACGGGAGATCTCGTTGGCCGACGTGATGGGCGACGAGCCAAAGGAACCAACGAACGCACAGAAGACGGTCGAGTGGCTGTTGAGCTCGTGGGTCCTACGGCCCTTCGCGATTCAGGACGGCATCTACCTGATCGAGGACTACGAAAAAGCGGCGCGGCTCCTTGGCAGCGCTAGCCTCGCCGATTTGGAGAACACCGCGAAACCGGATCGCGGACTGCCTTACGTCTTTTCCACGGTCGCGGGCGTGCCGTTGGCGTACTACGCCGAGCAAATGCGGGACCTCCGCGCGCACGTCGCGGTCACGCGCGCCGGCCTCGACGCGTTGATTCATCGAAAGAAACATGGGAGCTTCCCGGACGACCTGACCGGTAGTCCGCTGGACCCGTTCACCGGCAAACCACTCTTGTACGAACGTCGCGAAGACGGCACGGCCCGCATCGAAGCGGCGCGGCCGCTGCCCTACGAGGGGGCAAGCATCGAGGTGGTCGAAGAGTGGGAGATCGTGTGGGAACTGAAGTAGGTCAGCCCAAAACGGTGCCAGGAACTCGCCTCAGACGGGACGGGCTGCACTTACAACGCGGCTCTGCTGAACATTGCGTTCAGCGTCTTGCGAACCGCGGTGCGCAGTGACGGATGACGCGCGATCAAACGCGCGATGGGCGGGCTCATCTTGTAGTACGCCTTCACGAACGCGGTGCCGACGGGGTTGGTCAGCAGACGTTCGTCGCGGAAGCGGCGCAGGCGCTCGACCTCGGGTGCGTCGGGATCGCCATACGCGGCCGTCGCCACGAAGCACGCGCGGCTCTTGTGCGGCTTCGCCTTTACACCTTGGTCTTCAGTGGTCAGGCTGCTCACCGCCTCGGCCGCCGTCACCGGCTTGGGCGTGATCTCCTGAAATCCACGCCGGCTCTCTCGCGCCGCACGCTCGTACGCAGCGCGGATCTGCTCTTCCTCGGCAGTGGTACGCGCCTCAGCCCCATGAGGGCCCGGTCGGAGCGGCCCCGTATCGAAGGACGCCGCCTCGGCGGATTCCTCTGAAGTCCGCTCTACAGGCTGATTTTCGGGCGTTTCCGACGCCGATTCAGCAGGGGTTTTGTCCTTCTTGCGACGCTTCATGCCTTGGTGACCAATATATAGCCATCGAGGGCCGTTTTCCGGTCCTGGAGTCCCTATCGGCTTTTTTTGTTCCGAACTGGGGCGGAACTTTGTCGCCGCTTTGTCTGCAGCCTTTCCTCTCCCGGTCGGCTCGGTTCGCTCTCACGACAGGGTGCACCTCACCTTCGTCGACGGCATTACGGACGCGCTGGACACCAACCGGAAGCCCGAAGTGCCCGCGCGGCGACAAGCAGTCAGCGGAGTTCAGCCTCGGAGGGCGCTGCCTAGCTGCCGACGCCCAACCGGCGCTTGAGCGCGCCCGCGACCAAGTCATAGAAGTGCTTCCCCGTCGGTGTTTCCGCCAGGAGCTTCGTCTCGTACTTCCGGTGCAGAAGGCCGAGCCAGAAGAAATCGCGCGCGACCGCGAACCAGCTGGACAGTCCCGTCGCAGCGACGACCTTGAGAATGCTCGCCGTGGAGCACTTGCCGTAGAAGCAGTTGATTGAGATCGACGGATCGAGAGAGCGCAACTGATGCCACCAGGTCGTTGGGATGAAGAGGAACTCACCGGGATTGACGACACCTTCCAACCCTCGCGCTTTGGCGAAGCGCGGGTACTTGTCTAGGTCGGGGTGGTAGGGGTCGACGCGGCTCGTGCCAACGTTGTCCGGGAACGCGTAGAGGTTTTTGGCCTCCTCGGGCGGGTAGAGCTTCACGCGCTTGCGCCCGCAGACCTGCACGAACAAACCCCCGGCTTCGTCGAAGTGCAGGCTGGAGTTGGTGTTTTTGGAGCCGATCCAGAGGTTCGCGATGCTCTCAGTGCCGTTGAGACTGACGAGATCGCCGAAATTGAAGTACTTCTCGCATCCCGGAAAGTTCGTCACGGCCGACTGACGGATGTAGCAGGGGTTCTCGCTCTCGTGCATCATCTTGGTGAATTCGGAGAGCGTGACCTTACGGAGCGAGCCGTCCACGACGTGGAAACCCGGCGCTCCCTTGACGGGCAGCTTCACCACCGCATTGAACTCTCTGTCGCCAAAGGTCTCAGCGAACCACTCGGGTCGGAAGAGGTCCAGCGCCTCCCAGTCGAATTGGTTCTCGATGATGACCGGCTTGTTCTGCGACTCATAGTCGCGCGCGAACTCCTCCCGTGTGATGCGCTGGATGCGCGGGATCGGTCCAGGGGTAGGTACGTCCATGTTTCTAAACATCCACCTTTCTCGACTGCTAAGTGAAATTATCGTGCCAACCGACGTTTCGATCAAGGGCCTCGCGCCTCCCCGCCGGGACCCACCGCCGCCCCACATCCCTCGATTATCACGAAATGGCCGTAGTCCCCGCTTGGGGCACGTCTCTTTGCGCCGCCACCCACTTCCTGGGTTGGTGAAGACTCAGCGGGCGGCAGGAAAAATTGCCGGGACAGAGACCGTGGATGAGAAGGGAATGTTCAGAGTGTCTTAAGGCTGAACCTCAAACGTTCACCTCAGCCTCCCCCCCAAGCAGCCCTTCCCGCTCCCTCAACAACGGGTCCACAAACTCCGCCAAGAACTCCCCCACCTGAGCCTCCGCCCGTCCGGTGAAGTTCCTCGCATCCAGCTCCGTCGCGAGCAGATCCGCAACACCCGCGAACGCCGCGTCTCCGCGCAAGCGTTCGAACAGATCGTTGTCCGCTGCGCCCTCTTTCAATCGATCCGCCGCCGCACGGCTGTGAACGCGGATCTGTTCGTGGAGCTCCTGGCGATCGCCGCCGGCTTTCACGGCGTCCATCAGTAGCGTCTCCGTCACGAGGAACGGGAGCTGCTTTTTCAGGTTCGCCTGGATCACCTTGGGGTGCACGACCAGGCCGCGGCCGACGTCGAGGACGAGTTGCAACACTCCGTCAATCGTCAGGAACAGTTCCGGCATGGACAGGCGGCGGTTGGCGCTGTCGTCGAGGGTGCGCTCGAACCACTGGGTCGCGGCGGTGTACGCCGGGTTCTGGGCGCACGTGATCGCGAACCGGCTCAGCGCGCACATGCGTTCGGCGCGCATCGGGTTTCTCTTGAACGCCATCGCGCTCGAACCGATCTGCGACTTGCCGAACGGCTCCTCGATCTCGCCGAGGTGTTGCAACAACCGCAGATCGTTGCCGAGTTTGTGCGCCGACAGCGCGATGCCGGACACGGCGTTGGCGATGCGCGCGTCCTCCTTGCGGCTGAGGGTCTGGCCGCAGACCGCCACGCTCGTCTCGAACCCCGCGCGTTTCGTGACAAGCGCGTCGAGGCGGCGGACCTTGTCGCCGTCGCCCTCGAACAGTGTCAGGTACGACGCCTGCGTCCCGGTGGTGCCCTTCGCGCCGCGGAACGGCATTTCCGCCATCGTGCGCTCGAGATCCGAGAGGTCGGTGACGAAGTCCTGGAGCCACAGGGTCGCGCGCTTGCCGACGGTGGTCGGCTGCGCGGGCTGGAAGTGCGTGTACCCGAGCGTCGGCTCGCCGGCCCACTCCGCCGCGAACTCGCGCAACGCCGCGATCGCGTTGACCAGGCGGCGGCGCGTCAGCTCCATCGCCTCTCTCAGAAGCAACTGATCGGCGTTGTCTTGGATGAACGCGCTCGTCGCGCCCAAGTGCAGGATCCCCTTCGCGTCCGGACAGAGCGCGCCGAAGCTGTGCAGGTGCGCCATCACGTCGTGGCGCAGCTCCTTCTCGCGCACCGCGATGTCCGCGAGGTCCACATCGTCGAGATGCGCGCGCATCTGCTCGAGCTGGGTGTCCGTGATCGACAGCCCGAGTTCCTGTTGCGATTCGGCCAAATGGAGCCAGAGCCGCCGCCAGAGCCGCGCCTTGTGGGCCGGCGACCAAAGCGCCTTCATGTCCGTACTGGCGTAACGACCGCTGAGAGGGCTTTCGTAGGTCTCCATTTTGAACCGCCCATTATGCCGCGAGAGCACTGGTGTTCGTAGTTATCCTCTTCGATTGTGCCGCTGCCCTACGGACTTGTTCGCCCGCTTTTGTTTGCACTGCCACCCGAGCGCGCGCACGGCTTCGGCCTCTGGTCCGCGAAGATCGGCGGAGGTCTGCTCGGCTCGCTCGTCGGCGCGCGCGCACCGGACGGCCAATCGCTCGAGGTCGCGGGGCTCAAGTTCAAGAACCCGCTCGGCCTCGCCGCCGGCTTCGACAAGAACGGTGTGGCGCTCCCGTTCTGGCGCGCGATCGGTTTCGGGTACTTCGAGTTCGGCACCGTGACGCCGCGGCCGCAGCCGGGCAACGCCTCACCAAGGCTCTGGCGGTTCCCCAAGGAACACGCTCTGGGCAACAAGCTCGGGTTTCCGAACGAGGGCGCCGCGGTCGTCGCCGCACGGCTCGCGCGGGACAAGAAACCGGGCGACGTCATCGGCATCAACCTCGGCAAGAACAAGGACACGCCGCACGAAAAGGCCGCCGACGATTACGTCGCGGCCCTTGAAGCGACCCGGGCCGTCGCCGACTACTGGGCGGTGAATGTGTCCTCGCCCAACACGCCGGGCCTGCGCGACCTGCAGACGCCGCAGTACCTGACCGATCTGCTCGGCACGGTCTGCGACGCGGCCGGCAACGTCCCGGTGTTCGTCAAGCTCAGCCCCGATCTCGACGAGGACGCGCTGCGGGAGACGGCGGGCGCGGTCCGCGCATCGAAATGCCGCGGCGTGATCGCCACCAACACGACGTTGGAAAGGCCCGCCGGCATCAGCGAGTTCGAGGGCGGGCTTTCCGGACGTCCGCTCGCAGCGCGTGCCAGAAGCGTGCTCGCCGATTTGCGCTCGCATCTCGCCCCCGAGCAAACACTGATCGCGGCCGGCGGCATCGACAGCGGTGCCGAAGCGCGCTCACGGCTCGATGCGGGTGCGTCGCTCCTACAGATCTACTCCGCGATGATCTTCGCCGGCCCGGCGCTGGTCGGAACGATTCTGTCCGACCTCGGGAACCGGCCGTGAAAGAACACGTCCTGAGCCGCGAGCAGCTTCTGTCGTGCCCGCCGGACGACGTGTTCGAGTTCTTCTCCCGCGCGGAAAACCTGCAGCGCATCGCGCCGGCATTTCTGCGCTTCCAGGTCGTCGGCATGCCCGACCGAATCGAGGCCGAATCGCAACTCGACTACAAGTTCAGGCTGTTCTTCATCCCGTTTCGCTGGCGCACGCGCATCCGCAGCTTCGACCGCCCCCGCGGGTTCACGGATGCGGCCGAGGCGGGCCCGTTCAAAGCGTGGCACCACGTGCACGAGTTCAAAGCCGTCGAGACCGGAACGCTGATGCGCGACGTCGTCACCTACCGGATGCCGTACGGACCGATCGGCGCGTTGGTTCACCCGTTCGTTCGCCGCACCCTCGATCGCATCTTCGACTATCGCGCCGAGGTGATGGCCGATCACTTCGTCGCCGCACCGGACGCGTGAAAAAAAGCGACCGCGCGCCCGGGTGGAGCGCGCGGTCTAGAGTCGGCGTGAGAAGGAGGAAGGCTAGCTTCGGCGGCTGCGATGGTCGTCGCGGTCGCGTTTATTGCCTTTGTCAGTGTGACTGCGGGAATCCCTGCCGGAGCTCTTGTTGGCCCGGCTGGAGTCCCGGCTCCCGTAGCTGATGCGCACGGCGTGGTCGCTGTGTTGGCGATTGCGGTGTCGGTCGTGATGGCGGTCGTGACGGCGCTGCTGGTGGCCGCGGTGCGAGACACGATGGTCGCGCCGGTGGTCGACGACCTTCCAGTAGCCGGCAACCCAGTGGCGCTCGCTCACGTAGTCGGTGTGGGCGGCGCGCACCAGGACGTTTCGGTATCCGGCCGGGCGGACGACGACGCGGATGCGATTGCCGCATGCGTCATAGCGGATGCCGAACTCGGCGCGGAAGTAGCGGCGCTCGTAGCGTGCGGGCACGTGCACGGCGCGGCGGTGGGTGTCGTAGTGGCCGGGGACGAAGACGCGATGGTGCGTCGAAATCTCCCGGTGGCGGTGCGTGCGCAGCTCGATGCGGTTGCGCGAGCCCAAGGAGATCCCGAAGCTCCAGTCGCCGGCGTCGGCCGCGGGCGCTGCAGTGGCGATCAGGGTGGCAATCAGAATCGTCTTCATGGTCTTGTCCTTTCACCGGGGACTAACTCAATCCGCGTGCCATTCGCGGGTACATCGGTGAAGAATGAGAAATCCGCCTGAATCAGCGGGTTTCGACCGTTTCCAATCGGTATCTTGTCCGTCGTCGGCGACACCGGCGCACTAACGAGAGGACGCTTCATGGGACTGACGATTACGTATTTCGGGCATTCCGGGTTTCTGTTGGACGACGGCGCGAACAAACTCGCGATCGATCCGTGGTTGACGGGCATGCCGCTCGCGACGATGGAGGCCGCGGCGATTCAATGCGGGACAATCGCGTTGACGCACGGCCACGAGGATCACATCGGGGATACCGTCGCGATCGCGAAGGCGAACGATGCGACCGTCATTGCGCCGTATGAGATCAGCGTGCTGATGGAGGAAGAGGGCTGCGCCGCGGCCGGCACGAACCCGGGCGGCCAGTGGAGCACCGATTGGGGCTCCATCGCATTCACCGAAGCGACGCACTCCTCGTCCTACAAGGGCCGCTACATGGGCACCGCGTGCGGCATCGTCGTGAAGATGGGCGGAGTGACCGTCTATCACGCCGGCGACACCGGGCTCTTTTCCGACATGAAGCTCATCGGCGAGATCTACAAACCTGATATCGCGTGCCTCCCCATCGGCGATCTGTTCACGATGGGCCCGGAGCTCGCGACGATGGCCGCTGAATGGGTCGGCGCAAAAGTTGCGATTCCGATTCACTACAGGACATTCCCGCTCTTGGTACAGGACGCGTCGGGATTCACACCCGAGGGGATCGAGGTAAAGGAGTTGGCGCCTGGGGAGAGCTGGGTTGTGGACG
>JAZFYD010000194.1:0-30314 GCA_036443405.1 Planctomycetota bacterium
TCGTCCGCCGCCATCGCGACGTAGTAGCCGCCGGACGCACCGACACCCTGGATGTACGCGATGACCGGCTTGTTCGTTTCTTCCTTGAACGCCTTCACCTCGTGGTACATGACCTCGCTGGCGGAAACCGTCCCGCCCGGGCTGCGCACACGCAGGATGACACCGGCGACTTTCTTGTCCTTGGCCGCCTCCGCGAGGCTCTCACGCAGCCGCGCCACCAGGCTCGGCTTGGACGGGCCGAAAAACGGCTGCTGTACTCCCTCGGTCAGCACGCCCTCGATGTCGATCAGCGCAATCCTGGGGCCCTTGGTCCCGTGTACGGTACGCTGCTTCAACGGTTGCGGAGCGGGCACGAAATTGAACGTGCAACCGGCGGCGAGACTCGCAACAGCCAGACCCGCGAGTACACCCAAGAAACGAAAGTGACGCATCGAAGCTCCTTCTGGGACAGGCACAGGATAGGCCGCGCCCACCAAACACGGAAGAACCGTTGAGAACGTCAGACTTCGATTTCGAACTGCCGCCGGAACTCGTTGCATCGCATCCCGCAGAGCGACGCGACGAAGCGCGCCTGCTTGTCGTGGATCGCACCAGCGGCGAACTAGGAGACTCCGTCGTCCGCGATCTGCCCCGCTGGCTCGCGCGCGGCGATCTCTTGGTGCTCAACGACACAAAGGTGTTGTTCGGGCGGCTGTTCGCGCGGCGCACGACCGGCGGCAAGGTCGAGATCCTCCTGTTGCGTCGCGAGCCCGGCGGAACGTGTCGCGCGCTCGTCAAGGCGCATCGCCACCTGCGGCCCGGTGAGGTCGTGGAACTCGAAGAGGACATTCGCGCGGAGTTGATCGAACGCGATGCGAGCGACGGTATCTGGCGCGTGCGTTTTCATGGCGACCTCGACGCCGCGTTACCGCGCATCGGCCACGTGCCGTTGCCGCCGTATCTCAAACGCGACGACACACCCGGCGACCGCGAGCGTTACCAGACCGTGTTCGCGCGCGATGAGGGCTCCGCCGCGGCGCCGACGGCGGGCCTCCACTTCACTAAAGAGCTGTTCGCGTCCCTCGCGGAGGCGGGCATCGCCAACACGAAGGTCACGCTGCACGTCGGCTACGGGACCTTCAAGCCGATCAAGGTCGACCACATCGCGGACCACCGCGTCGACGGGGAACAGTACGAGGTCACCGCCGCCGCCGCCGCGAGCATCCAGGAAAACCGCGGTCGGCTCGTGACCGTCGGCACGACCTCCACGCGTGTTCTCGAGACCCTCGCGCGCACCGGCGGCATCCGCGCCGAAGCGGGCAGCACCGATTTGTTCCTGTACCCGGGAGAGCCGTTTCTCGCGGTGGACGCGCTCATGACGAACTTCCACCTTCCGATGAGTTCGCTGTTTCTGCTGGTGTGCGCGTTTGCTGGCCGCGAAGCCATGCTCGCAGCGTATGAACACGCGATCGCGAACCGCTACCGCTTCTACAGCTACGGCGACGCGATGCTGATTCTCTAGGCCCCGTTTCGGGCAACGTCCAGGCACGCGCTCGCGTCCGGCGCGAAGTATCATGTCGCGATGCGCAACACACTCCTCGCTCTCGCTCTCGCGCTCGCTGGCGCTATGGTCTTGGCCGCGGACGGTCAGGGACCCGTCGATCCCGGCCCGATCAAGATTGAAGATGCGAACCTCGGTATCCACTGGTTCGGCCCGGAGATTTCGCACAAGGACCTAAGAGGCAAAGTCGTCCTGTTCGAAATCTACGGATCGTGAGTGGGCTGTAAGGCGGTAACGCCTCACTTGGTCAGTTTGGCCAAGCGCCTCGAAGGACGGCCCTTCCACCTGGTGGCTGCGCACAACCAGAACGACACCAAGGAAAATGTCGTTGCCTACATGAAGAGCAACGGCCTATCGGACGACACCACCAACCTGACAGTGACCTCGCGGGGCCGCCATTCCAAGGTCAAGGGTAACGGGTACGTGCCGTACTACATGGTCTTCGATCAGCACGGCAACCTGGCGCACCACCACATGTGCGGCGACTACCACGGTGGCGACGGTCTCAAGATGATCGAGTGGGTCGACAAACTCCTGAAGGAGTCCGGCGATATCTATCTCGGCGCCGAGCCGTACGAGCACGCGCCTAAACTCGCCAAGCAGATCGCCAGCAAGAAGAGTCTCGCGGCTGCGGTCAAGAAGGTCGAGACGGAGCGCGCTGCGGGCGCAACCGGCGGACGCCTGAGTGATCTCGACCGTTTGTATGCGGCGCTCACGACCTATCGCGACGGTCGGCTGGAGGGCGTCGCACGTTTGCTCGCCACCAAACCGGACCGCGTGCTGAAAACACTCAAGGTGCTCGACAAGGAAATGAAGGGCACCGAACTCGGCGGGCCGGTCGCGGCGAAGCTCTTGGAGATGAGCAAGTCCGCGGATCTCAAGGCCGCGATCGGGGTTGCCAAGACCTTTGAGAAGGCCAAGAAGCGCTTCGAGGAGAGGCCGACCGCGGGCAACCTCAAGAAGACACGCACCAAGCTCGAGAAGCTCGTTGCGGGCCACCCGAACTTGCCGATCACGAAGACCGTCCAGAGTACCTCGAAGGCCTTTAACGCTGACCGCGACGGGGACTAGAATCCCCGACGTGTCGAAGGCTGCGGACAAGAAGCGCCACGCGGAGCTCTCGGGCGAGATCGCCGAGCACGATCACCGTTATCACGTGCTCGATGACCCGATCCTCGCGGATGCGGAGTACGACGAGTTATTTCGCGAGTTGGAGGCGCTCGAGGAGAAGTGGCCCGCGCTACGCACGCCGGACTCGCCGACCCAGCGTGTCGGCGGCGCGCCGCTGGACAGCCTGCCGAGCTACAAGCGCCGCGTGCCGATGCTGTCGATCGCGAACTGCACGAACCCGGACGAGTTCCGCGAGTGGGTGGATGGTCTCAAGACGTTTCTGAAACGCGAGGACGAACCCCGCTTTTTCGTCGAGCCGAAAATCGACGGCACCGGCATCGAACTCGTCTACGAAAACGGCAGGCTCGAGGTCGCGGCCACCCGCGGCGACGGCACGAAGGGCGAGGACGTGACGGTGGCGGTGCGCACGATCCGTAGCGTTCCGTTCGCGCTGCGGGGCGACGTCCCGGCCAGATTGAGCATGCGCGGCGAGATCTTCATCTCGAAGTCCGACTTCCACAGGCTCAACGACCGCCTCGCCGCCGAGGGCTCCGAAAAGATCTACGCCAACCCGCGCAACCTCGCGTCCGGATCGATCCGCATGCTGGACACGCGGGTGACCGCGCAGCGGCCGCTCGACCTGTTCGTGCACAGCTTCGGCGAGATGGAGGGCGCGTCGTTTCAGAGCCAGGAGGATTTCTACTCCGGCGTGCGGTCGTGGGGCCTCAAGACGAGCCCGCTCGGGCGTATGTGCCAGAGCGCCGACGAGGTCGTGACGGTGTATGACGAGTTGCTCGCAGCGCGCGACGACCTGCCGTACGAGATCGACGGCATGGTCATCAAGGTCGACGCGTTCGAGGACCAGGTCGCGCTCGGCACACGCGCGCGCTCGGCCAGGTGGGCGATTGCGTGGAAGTTCCCAGCGGTGCAGCGCACGACAACGCTGCACGAGATCCAGATCCAGGTCGGTCGCACCGGCGCGCTGACTCCCGTCGCGATCCTGGAGCCCGTATCGATCGCCGGCGTGACGGTGTCCAACGCGAGCCTGCACAACGAGGACGAGATTGAGCGACTCGGCGTGAGACCCGGCGATCGGGTTCTGGTGGAGCGTTCGGGTGACGTGATCCCGAAGGTCATCAAGGTCATCGAGAGCAAGGGCGGCAAGGCGTTTCAGATGCCGCGCGAGTGCCCGGTGTGCGGCACCGCGACCGTGCGCGAGGAGGACGAGGTCGTCAGCCGGTGTCCGAACTATGCGTGCCGTGCGCAACTCGAGGGGCGCCTGCGTCACTTCGCGTCGCGGCGCGCGATGGACATCGAAGGGCTCGGCGCGAAGCTGATCACCCAACTGGTCGAGGCGGAGATGGTCAAGGACCCCGCCGATCTCTACGCACTCGAAGTCGAACCGGTCGCGGCGCTCGAGCGCATGGGGCAGAAGTCGGCGGAGAACGTCGTCGCGGGCATCGCGCGATCCAAGACGCGGCCGTTGCACAACTTCCTGAACGGACTCGCGGTGCGGCACGTCGGCGAGCGCATCTCGGAACTCTTGGCGCAGCGTTACAAGAGTCTCGACGCGCTGCTTGCGGCGACGGAGGAGGAACTGCTCGACGTGGACGAGGTCGGGCCCGAGGTCGCGACGTCGCTGCGCGTGTTTCTTGAAGGTGAAGAGAACGCGGCGATGTTGCAGCGCCTGCAGGACGCCGGGGTCGATCCGCAACCGCCCGAAGAGGTCGAGGGCGGCGTGTTGTCCGGTGAGGTCGTCGTGTTCACCGGCAAGCTCGAGATCCTGAGCCGCGACGGCGCGAAGGCGTTGGCGCAAAGACACGGCGCAACGGTCGGATCGAGTGTCACGCAGAAAACGACGCTGGTCGTGGCCGGCCCCGGCGCGGGTTCCAAGCTCAAGAAAGCCAAGGAACTCGAGATCGAGGTGCTCGAGGAACAAGAGTTCCTAGACCGCGTCGGCCGCGAATAACAACCGCCATCGACCGCCGCCGTACGGTTCCAGGATCCCTAGGACGCCGATGTAAGCCATGCCGGAACAGCCACTTATGACGAGCGAGTGCGGCATTGGTTCCGCACTCGCGGACGCAAAACCGCGCCGGTGGGGCAATCCGCGGGATCCCAACGCCCGAAGTGCGGGACGCGTGCCGCACTCGAATGCCGCAACTCGTTTGCGCTGCCAAGGTTGCGCTGCTGGCGCCTGGGTCCAGGAACCGTTCGAGGAGGGGGCGCTCGAGGAATCCGGTTCCTCGAGCGGGTTAGTGGGTGGTGGTGGGGTCCTAGCCGCGGCGGAAGAACACGCAGAACGCGCCGAGGGCCAGGAAGGCGAACGTGCCGAGCTCGGCCCAGATTGTCGATTCGCCTTCGGTGGCGTGAACAGAAATGGCGCCGGTGTTGGAGAGCTTGGCGAAGTGGTGGATCTCCATGTCGCCGTCGAACGGCAGGTCGATGCGAATCGAGATGCGGCCTTTGGCTGACGAGAGTTCGGGGGCATGGTCGACGCCAGCTTTCCCCGTCCAGATCGTTTCACCCATCGTGACGCGATTGCGCTTGCCCGCATCCCAGCCGATTGATCTGTCGTCGGTTCCGTTGGTCACACCGTCCAACTCGGCGATCTGCTTGCCATCGAGGCGCTTGAGTTCATCCACGAGGCTGCCCTGGATCGAAGTGGTTCGTCCCCGGCCTTCGTCGCCGGGTTTGCGGCTCTTGCGACCAAGGGCCTTCTTGTTGGCGGTGCTCGGCTTCCTCGGCGGCGGCGGTCGAGCTTCGGGGTCGGTCGGCTCGCGCAGCCCCGGCGGCACAGCGGCTTGCGGCTGTTTGAACTTTCCACGACGGCGGCCGCCGCCTGCGCCGCCACTCAGGCCGACGGCGGTGTTCGTGCTCGGACCGCTGAACGGCGAGTCCTCGCTCGGGGTCGTCGGGCCGCCCGGTTGCGGTTCGAGGCGCAGACCGTTGGTGGCGTACGGCTGACGCGAAGGGTCGATGTCGATCACGCCCACGCCGATCGCGTCGCTAAAGAAAACCGCTCCTCGCGTCCCCGGCGCAAACACGTTGCGCTTGAGTTCGTAGTCCTTGCGCTGTTCCTGCGCCTCCGCGTCCTTCCAGACCCGTGACGACTCGTTGCTCGCCCAGCGTTGGACGACGTTGGCGTCGGTCTGTTTGCCCGCGCTCTGGTACTTGAACTGCTGTTGCGGCGTGACCGTTTGGCGGTCCGCCGACGCGCGCAGCTTGGAAATCGCTCCCTGCTGCGCACGCACCTGGGCGCGTTGCTCCTTGCTGGCGGGCAGCGACTGAAGCTTGTCGGCCAACCCCTTCGCTTCCTGCTCGAGCTTGCGCACGTTCGACAGCGCGCGCTCCTTCTGCCAGAAGTTGCCGCGCTCGGCGACAGCGTAGAGGTCCTTGATCTCGCGATAGACATCGGTCGCGCGGTTCGCTTCGAGTTGCGCCTCGAACACGCGCTCCATGTCGGTATCGAAGTCGTAGCGGAAACCCTTGGGCAGATAGAGCGAGATCGTCGTCCGTCGAACGGCGAGTTTCTCCACGTCCGGCACCCGCGCGATCAGATCCTTGGCTCGCAACTCGGCCGAGTCGTAGGCGAACACGACATCCACATCGAACGTCGGGCTGCCGAGCGCCACCTTGCGCAGCGGGACCAGAATCGCGCCGTCCTCGATGAGCGGCCGCACGCCCTCGCCGGCCACGAACGCGCTGTAGAGCGTCGCCCCCTCGGGCAGGCGCAGCCGCAGGAACTGCTCGCTGCGGTTGTAGACGCGATACGTCATGAGCGTGCGCACGCTGCCTGACCGATCGACGAGCACCCGCGCCTGGGCGCTGTGCACGACCGCGGGCGCGACCTCCTCGAATGCGTGGCGCTTGACCGTCACGCCAAGCTTGCACGGACCGCCGGTGCCGACGAAAACGCCGGCCACGCTCGACGTCGTCGTCTGCGGCGGCACGAACGGCAGGTCCGGGAACGTCCCGCTCTCGAGCTGGCTCTTTTCGCCAAAGCGCACCTCGCCGTCCGCGACCTTTTCGACCGCGACGAACCGGCGGATGCGCGACACCTGCATCGGCTCCACGCCGCGCACGGGTGTGTTGAGCGGCACGTGGTAGGTGACCGTCACCGACGCGCTGCCGCGGGTGGGGGTGCGCAACACGACGCGATAGACGGTGTCGCCGTTCACCTGACTCGGTGTGGCTTGGCGCTGGTCCGGCGCGTTGACGACGATCTTGTCCTGGGTCGGGACGCGGAAGACGATCTCGTCGACGAGGCCGCGGCGGACGTAGAAGTGCACCAGCGACTCGACGCGCAGGCGGTCCTCGAGCGGCACAACGCGGTTCACGACGATCGCCTCGATGTCGCGCGGCTCCTCGGCGGTCTTCAACCGGAGGCTCCACGGCGTCGTGACGTACGCATACGCACGCACCAACCGCGCGCCGCGCAGCTTGGCGACCTTGTCGGCATCCTCGGGTAGCAGGTTCGATGCCTCGAACGCTTCCACCTCGAGGCCGTCGCCGCGGCCGATCACGGTGGCGATGCGCAACATGCCGCTCTCGCGCGTGGCGTCCATGGAACGCACGGCCGGCGCGGAGAACACCGACTCGGTCTTGCCCTTCTTGAGCAGGCCGATCCAGTACTTCTGCGTGCCGGTGTGCCGGACGCTGCGCGCGATGTGCAGCGTGTCGCCGTCGCGCCACCAGTCGCGCATGCCGGGAGCGACGACGCGTGTGACCTCGTACGCTTCCGGCACGGAAAACGCGACGTGGAACGGGCCCGGCCCACGCTCCAGCGTGAGTGACGTGAGAACGGTAGCGCGCACGCGCTCGCGTTCGAGATACACATCGACGGCGCTCTGCGCGCGAAGGCGCGAAGCCTCCAGCGACACGCGCCACGAAAGCGCGACGGGCCGCGTGGAAAAGCGATACGTGCTGTGCACGGTGCCGTGGGTGTGCGCGCCAGTCAGACGCGCGCCGGAGTTCATCGAGGCGCGCCGCAAGCCCTGCATGTCGAGCACGCGCAGCTTCAAGTCGTTGAGGGAGTCGAGCACGACCAAACCTGCGTCACGCAGGACGCCGAGCGGTGCCACCTCGGGCAGGCTCTCTTCGCGCTCGCGTTCGTGCGGAATCTCGCCGAACAGCGACACGGTCAGACGGTTCGCGACGGGTTTGGAAAGCGCCAGCGTGAGCAGCCCGTCCTTCAGCGACCAACCGGCGAGGCCGGGACACGCCACGGACCGCACGATGAGGTTCTTCTCCACGCGAACCTGCAGACGGTTCGTCTTGCCGCCGGAGATCGTGTAGGCGATGCGGGCGGCCAAGCCGGTGTAGCCGTCGCGCACGGAAACAAACGTCTCCGTGAACGAACGCAGCTCCGCGGCCGGCGCCTTGAAGCCCTCCGTCGTCGCTTCGAGCTTCACCGACAGTTCCGTGACCGGGCCGATGTGGTACAGCTCGCCTACGTTGCGGCCGAGCGACACCACGCGGGCCTTGTGGCCGGCCAGGTCGTGCTTGAGTTCGAGTTTCGCGTTCGCGACGGGCACGACGCGCACCTTGAACCGTGTGGATCCGCCGTCGGTGCCAAGGCGCGGTTGCAGCACGAGCGAGAGTTTGTGCGAGCCCGCACCTTTCAGCACGAGGTAGTAGCGGTGCTTGCGGATCAAAACAGGCGCCGGCTTACCGTCCATCAGCGCGCTCGTGAGCGCCGTGCCGTCCAAGCCGAGCGGGATGTACTCTTCGTCCGGGGTCTCTTTGACGATCTGATACGTCGCGCTCAGTGTCGCCTGATCGCCGGTGACGTTCACTTTGTAGTCGGCATTCAGGATTGCGGTCGGGCGCCCCTTCTCGTCGGGGTTCGCGAGCTTGCGCAGGCGGTGGTACTCCGCCGCACCCAAGAAGACCTGTTTGATCTCGTCCGGCGAGCCCTTCTCGTACGGCGCGATGATCTCGTCGTCGGCGCGCGCGGTCGTCGTGCATGCGAGCAACACCGCGCCGGCGACCGTCGCCTTGCGGCGCGACACGATGCGCCGGACCAGAGCGACGAATCCGCGAAGGATCGCCGGAACGCGCCACAACAGGGCGAGGATTACGACGGCGAACAGCGCGTAGGCGGCGCCCAACGCGAACTCCTCGGGAAGGATGCTCATGCCGCCGAAGTGCAGCGCGAGCATGAGGCAGGCGGCGCCGGGCAGCGCGCGCAGCAGGCGCGGCCGCTTGCGGAGCAGGAGGAACACGGCGCCGGCCGCACCGATCAGAAGTCCGAAGTACGCGCGCCGGTCGGGCACGTCGCCATCGATGTACTCCAACGTGACCGAGCCGCCGCGTGCCAGCGAGCGCAGCGCAACGACGTTGTCGGAACGGTGGAACTGGATGTCGAGGCTGAGCAGTTCGCGCTTGGCCAGTCTCTTCTTGCCCTTGCGCACGCGCTTCGGCGGGGGGGTCTGACCCGGCCGCGCCTGCGCGACGTCGAGGCCCTTTTCGTAGCTGAGTTCGTGCCGCACGGATTTGGACTTGTCCATCGCGACCGGGGCTTCTTCGGCCTGGCCCGGGAACACGGCCTCGTCCACGATCTCCAATTCAGCTTCCTCGACGTCGAAGTCGTCGTCGTATTTGCCCTCGGACTTTTCGGCGAGGGTTCGGCGGGTCCGCATGTTGTGGAGCGCGTTGTCCAGCGCTGAGATTCTCCTGTCCTTCTCCCGAAGGCGGTTCTTGAGGTCGGTCTTGATGTTCTCGGATTCGCTCCGCGCGTCTTCGAGCTGCTGGACCAACGCGGTTCTGGCGTCGTTCGCATCTTTGTGCTCGTTGGTGAGTTGGTCGATGATGCCCTGTTTCGAGCTCACTTCGGTTGCATACGACCCGGAGCTTGCTTTCCGAGCGGACCTTTCGAATCGCACTTCCGCAGAGGCCATCGGAGCGCCCGCCATCTCGGCGGCGTCGCCGAGCAGCCCACCGATCTCCTCGAGCACGAGCGTCTTCTTCGCGCGGCTCAGCGGCACGAGGTCGCCGTCGGCGCCGGTGATCTCGTAACCGCGGGGCAGGTGCAGGCGGTAGTCCGTGCGCAACACGTCGATGTCCAGCGCGGGCCGCTCGATGGTGACCTTGCCCTTGGCACTCAGCTCGCGCACGCGGCTCTCGTAGACGATCGCGACCACGAACGGGGTGGTGCGTCCGCGGCTGCGCGGCAAAGGAAGTTTGAGCTCGCCGTCCTCGACCAGCGGTTTGGCCGGTTTGCCGTCGACGGTGACACCCAGGAGGCGCGACGCCGCCGGAAGTCCGAAGCGCAGGAACGGTTGGTCGTTGTTCCGAATGCGGTACTCGGCGCGGCAACGCAGCGCGCCCTCCTTCGTGAGCATGCCGTAGATCGACGCTTGGATCGCGACGGCCTGCAGCACCTCAGTGGGGTCGTGGCGTTTGGACTCGATGGTCACGGTGTACGGGTGCGCGGCGTACGCGAGGATTTCGAGCGGCGGTTGCGCCGGGGCTTCCGGCAACTCGCCGATGTCCGCCTCTCGCAGGCCGTTTCGATCCACCCGGATCGCGGTCGACGTGCTGGCGTGAATCAAAAGGAATCCACGGTCCTCGCCGTCGGGCAGCTCGATCTCGGGCACGACGGTCTCCCACGTGTCCTCCTCGAACTTCTTGTCCCAGATCGCGTCGAGGCGGTAGCGCCCACGCACGCGCTTTTGGAACACGATCGTCCAGACGTCGGCGGTCGCGTCCTTGTCGGGCTTGCGCCGCTCCTTGATCGCGGGCCCCCGAAAGTCGACGAGGTCGCCGGTGCCCTTGGGCAGCTTGATCTTCAGCTCGCGCACGCCCGTCCGTTCGATGTTTAGGAGCAACGTCGCGTGAATCGAAAGCACGTCGTCGCTCGGCATCAGCCGCGTCAGGACCGTCGCCGTGATCTCCGGCTTGTTGCGCGTGAGCTCGAGGCGCACGGCGTGGCCGGGGGCGTCGAAACGCCACGCGAACAGCAAACGGTCCGTGACCGGAATGCCGGCGGCTGCGACCTCGGGCATGCCGACGTCGTTCAGCCCGTTCTTCTCGCCGAGGTTCATGGAGAACGCCTGGTCCGCGGCGACGGCGAGGATGCCCGTCTCCTCATCGATGCCCGCGCGTACGCCCGCGAGCGTGAAGTCGACCTGGCCCTCGTTCGGTACCCAGTCGACCTCGTCGGTTTCCAGGCGCAACGTGAGTTTGTGCCAGCCGGGTTTCAACCCCGCCGGGAACTCGAGCAGCAACTTGCCGTCGTCCTTGTACGTGTGGTCTTTTTGCACGTCGTCCATGAACACGCTGCGCAGGATCCAGCCGGCGGGCAGTTCCGGTTCCAGGCGGAAGAGGTCCTCGCGCTTGACGTGATAGAAGAAACTCGCGAGCAACGTCTTGCCGCCCTCGTGCAGGCTCAGTAGAAGCTGCGTGCGCGCGACGGTCTTGGATTCGAGCCGTTCGATCTCGGCGCGGATCTCGGCAGTTTGCGCCCAGACCTCGTAGAGGCCGACCGCGCGGCCGGACGCCTTGCCGGGGATTTCGGCCAGCGGCTTTGCAGTCCCGCTGGTGTGGTCGAGCCGGCGGGCTCCGGTCGCGAGAAGGTTCTTCACGCGCACCTCGCGGTGGGACGCGACGCCGACGACGCCGCGATAACGGACCGCGGCCGGTAAACGCGGCAGCGGGATCGTCGTCACGGTTTCGTTGCCACGCGGTAGCTCCGTCTCGAGCGTGAGGCGCAGATTCGCCTGGCGCGGTTCGACCAGCGTGACCGTGAGCCGGTCCATGCCGTCGCGCTCCTCCACGGTCCAGCGCTTGACGCCCTTGCCGCTCAGATCGCGCACCGTCTGGCCTTTTTGGAGATCGATCTCGATCTTCGACACGGGCGCGCGCAGGACCTCGAGGTCCAATATCGTGCGCGTGAGCGTTCGTGCTTCCGCGATCTCGGCGATCGTCGCGAACGACACGCTCAGGATCGGGTCGAGCTCGCGTGCGGGCGCGAGCGGGCGCATCCAGAACGTGAGCCGTCCGGCGCCGTCGGGATAACCCACGACGTGGGCTTGGCGGTCGCTTGTGGTGGTTCGGAACGACCGCACGATCGGGCCGACCTCGCCTTCGACCTCAGCGGGCAGCGTGATCGTCACCGTCTGGCCCGACGCCGACGGAAGCTGAAACGCCGCGCGCTTGACGCCGCCGCCGGGTTGCAGGCGCACCGACATGACCGCGTCCACGGTGAACGTGCCCGGTTTCGAAAAGCGCAGCTCGTCGCCGACCAGTTGACCGGCCTCGGTGTCGGGGAACGAAACGCTTTCGAGCGCCGCGCCCCGCACGAAAAACGGGACCGACGCGCCGTCCGCGGACGTCACGACGACGGTGTACTTGGCCGTGATGTTCAGAAACTCGTCGTTTTTCAATTCCGCCGTGGCTTCGCCGCGCACGATTCGCGCTGCGAGCGGCGGCCGGGCTTCCGCGCGACGTTCGTTGGTCTCGCCGCGACGGATCAGATCGTTGTACTCCTCGATCGAAATCAGAAACCCGGCGCCCTTACCGGGAAACATCGCCAGAAGATCCTGCACGGGCGCGCGGACCCAGATGCGGGGGCCCTTGCTCTTGGCCGGTTTGGCCGGCGCGGGTTTCTTGGACTTTTTTGCGTCGACGACGGCGGGCGCCAGGAACAGCACCAGGAGAATGAGCGCGAACCGTTTCATGCTTTCGCTCCCCGGCGTTCGCGCACGATGAGAACCAGCGTCACCACCAGCGTGGCGACCAGCGCGCCGTTCCAGAACGGCGTCCAGGCACGGCCGGACCCGCTCAGGAACACGAGCGCGACGACCGCGATCAGGCCTCCCGCCCGTGACGGTGGCACCTTGCGTGCCGCGAAGAAGACGCCGGCCGCCGCGGCGAACGCGGCGAACAGAACGACGAGCCCGCGCGTGGCGGTCGACGTGTGGGAGATGGAGACGACGCCGTTGCCGGTGCCGTTGGTGAACGTCATTTGCACGCTTTCACGCTCGGTGTAGACCGGCACGATGTTCTTGAAGTTGGGCATGCGGCCGCGGTCACGGCGCGCGGTCGGCGGCACGACGGGTTGCACAAAACGCGAGACGCTGCCGAGCAACAATTGCAGCCAGGATCCGTATTCGGAATCGCGTCCGGCCGGCTCGACGGTTCCGCCGTAACTTGTCACCTCCCAACCGCGCGGGTAGTGCACGTTCCACGTGAGCAGCGCTTGAAACGGCGCCTCGGAGTCTTCGGCCGCCGGAAGCTCCGGGCCGTTCACCGTCGTCGTTTCGAACATCGCGCCGCTGGTGTCGATGGGGTGCGTGTACGCGATCGCGACCTGGAAGGTGCGGTCCTTGCGTTGGCCGGTCAGAAGCGGAACGAGCAAGACACCCTCTTGGCCGATGCGCGGTTTTTCGGGCTTGCCGTCGACCATCAGCTCGAGAATCTCGTGGTCATCGGGCAGGCGCACGGCGAGGAACTGGCGGTCGTTGTTGAGGACCTCGAAGAACGCTGTGGTGGCCGCACGGTTCTCCTCGGACAGCACCGTTTCGAGATGCACGTGGCGCACGACGAGGTCGGCGACGCGCTTGTACTCGTGTTTGGTCAGATCCATCGGGAACGCCGCCGGTTTGTCGAGGCGGCGGAGTGCGAGGTAGACGTCGTCGGTGCGCAGCGCGGCGGGCAGTTCCGCGGCGTCGATTTGAGTGTACTGATCCGTCGGGATCTCGACCTTGAGCGCGGCGGCCTTGCGGATCGCGACGTAGGTGCGCGCGCGTTCGACATCGAGCGGTTCGAACGCGGGAACCGCGACGCGCCGGTCGTCGTTGTTAGCCAGCGGGTTTTCGAAGACGTCGTCGAATTCGACGCCGATCGCGATCTCGCCGAGTTCGTGGCCCTGCAGCTTGACGGTGTAGGTCACCGTCGGTTCCTCGCCGTCTTTCAGCGGGTCGTCCGCGTGCGGCTTCTCCTTGATCTTGCGGTTGGGCTGAATCTGCAACATTTCGACGATGCGCTTGGGCACGCGGAAACGGAACGTGTCGACGCCGGAGTATTGGACCGTGTAGACAAGTGTCGCTTGCACGTGGGCGCGGCTCTCCTCGCCCTGGATTTCGTAGCGCACCTCGCATGTGACCTTGGGCTTGCGCGGCTCGATCTTGAAGTCGACCTTCGCCGTGCCGCCGCGCCAGCGCCACGCGAAAGAGAGCGGAAGTTTCTTGGCGGGACGGTAGCGATCCTCCTTGCGGAACTCGTTCGGTTCGAGGGGGACGACGCCTTCGGTCTTCGCCGTCGCTTTGATCGCGGGGTCGAGAAACACGCCGAGCGTGCCTTCCTCGCGATCGACGTTCTGCACCTTCGGGATCGGGACCGACAGCTCGCCCTTGCTGAGGTCGAGGGAACTCACGGCCTCGAGCGGAAGCCGGAACTTGCCGCTGCGGCGGCCGCGCAACTCGACGACGAGGATGCGCTTGCCGTTCTCCTTGGTCTCGCGCCACGCTTCCACGAGGCTGGGATCGCCGACTTTCGTCAGCACGATGCCGTCCGGAATCGCGATGCGCAGATCGAACAGCCCCGCGCGCTCGACGGTGAAGTCGAGGTCGGTCTGCAACGTCATGCGCTGGCGTTCGACGGACAACCGCGCGCGCGTCATCAACGTGACCCGCGGCGCGACCTGTTCGGATTCGAGGGTGAGGGTGTACGGCAGGGCCGGGAATCGGAATCCCAGCGCGCTGGTGCCGCCGCGGATCGGGTTGGGCAGCGTGCGCACGTCGCTCTGGAAGATGTTCTCGGTGCGGCCTACGCGCAGTCCGACGCCCTCGGCGGAGAGCACACGCAGAAAGCCGCGTTCGCGCGAGGCGGTCTCGACACGGAATGCGGGAACGCCGATCGTCCCCGGCACCTTCACGGGTGCTTCGATGGAGAGCTGCAACGCGAATTTGCCCATCACCTCCTTATGCAACTCGATGCGCAGGGTGCGCCGGTCGTCGCCGGTGAAGTCCCACGTCTTGATGCCACTGTTTTTCAGGCCACTGGCGGCGACGTCGATGACTTGGACGCGCTCGGGCACCGCGATGCGGAATTCGCGCGCGGGGGTGCGCAGGATTTCGAGTTGGAACGTCGCCTTGCCGCGAAGGATGCGCTCCTCGACGGTGAGATCGAGGACGTCGTTCGAGAAGATCAGCGAGGGCTCACGCTCGGTGCGCTCGGGTTGGTAACGCCAGGTGAGCTTGACGGAACTATGCGTGCCCAAGAACGCCAGCACGCGGGTCGATTCGCCGACAGTGGTGACGGTGTGTGCGCGCGCGGGTTCGATGCGGACGGATGTGCCTTTGCCCGGGACGGTGAACTCGAGCCGGTGCAGCGGCACCGACGGGAGACCGAACGCGGTCGTGGCGAATTCCTTGCCCTTGGCAACGCCGGCTACGAACCGCGCCGTGACCTTGTGGCGGCCGACGCCCTTGAGGATGAGGTCGTATCCCGCCCTGGTCGGTGTCAACACGCCGGGTTTGTCGTTGACGGTGATTTCCTCGAACGCGACGGATTTGAACGCGAGGGGGATGCGCAGCCAGCCCTTCTTGAAGACCTCGATCTCGATCGTGGCCTGGAACTTCGCGATGCCCTCGCTGATCTCGCCGACATACGCCGCCGAGTCGACCTGGAAGGGAACGGCCGGTTCGTCGTCCGCCGTCTTCGGTCCGTACTTGAGCTTCCAGAGTTCGAGGAACTCCTTGTACGGCACCATCACGCGTTCCTTGTCCGTTCCGAAGACCTTGTCGAGTTCTTCGTACGGCACGTAGATCTTGTGGATCTCCGGCGCGGGCTTTTCGCCGTTCGTCTTGAGGAGGTCGTCCGGGGCGGGCGAGTCCTGCGCGAGGAGCGGGGCGGTGGCGAGGATGAGGGCACAAAGCAATCGCATGGCATGTCTCCATCCCAGAGCATGACGCCCGCTGGCCCCAGTCGCGTCAAAACGCGGTAGAAGGTTGGGCGAATTGTGCGGCCCGCTAGAGCGGGGGCAGCAGGCTGCGGATTTTCCGGGCCGCCGCGGTAGGGTCGCGGGCGTCGGCGATGGCCGAGGAAACGGCCACACGCGTGGCGCCGGCCGCTATCAAGGCGGGGAGATTGGTTTCGGAGATGCCGCCGATGGGGAACACCGGCAACTCCGTTGCGCCCGCGATCGTGCGCAGCAGGTCGGCGCCACCCGGCTTGCGCGTGAGCGTTTTTGTCCCGGTTTGAAACATCGGACCGAGGCCGATGTAGTCCGCGCCGCGTGCGTTCGCCCCCGCGGCCTCCGTGCGGTCATGGGTGGAGAGGCCGATCAGGCAGTCCGACCCGAACCGCTCGCGCACCTCTTCCGGGGTGGCGTCGGCCTCGCCGAGATGGACTCCGTGGGCTCGGCAATCCTCCATCAGATGCGCGCGGTCATTGACCAGGAATGGCACCCCGAATTCGCGGCAGACCTCTCCGACGATGCGCGCCGCCGCCGCGAACTCGGCGTCTTGGGAGTGCTTGTCCCTGTACTGAACCACCGCCGCGCCGCCCACGATCGCGGCGCGAACAAGTTCGGCCGGGGGCACGCGATCGCGCGGACCCACAATGAAGTAGAGCCGGGCCGTTGCCAGTCGTTTGCGCACGGGTGTCTACTATTCCACGCGGAGTCGAAACACGAAACCATGAACGAGGACATGCTGCCCGGCGCCGAGCCGGGGGATGGCGAAGCACGAGAGCCCGAGTCCTATCTCGGGTGCATCGTGGCCGGCGACGAGGCTGCCGAGGCGTGGGACGCACTCGAGGAGCGTTACGGTCCGGCGGTCGCGCATTATTTTCAGCTCCGCTTCGAAGGGCGCCGGACGGCCGAGGAGATCGCGGAGAAGTTCTTCGAGCTAATGCGTGCGCAAGCTCAGGAGACGGTGCCGGCCACGTTGCGACCGTGGCTCGCGACCTTGCAGCAACAGTTCGTCCGCCACCTTTACCGCCGGCCGGAGTACTCCCTCACCGAACTCGGCAAGCGCGAAGGGTATGGCGAAACGGAATCAGACGATGCGTTCGACCGCGACTGGGCGCAGCAGGCGATGCTCGGCGCGCTCAAGCGCTTCCGCAAGGGATACCCGCAGATTCACGCGCTGCTACTTCGTGTCTACGACCGTGCCGGCGGTGCGCCGATGCCGGACAAGAAACAGATGGCTTCGCTGTTGGGCCTGTCCGCCGCCCAGTTGGAGTCACGCCTGAACGAGGCGCACGAAGCGCTGCGGTATGAGTTGTCCAAAGAGCTCAAGCACACGGTGACCACCCCGGAGGCACTGGGCGCGGAACGCGAGTTCTTGGAACCGTTTTTGGATCCGATGTTCGCGGCGCTGCGGACGTAGCCAGGGCCGAGGAGCGCCGCGCTGGCTCGGCGTTGCGCCGCTACTTGATTTCCAGCGGCGCGGCGCAGTCGTCGCAGTCCATCTGGTACAGGCTCAAGATGGCGCCCTTGTCGACTTCTTCCTCGACGACGATTGTGCCGTAGGTGGTGACGGGGGTGTGCATGCGGTACTCCGCGTGTTTGCCCTGGCGCATGCGCACGTAGATGTACTCGTTCATCGCCGGCGGCTGGCCGTAGCAGCAGCCGAACGGAACGCGCACGAGATAAAACGTCAGGACCTTCTCGCCCTTGACGTCCACCGGCACCATGTAGCCGCTGACGACAACGGTCGTCTTGTCGAGCTTCTTGACGTCTTTGGGGTACGGGCCCTTCTCGCGCTTGGCGAGGGACTCCGGCGTCACCGTCCCCTCGGGCATCTGGTAGTTGAAGCTCGCGAGTTTTTCCCACGTGACGGAGAGGTACTTGCCCTCACTCCTCGCCGCGGGCGCATACAGCGATTCCGCCGTCGCGTTCGCTTTCTGCTCGGGAGTCAGGTGCCCGCCGCTTCGGGTCTGCTCCTCCACGGGCTTTTCCTGGATGCCCGTGGCTTTTCCGAGAAGAGGCTCCTCGGCGTAGCCGACACCCGTTCCGGCACCGACGTCGCCAGTGTTGGGATCGGTGTTGGGATCGGTGCTTGCGCCGGCGCCATCCGTGACGACACCGTCCGCGCCTTCGGGGGTCGGCTGAACGAACAGCTCACCCGCATCGTCCGCAACGACGACGGCGTTGGATTGGCCTTGGTCGCCGGGCAGGATGCACCACGGGCACCCTTCGGCGAACGCGCTGCCCAAAAATCCAATGAGCGCGCAGATGCCGATCCAAAGGGGCCAACGCGGAGAGCCGGGGGCGTCAGACATGCCGGGAATTATATCCTTAGAGTCGCGCAGCGACTCTCCTCGGCCTCGGCCTTGGCCTCTGCCTCGGCCTTGCGCCTCTTGCGTCGAGCCCCTCCCCTCAGGCGCAGGGGCGCCTAACTCGCGGGGATCAGGTTCGACGCGACGTCCGTGGAGTACGCCTTGTACGCGGGTAGCACCCCCGCAAGCGCGCCGATGCCGATCATGCCGAGCGGCGTTTGCCACAAGGTGTCATGCCACCGCCCCAAATCGATCACGACGCCCGTTTGCGTGCGGATGATCGACGCTGCGCCGAACAGAACCGCGCCGTACACGACGTACCCGAGCACGGCGCCGAGGCCCGCGATGACGGCCGACTCGGAGACGATCGCGGTGAACACGGTGGCGCGCCGGGCGCCCAGAGCGCGCAGGATCGCGAACTCGCGCCGCCGCTCCTGGATCGTGTTGTAGATGCTCGCGAGGATGCCGGCGCCCGCGACGACCACGACGAGGTACGCGACCACCCGAAGCACGTCGTTCATCCAACCGAGCTTTTTGAAGAAGTCGAGCATCACGCGGTTGATCGGCCACGCAAGCGTCGCGACGTTGCCGCGCCGGTTGATGTTCTGCGAAAGTTGCATCCCGCCGCCGCGCCGCAGCTTGAGCATCACGGCGCTGATCGCCTTGTACTCGTCCGGTATCGCCTCGGACATCTTCGGTTTGGAGCCGTCGGCGAGCACGTGGCCGGACATGCGAAACACACCCTCGAGCGGGATCCAGATCACGCGGTCCGCCGGCGAGTTCGTCGGCTCGAGGATTCCAACGACGTGGAATTCGTCGGCGTGAATCGCGCTCGGGTCGAAGGTCAGCCCGTGGTACGGGTTGATGATCTGACCGAGTTTCAGCCCCATCTGCTGCGCGACGTAGCTTCCGACCACGGCCTGACGCCGCAGCGGGTCGAAAAAGCGCCCGCGCACTTTGAACTTCTCGCCCTCGCGGTATTCGACCTTGTCGAAGTAGTCGGGCGTCGTGCCGACGATGCGGTAGCCGTGATAGTTGTCGCCGACGGCATACGGGATCGCCAGCTCGACGAGACGGTTGCCCTTGATCTCCTCATAGAGCGACCACGGAATGTTGCCCGGCGACGTCTCGAGATGGAAAACCGTGTTCAGCACGAGTTGCAACTCGCTGCCGCGCGCACCCAGCACCGCGTTGAATCCCGACGGCACGCCTTCGAACGCCTGTTTGCTCTGCGCCGAAAGCGAAAACACCGCCAAGAACAATCCGCTACCGAGCGCGGTGCTAAGGCTGGTGACAGTTCTCGCAAGCAGATGATGACGCAGGCTGCGCCGCACCATGAGGAGAATGCCGCTCATGCGCCGGCCCCGGCCATACCCGATTGCTGACCGTCACCGGTTTGGTTCACATCAGTGAACGCGCGCCGGTCTTCGAAACGGTCGAGGATTGCCGCGTCATGGCTGACCAACAAGAGCGCGGCTTCGTTCTCGCGGCACACTTCGCGGATCAGATCCACCGCTTCGAACGCGTGGGTTCGATCGAGATTGCCCGTAGGTTCGTCGGCGAGCACGAGTTGCGGTCCGTTGGCCAGGGCGCGCGCCACGGCGACGCGCTGCTGCTGGCCGACGGAGAGCTGCCGCGGGCGATACGCCATCCGGTCCCCGAGGCCCACGCGCTCCAGCAGCGATTCCGCCTTGGCGCGATCGACGCCCGCACCGAAGCGCATCGCTAGGGTGACGTTTTCGAGGGCGGTGTAGCCCTGGAGGAGGTTGAACGTCTGGAAGACGTATCCGATGTGCTGCGCGCGGGCGCGGTCGCGCTCCGCTTCGGACAATCCGGTGATCTCCTCTCCCGCGATACGAATCCTGCCGTTGTCGGCCGCGAGGATGCCGGCGATGAGATGCAGAAACGTGGTCTTGCCGGAACCGCTCGAGCCTTGCAGCGCGATGTGCGCGCCCGCATCGAGCGCGAACTCCGGAACACGCACGACGGTATGTTTCTCACCGTCGGGAGTGAGGTAGCTCTTTTCGAGCCCGGCGATCTCCAGAGCACGCATGGAGCGCAAAGAGTAAGGCCCTGCGATGAAGCGTCAAGGCTGGCCCGGCGCACGAAAAAGGGCCCCGCCGAAGCGGAGCCCAAGAATCGCGTCCAATGGGAGGTTGCCAATCGGAGGCTGGATTCGTGGATTGTCAGTTCGGCGCCGCGAGGCATCGCTCCAACGCGGTCACGCGTTGGGCCAGTAACACTGCGGCGTCAGCCGTTGGGCCAGAAGTATCTGCAAGTGATGTCTTTCGACATCACTTGCAGGCGGCGGGGATCTCGACGGTCGTGTGGATCTCCGCGATGGCCAACTCGGGGAGCTGAATCCTCACCGGCGACTGCGCCGAGAACGCTCCGATCGCCGCGCCGAGGGTCGTCGTGAACGTCTCGATCGGCTTTCTCAGCTTCGTGCGCGTCGCGTGGATCTCGGTGCGCGCGCGGTAGTTGGCGCAGATCACCGCGGCCATGTTGTCGTAGTACGCCTTCGTGTCGTCGGCGAACTTGCGCAGCTCCGGCGAGTTGAGTCCCTCGGCGTAGGCGTAGAGTTCCTGGTACGCGTCCTGGCGCTTGTTCTTCCAGAGCGACTTGAAGCGGCTGACGAGCGAGTTGAGCTTGTCGTTGGCGCGCTTGCGACGCTCGTAGGTGCGACGGAAGTCCTCGTTGTCCGTCAGCCGTTTCTGGATCTGCGCGATGTCGTGTTTGGTGTACCAGCGTCCCTCGAACTGAACGAGGCCCTTCTGGCGGTTGAGCTCGTCCGGCGACACCCACTCGCCTTCATAGAGGCGGTAACCGAGCGCGCGGCGCGCGGCGCGGTGGTCGGTGTCCAGTTCCAGGACCTCTTCATACGCCCGGTGGGCGCGCGTCGACCACTCGTTCTCCTCGAGCCACTTGCCAAATTCGAAGATGGCGTCCGCATCATCGTCCGGCAGCTTGGCCATGCGCGCGTCGTACTCGTCCATGAAGTGGCGCGCCTCGACGCGGCTCTTCACCTGGGACTTCTTGACGACGTACTTTCGGTCGCGGTCCACCACGTTCAGGTGGTTGCCCTCTTCGACGACCTGACCCGAGAGGGTCGTGCCGTCCTTGAGGATGAGGTCATCCGCCGCGGCCGAAGCGGCGAGCAAGAAAATGATGCTCAGGTATCTCATTGGCTTGGTTGCTTTCATGGATGAAAACGCGCCCGGAGGCATCCTTGCACAGCCAGTGTCATTTTGTCAGCAGCGCGGGCGGCTTGCGCGGCCCACCGGACAAAATGGCAATCGGCTCGATCGCCGCCGGTCCGCACCGGATGCCCTAAGTCTCGCTCCTCCAAAGGGTTAGCTCTGCACCCCAACGATTGGCACTCCGGTTGGTATGGGAACCTGCTTCGGACCTAAGGGGTCCGGCACGAAATGACCCATCTACCGCTTCCGATTCTTGTCGCGGACCAGGACGATGTGAGCCGAAACCGGCTCGCGGAGGTGCTGGCGGGCGAGGGTTTCCACCCGCTGCCGGTGCGCACGGGAGGAGAGGCGGTCGAGGTGGTCAGGAACACACTGGTCGCGGTCACCATCTTGGATGTCGCGCTGCCCGACTTTTCGGGCATCGAGGCGTTCCGGCTGATCACGGACATCCGTTCCGGTGTGCCGGGCATCTTCTTGGCCCGGGATCGTTCCACGAACACGATGGCGCGCCTGCTCGATGCGGGGGCGTACACGGTGCTCGGCAAACCGCCGCGCATTTCGGTGCTCGTGGAAGCGCTGCGGGGGTTGGCGAGCCGGTTCGGCTCGGACGGCCGCTTTAAAAACATCTGAAACCAAACTTTTCGAAACGGACGCTTCAACCGCGTCAGCGGTTGAGCAAGAGACACTCAACCGCGTCGGCGGTTGAGCAAGGAGATCTGTGATGGCTGACGCTCCGAACATCCGGCCGCTTGGGCAGCACGTCCTGCTGCGCCGCCTCGAGGCCGAGGAGAAGACGAAGGGTGGCATCGTTTTGCCCGACGCCGCGAAGGAAAAGCCCAAAGAGGGCGAGGTCCTGCGGATCGGCGAAGGCGAAATCGGCAAGGACGGAAACAAGAAGGACTTTCAGGTCAAAGAAGGCGACCGTGTGATCTTCAGTTCGTACGCGGGCACGGAGATCAAACTGGGCGGCAACGAGTACCTGATTCTCAACGAGACCGACATCCTCGCGGTCGTGGAGAGTTAACTGATGGGTGCGAAACGAATTCTCTTCGATCAGGAAGCGCGCGAGAAAATCCGCACAGGTGTGCAGAAGCTCGCCCGCGCCGTCAAAGTCACGCTCGGCCCGCGCGGCCGCAACGTGGTCATCGCGAAGTCCTTCGGCAGTCCGACGGTCACCAAGGACGGCGTCACCGTCGCCAAGGAGATCGAGCTCGAGGACGCCTACGAGAACATGGGCGCGCAGATGGTGAAGGAGGTCGCAAGCAAGACCTCCGACGTCGCCGGTGACGGCACGACCACCGCGACCGTGCTCGCCGAGGCGATCTTCGAGGAAGGCCTCAAGAGCGTCGCCGCCGGCGCCAACTCCGTGAGCCTCAAGAACGGCCTCCAGAAGGCCGTCAACACCGTCGTGGACAGCCTCAAGAGCCAGAGCCGCGAGATCAAGGGCAAGGAGGAGATCGCCCACGTCGGTGCGATCGCCGCCAACAACGACCGCGAGATCGGCGACATGATCGCCGAGGCGATGGAGCGCGTTGGTCAGGACGGTGTCATCACGGTCGAAGAGGGCAAGACGCTCGCGACCGAGGTCGAGTGGGTCGAGGGCATGCAGTTCGACAAGGGCTACCTGAGCCCCCACTTCGTGACCGACACCGAATCGATGGAAGTGGTGCTGGAAAACGCCTACGTGCTCGTGCACGAGGAGAAGATCAGCTCCGTGCGCGACATGCTGCCCCTGCTCGAGCAGGTGGCGAAGTCGGGCAAACCGCTGCTCATCATCGCGGAGGACATCGAGGGTGAGGCGCTGGCGACGCTGGTCGTCAACTCCATGCGCGGCACGTTCAAGTGCGTCGCGGTCAAGGCGCCCGGTTTCGGCGATCGCCGCAAGGCCATGATGGAAGACCTTTCGACCATCACGGGCGGCAAGGCGATCCTCAAGGACCTCGGCGTCGAGCTGAAAAACGTCACGCTCGAGGATCTCGGCAGCACGAAGAAGGTTGTGGTCGACAAGGACACGACGACGCTCATCGAGGGCGGCGGCGATACCGAGGGCATCAAGGGCCGCATCGCGCAGATTCGCCGCGAGATCGACGACAGTTCGTCCGACTACGACCGCGAGAAGCTCCAGGAGCGCCTTGCGAAGCTGTCCGGCGGTGTGGCGCAGATCAACGTCGGCGCCGCGACCGAAGTCGAGATGAAAGAGAAGAAGGCCCGTGTCGAAGACGCGTTGCACGCGACCCGCGCGGCGGTCGAGGAGGGTGTGCTGCCCGGCGGAAGCGTCGCGCTCATTCGCGCCATCGACGCGCTCGAGACGATCAAGACGGACAACGAGGACGAAAAGCTCGGCGTCGGGATCATTTACCGCGCGTTGCAGGCTCCCATCCGCATTATCAGTGCGAACGCCGGCGTGGACGGCAGCATCGTGCTGCAGAACATCCGCAACGGTGAGGGGGCCTACGGCTACAACGGCCTGACCGACACCTACGAGGATCTGTTGGAAGCCGGCATCATCGACCCGACCAAGGTCGTGCGCTGCGCCATCGAGAACGCGGCGTCCGTCGCGTCGCTGCTCCTGACCACCGAAGCCATGGTCGCCGACATCGCCGAGGAGGCCGCTCCGGCCATGCCTGGCGGCGGTGGAATGGGCGGCATGGGTGGAATGGGCGGTATGGGTGGCATGGGCGGCATGATGTAATGCCCAACCGCTGACGCGGTTGGCGCCACGCGAAATACGTTCTTAGGCCTCCGGGATCATCTCCCCGGGGGCCTTTTTCGTGCCGGCTCTGGAGTTGTGGTGTGGCGGTACACTTCTTTTTTCCACCGTCCCGAGTTCCCTGGAGTCTGTTCCATGCGCTTCCTGCTCTCCGTCCTGCTTCTCAGTTCCTTTGCGATTGCACAGGACGCGCCGCCGCCGGCTCCCGAAGATGGCAAGCCGACCGAGGAGACGGGTCCGGTAGCACCGGACGACAAGCTCGGACCCGACACGCCGGTTCGCGAGCCGGAGCCCGCCGCGGATGCCTGGCGGGTCACGCAGCCGGTATCCAATCCGCAGGGTGACGCGATCACGCTCAAGGTCGCGCGCGACACGAACAAGAAGCGGACGGTGACGCTGTTGCTCGAGCGTGGCGAGAAGATGAAGCTCGGAATCACCGGCGTTGTGAGCATCCGCGACGGGGCGAGCTTCTCGTGGCCGCTCCAACTCACGAAGTTCGTTCAGCAGGGCATGGACATGACGGCGATGGCCGCGCCGCAGTTCCAGAACGCGAGCCTCGCCGGCAAGCTCACGGCGGATGGCCGCGTCGATACAAGCAGCGTGGCGGTTAACGGACTGGGCCCGATGGGCGCGCAGTTTGTCGGTTTCGCCTACTGGGCGTTCCCGATCGGCGGCCAGCGCGACGCGCGCGTCGGCGAATCCTGGGCGTTGGACGTGACGGCATACGCGAAGCGCATCGTGCTGCCCGCGCCCGCGGAGGAGACTCTCGGCTCGGTGTTTCAGGTGTTCGAGGCGGTTGAGGACAAGGACGGCGTGAGTTGCGCGCGTGTCCGCTCCACCTACGGCATCAAGATGACCAAGGTTGCGACGCCGATGGGGTCGACCGACATCCTCGTGACGGGCAGCACGACGGACTGGATCGACATGGACGGCCAGCTGCGCGCCCGTACCGTGGACGACACCATCACGGCGCCCACCGGCACGACGAAGATGAAGGTCACAATGACCGCAACGGTGTCGGAGGCGGCGCCGACCGCACCGGGATGCGGTTGTGGCGCAGCGGAAGGGTGTGGTTGTGGCGACGGCTGCGACAGCGGCGACCCGTGCGGTTGCGGCGGTGGCGATGACGCTGCCGGCGGCGCCTGCGGCTGCGGGGAGTAACGATCACTCTCCTTGTCCTTTTCCTGCTGGCGGGAGCGGCTGAAAAGGCCTGGTCCGAAAAACACCAGGTCGGCATCACCGTTCCCGCCAACTGGACCCTCAAGAGCTCGGAGAAGGACAAGCAGGTCTTCCTGATCGAGGGTCCCAAACTAGGCGGTGCCGTACCGCGCGCCGTCCTGACCGCGCTCGGCCCCGTCCCGGTTCCGCTCGCCGATCTCGCTGAGGCGCAGAAGAAGCGGCTCCAAAGCCGGCCCGGCTGGTCGATCGTCGCGACGGTGCGCAAAGACCTCGACGGCATCCCGTGCATCCGGCTCGGCGCGAACATCCGCGTTCAGGAACAAAACTCCCGTGGCCGCGTGACGTTTATTCGTCTCGGCGAGAACGTGTTCGCGTTCGAGATGAGCGCCGACAAGAGCCACTTCCCGGCGATCGCGTTCGATCGCATGGAGCTTTCGTTGCACACCAAGATGCGCAAGGTGAAAGCGCCCGGGGATCTCGAGCTCACGCTGCCGGCAGGTTGGAACGAGCAGACGGTCACGTTCGGCCCGGACTCGGAGCCGGCGTTGAGCCTCGACGGCCCGCTCGGTGTGAAGGCGTTCTTCATCTTGGGCAACGGCCCGCCGTCCGATCCCGAGGCCAAGCCCGGTCCCGCATTGCGTTTCCTCAAGAAAAAGACGGCGACCACCACGATGGAGCGCGTCATGGGCGAAATGCGAATGCGTTTGGTCGAAGCCAAGACCGCGGATCACGCCATCGCCGCAATGATGCCCGTCGATCTGTGGGATGACCTCTTCCCCGTGTTCGCGCGAATCGTGTCGAACGCCAAAAAGCTCCAGCCGCCCGAGCCGGCAAAGGACGCCGGGCAGAAGTGAGCGCGGGTCGCGGAGCCTAAGGGAGTTCGAATCGCGCGGAAACCGTTTGCCCGACGATCACATCGACGTCGCGGGTTTGCGGTTCCTGGCCGAGGTAGCGCAGCAGCACGCGGTAGCGGCCGGGCGGGAACGCGGGCCGGCGTGCGGCGAGGGCCTTTGCGCCGATCATGTGGAACACCACCTTGGCGTCGGTGTCGGTGATCGTCACCGAACCGTCGCGGTAGATGACCGGGCGGAGCTGCACGATCTTCAGCTCGATGCGTCCGGCAGGTGCGACCGGGATGTCGAAGCCGATGTCTTTTTCTCCCTCGGTGACGACGAGTACGCTAGGTGCCCGCAGCGCGATCGCCGCTTTGCCTTCGGGGACGTACAGCACGGGCCGGTAGCGACCGGGCGGCATCGTCGGGATGTGGTATCGCCCGCTCGGATCGATCGTAGATCGGTTCGACCAATCGCCGAACTCGCTGGTGAATGCGAGGGTCACGCCCGCGAGGTCGTCCACCCCGGATACCCGGCCGCTCACGTCGGTCCCGCGAACCAGCGCGACACGAAGCGGCTTGGCCGGGACACCGGCTTTGATCGTGACCGGAATGGTCTCCTGCGGGGAATAGCTTCCGGAGGAGACGCTGAGCGTCCAGTCGCCCGCCGGAATGTTCTCGAACCGGAACCGGCCAAGCGACGGGAACTTCGCAAAAAACACCCTGCCCGAACCCATGAGGCGCGCGGACGCGGGGTACAGCGCGCGCCCGGTCTGGCTGTCCTCGACGCGGCCGACGAGGACCTCGCCGCTCGCGTTGGAAGGCTGGCCGGGGATTTCGAATCGCAGGTCTTTGGCACCGGTCTGCACACCGTCGAATCGCGCGACGGGCGGCCGCGATACCTCGAGTGAGTTGGCGTTCATCCCAACCACGCGGAGGTGGTACGGGCCCTCGGGCAGCGCATCGAACTCGAAGTTCCCGGTCGCGTCCGTCCAGACTCGACCGAACATCGCGAGCGCAGGCAGGCCCTTGCTTTCGGGAGCATTGCTCCACGCGTCCATCTCGACAAAGGCATCGGGCATCGTCCCGTTGAATGCGGTGACCATCGCACGCCGCACCGGTGTGCCGTCTTCCCAGAGCACCGTTCCGTTGAGCCGATGTCCGTGTTTCAGCGTGACTTGGACCAGCGGCGGTTGCGTCTTGTGCGGCACGACGACGTCAGAGAACGCCGGTGCGTATCCCTTCTTGATCACGTAGATGCGGTGCGGGCCGAGGCCGGCACCGTGTCGCGCATGTTGATAAATACGCACGCGGCCGTTGGCGTCGGTGTGCGGACCGGGCGAGACCTGCCCGAACCTCGCCGACGCATCCCAAACCGGGCGGCCGTCTTCGTCGATCACTTCGACGTCCACTGCGGCGATCCCGGGTTCGGCGAGCACGAGGTCCGGAAACTCTGTGACCTTTCCGGCGCGCATCTCCGCCTTCACCTGAACACCCATCCAGACCATGGGCGGATACTTCTCCAGCCGCGCACTGACCACGCCGATGGATGCGGTGTTGCGCAACGCGGGTAACCCTTCGATGCGATAGCGGCCATCGGCGTCTGTCTTGAGGCTCTTTTGCGCCGTCTCGGGGTAGAGCCTCGTGAAACCGGCGCTCGGACGATCCTGCGCAAAAGCGTAGATGGCGACGCCTTCGAGGCCTTCGCCGCCTTCATCGATTACGCGCCCGGTGACGGTGGCGCCCGGCCAGCACTTGGGCTCGACCTCGATCGTGGCGCCATCAAGCGGGTAGGCGATCGAATCCGCGATGGGAACCAACCCCGGCGCAAGCGCCGCGACCCAACCGACGATCGGTCCTTTGGTGCTGTAGCCGCCGTGTTCCGGCAAATGGAAACCCTGCGCGGGAACGTGCTCGAACGAGAACGCGCCGTGTTTGTCGGTTGTCGTTTCCGCCAGGGCCCGCGGCGCGAACGGGTTGTCGACCCGTGCGAGCCCGGGGCGGAAATAACCCACCGCGGTTGCTTCGCTGGACCACAGGACCACGCGTGTCTGCGCGAGCGGTTGCCCGGTCTCGCCGTGCCGCGCTGTGCCGCGTACCGTTGCGCCGCCGATCAGCACGAGTTCGATGGAGTGATCGGGGCCGCTCGGGACCGCGCCGCGGGAGACGAACAACGGCGCGTACCCGTCGGCGCGCACCTCCACCCACGCCGCGCGCGCGAACGAAAATCGCTCGAAGCCCTCGCGGGACGGCACATCTTCGAGCCGGAATCGGCCGTCGGCCCCGGACACGCATTCACGTTCGTAGCGCACGCCGCCCAACAGTCCCTGCCACCGGATGCGGGCGCCCGCAACCGGTTTTTCCTCAAAGGAGATCACGCGCCCGTTCAGCGTGGCGGCCGGTTCGAGCACGATCTCAAGCGGTGCGTCCGAGCGCGCATCCTCTTCGAGTTGCGGACAAAAACCCCGCTTTGCGACGTACACCAGATGCTTGGGGCATGCCTCGTCGATCCGGAGCGCAAAGCGGCCGGTCGCGTCCGTCTTCGTTGTGCGCGCGGGTTCCTTCACCTTCTCCGGGTCGATGCTCCCCTCCATCGTGGTGGGGGCGTAGATGACGGTCGCACCCGGCACCGGGGTTCCGTCCTCTTCGCACACGAGGCCCGATACCGACGGTCGGGTGTCAACAACGGCGCGCGGTTGCGGCTCCTTGACGTGCGACTCGGCCGTCGAACGCGACTGCGCCACAGTGCGCAAGCTGTCCTCACCGCGCTGTGCGCGCCACGTTGCGATGCCGCCGAGAAGAACGACGAGCACGAGGGCGATCGCTGCGATCGATTTGTTCTGCATGAGGACTCCTCCGATCGCGGCTGTAGCGGTCGCTGTGGCTCCCGCGGAATCGCGAAGCTGCCACCAGGGAAAAACAAGGATGCTGCCGGCGCGCATCCAGCGCGAGCGCAGCAGGGACCGCGCGCGCTCCAGACGCTTTCGTACCGCCGCCGGTGTGGCGCCCACGAGATGCGCCGTTTCGTTCGGCGTGAGCCCTTCGAGGTAGTGAAGGACCACGACGTCGCGGTACTTTGCGGGGAGCCGGTCGATCATGCCGCGCAACGCTTCGCGCTCCTCCGCGTCGGCAGCGCGGTCGCCGGGCGACGGCGACTCGACGATTGTGGCGAGTTTGTTTGCGAGCTCTCGCTGTTTCTCGCGCTGCGCCTTGTGGCGATACGCGATGCGCACGACGGCGCGCACGAGCCAGGGCATGACCGGAGCGTCAAGCGCCGCGCCCTGTTTGTGAAGCAACGACAGATACGCCGTCTGCACCGCATCCTCGGCATCCGAACTCGATCCGATCCGCCGCGCCGCCGCCAAGAGCCGCGGGCGCGTGCGCTTGACCAGCTCTTCGCCGGCCGCTTCGTCGCGATCGCGCAGGTAGCGCGTGACGAGCGCGTCGAGTTTGTCGGGTTGCCGGGGGCCCTGCACACAGAGATAGTGCGCGCCCAACGCCTGGTGTGACAAGAAAGTTGGCGAGAATCAGTGAAAACGCATAGAGGTCGCCAGTTGGTTCGATGCAGAATCATGGCATGCGAACTCTCACCGCCGCCCTCGTTGCTTTGTTGCTGCTCGGTCTCGTTGAGGCTGGCCCGAAGGAGAACGAAGAGCCGCCGCAACTCTTTACGTTGCAGATCGAAGGCGGGGGGCAAACCGCCGTCCGGATCGACAAGCCATTCACGGCCATGATCGATGGCAAGCCGGTGACGATGAAACTCACCGCGAGCCCGCACCGATTCCTGGAGGTCGCCGGAGTGAGCCTTCACTACCCGCGCAGCTTCACGTTCGCGTACAAGTTGGACGACGGCACGAGGACGTGGACCCTCGGTGGACCCTTCACGACGATCGTGCTGGTCGGAAACGAGGTCCTGACCCCCGAAGAGTTCCTCAAGGGCATGGAGGGCATTCTCAAAACGCAGTTAGGGTCGAAGGGGAAAGTCAGCGACGTAAGACTCGAGATCCCCGGCCGCGTGCTCTCGGGGCGCCGGCTTGCCATCGGAGCTGCCGGTCGCTCATCGCATCAGGATCTGTACACGTTCAAAGCCGGGGTCCGAACGTACATCCTGATAATCCACGACTGGTTGACGGACGAAGGGCAGTCGACCCCCGCCACGCTGGCGGTGTTCAAACTGCTGAGCAAGACGCTCCGGATCAAGTAGCGCGCTTCGAATGCGCCGGCCCCTGGTCAGGAACACTTAGGGTCGTGGATTGCGGTCCGTGCGCTGCGCTCCGAAGGGGACGCTGCCTGTCCACCGCGGGGGGCGCTTTGTCATCGGCGGGTGACTCGAAACGGCGGTTGTCGCCCGGAAACCCTGCATTCGACGGGATTTCTTCGGTCCGGCACGGTGACTGCTTTATGGCAGAACCCAATGACACTGATTTGTCGGACGACCACTCGTACCGGACCTGACCGGGAGGATGGCAGATGCGCGCACTGATTCTTGCCGCGATGCTGGCCGTTGGTTGC
>JAZFYD010000195.1:0-16078 GCA_036443405.1 Planctomycetota bacterium
ACCGCGCGCGCGCAGGTCGGACAACAACAGGTCCAGACCGGTGCAGTGGCTGCCGATCACGGTCAGGTCCGGGCGGTGCAGGTCGCCGAGCAGCGTGACCTCCACCGACTCGCCCGCCTCGCGCCGCTCGTCCGCCGACGGAATGCGATAGAAACCGTCGGCGCGCGAAAAAGTCGTAACCGACCCGGAGCCCTTCCCGAGGGGATAGGCCACGAGGCCGCCCTTGCCGCCCGCATCCTCGTCCGAGTCGATCAGATGCACGAGGTCGAATTCGGTGCGCCCCTTCACCGACGTCACCGCGCGCGCGAGGCGCGCCTGCTTGGTCGGCGACCCTCTTTCCATGCGACCGGCGCGCGCACGGATCCACGGCGCGACGAATTCATGGAACGTAAACACGGCGGATGTCGGGAAACCGGGCAGGATGACGACCGGGGTGTCGCCGGCGCGCGCGAGCACGATCGGCTTGCCCGGCTTGAGCGCCACTCCGTGCACCACGATCTCGCCGAACTTCTCCAGCACGCGGTAGCTGAGATCGCCTGCGCCCTTGCTCGTGCCCCCGCTCAACAACAAGAGATCGGAGTCGTCGATCGCGTCTTTCAGCGCGCCCGAAAGATGCGCCTCGTCGTCCGGCAGGAACCCGCGCTCGAAAACCTGGCCGCCGGCTTCGCGCACGGCGTCGGCCAGGATGCGGCTGTTGGAATCAAAAACGAACCCGTCGCGCGGCGCGGCGCCGGGCGCCAGCAACTCGTCGCCGGTGCTGAACAAAGTCACGCGCGGTTTTTTGACGACTCGGACTTCGGGGAGGCCCAGTGCCGCGAGCACGCCGGTCTCGCGCGAGCTGAGCGTGCACCCCTCGCGCAGGACGACCTCGCCGCGCGCGATGTCCGAGCCGGCGTGCGCCAGATTGGCGCCGGGAGCCACGGCGCGCCGCACGATCAGCGCGCCGCCTTCGACGCCACTGCCCTCGACGTCGCAGTCCTCGATCATCACGACCGCATCCGCGCCGCGCGGCACAACCCCGCCGGTGGCGATGACGGTCGCCACGCCTTCCGTGACGGCCTCCTCCGGGACCACGCCCGCCCCGAGGTGCTCGCCGGTCAGCGTCAGCGTGATCGGTGCCTCCTCGGATGCGCCGAACGTGTCCTTGGCGCGCACGGCAAAGCCGTCCATGTTGGAGCGGGTGAACCCCGGCACGTCCACCGGCGCCGCAATGTCCTCGCCCAGCACGCGGTAAAGCGCGTTGGCGAGCGCCACGGTCTCGGACCCCAACGCGGTCCAGGCGACGGCCTCTTTGAACCGCCGCGAGGCCTCCTCGCGCGAAACCACGTCCAGAAACTGCGTCTGCTTCACGCCAGAGATTCTAGTGACTGAACGACGAAAACACCGCTTGACTCGGTCCCTGGACTTACAGGACCGTGACACGATCCCGTAGCATTGCGCCGAGCATGAGGATCTTCGCCGTCATCGCATTCGCCGCGGCCCTCGCTTCGGGCGCCGACCTGCGGCCCCGGGCGGCCGCTGGCTGGGAGGGCTTCCTCCCCGGAACGTGGGTCAAGCTCCAGGTGATCTTCCACCAGGAGGATCGGCGCGTTGCGATCTCGATCCAAACCACCCGCCTGGTGAAGGTCGGAGAGAAAACCCTCTCGCTCGAACGCGTCAACAAGAACGCGCTCGGCATGGTGCAGACGATCCCCTTCGAGATGCCGCGCACCGGCGAGGCCGGCGAGGGCGAACGCGAAACCGGGACGCAGAACCTGCCCGACACCACGTTCCGCCTCGGAAAAGCCGAGCTCGCCTGCTCGGTGCGCGCCATCACCGTAGCGACCAAAACGGGCAAGCGCGTCATCACGTTTTGGGAATCGGCCGACCCGCAGATGCTCGTGCGCAAGAAGACCGAGCATTTCGACGCCAGCGGCAAACGGATTGGAGTCGAGGAGGTGAAGCTCGAATCCGTGGGCGAGCAGGTCGCGATCAAGGGCGGCTCGATCGCCTGCAGCCGATACAAGATGGAGTCGATCCAGGGCAATCAGAGAAACACCGGCTCGGTGCTGATGAGCCGGAACGTGCCCGGCGGTATCGTGCGCATGGAGCAGGACAAATTCATCGACGGCAAGAAGCACTCCACGCAAAAGCAGCAGGTGACCGAGTTGGTCGTCCGGCAGTAATTCTTGCCCAACGGCTGACGCCGCAGTGTTGCTTGCCCAACGGCTTGCGCCGTTGGAGCCAATCGTTCGAATGGTCTGAGTGGTGGCGGTGAGTTCAGTTGTCATGCCTGCCCAGCGACGTTCGGAGGGTCTGAGTGGGATCGCGTAGTCTGGTTCGAACGATGACACGGTTCCTGCTGCTTTTGCTCGTTGCGGCGTGCACCACCGTTCGCGTTCACGACTCCATGCTCGAAGAGATGCGCGCGGAGTCCCGGGCGAATCCGCAGGCACGCCTCGACCGCGTCATCTCCCGCATCCGGGAGCCGCTGGATCTGCCCGCGGACCGTGCCGCGTTCACGCTGCCGTTCGAACTCGCGCCGGTGCCCACCGTGCGCGGGACCCTGAATGGCATCGAAGCGCGTTTCGCCGTCGACACGGGCGCCAGCAGCATCACGATCTTCGCGCCCCTTGCGCGCAAGGCCGGCGTCTACGTAGCACCGAACGTCGAACCCGGAGTCGCCGTGAGCCCGGGCCACCAGCGCCGCGTCTATGTTGGTGCCGCGAGGAAACTCGAGCTCGGCCCGCTTCGCGTTCGATCACTCCCCGTGCTCATCGCCGCCGAGCAGCAGATGCGCAGCGGGTGGCTGAACGACCCGTACTACGACGGCATCATCGGCGGCGCCTTGCTGACGCAGTACAACGTCGAGTTCGACATGAGGAAAGAGGAGCTGAGGTTCACGCCGCACAACCGCCGCGGTCAAGCGAGCGTGATATTCACGACCGTGACCTTGAACGGCGCGCGGTACCGCATGCTCGTCGACTCGGGCGCGAACGGCCTCTTCATCGAACCCTGGGCCGCGAAGGAGCTTCAACTCATCGATGACGCCGAGGCCGAATCCCTGTCGGCCTCGGCGAGTTCCGCGGCCGATGTGAAGATGGGCTACGTACGCATCGAGCGTGTGAGCGTCGACGGCAAGAAGTTCCAAGGAGTCGCGGCAGGGGTCGTCGCCACGTTCGGTCGCGACTCGCGTCCGGCGGACGGCGAACGTCTCGCGGGCCTGCTCGGTTTCACCGGCTTCGGAAAGCGCGTCTGGACCATCAACTACGAAACCTTGCAGCTTCATCTCGATGAATAGGCACACATTCGCTCTCGGCGGCGCGCTCTTGTGCGCGTGCGCCTCGCAAGTCAGGACACAGACCGTCCGCAGCTTGTTTCGCGAGGAGTGCGACGAGGTCGAGTTCGCGGTGCCCACGACGGCGGAGGACGTGCCGGCGAGCGCCGGAAACACAACCGCGGTCATGGTCCGCACCGTCGAACTCGGAGCGGATCGGCTGCAGCGCCATCCTTCGACTTCGAACGAGACCCGCACCCTGCTCGCGTGCGCGCAGATGATGCGGGGCGAATACGAAGAGGCGCGCAAAACGTTGCAGCCGCTGCCGGCCACGCGAAACCCGGGCGTCGGCCGCGAAGCGGCACTGCTGGACTCGGCCCGGTTTGCGGTGTCGGCGTGCCGCGCCATCGTCGCGCGGCGCCACTTGCTCGAGATCTTCGAGAAGCAGACCGGCATGCGGGAGTTCGTCGAGCGCTACGGTGGACTGATCGGTGTCTCCCTGCCGGACCCGGCCATGGACCTCTACGAGTCACAACTTCGCGACCGGACCGAGAAGTTGGAGAAGGCCTGTTATCGCAAGCGCCGAAACGACCCGTACGAGTGGGAGCGCACCGAACCAACGCGGCAACGGCTCCTGAGGTTTCTGGCCGAACAGGTTTACAACGACGCGGCCGGCCTCCTGGATCGGCTACCCGACCGCCGCGAGGCGGATCCCGATGGTGCGGCGGCGTGGCTCACATCGGTCGCGATGGGTCTGATGATCGTATTCAGCCACTCACTCGATGAGATCGTGCCGGACAACATGCGGCGCGAGCAGATCCAGTGGCATCAGCAGCAAGCGGCGAGCGTGTTCGACCGAGCGCTGTCGGAGTCGAGCCGCATGCGGCGCCGCCAGGAATACGACGCGCTGATCGGCGCGCTCGCAGAGGCCAGGGTGCGAACCCTCAAACGCATCGCAAGGTCGTAGCCGCCGTGGCAACCCCGCCGCGTGTCACCCTCCTGACCATCCCCGGCCTGTGTCCCCTGTGCGACGAGGCGCGCGAACTGCTGGAGCACTCGCAAATCACGTTCGAGGAAATCGACATTCGCAGCGACAGGGGACTTTTGCGCGCGCACCGGCTCGAAATCCCGGTGACCGTGGTCGACGGCCGGAAACGGTTCATCGGCCGCATCGACCTCACCAAGTTGCGCAAGTTGCTCGATTGACGCGCGATCCGGTGCGGCGAACTCAAAATGGGCGGATATTTGCCCGAAAAGAGTCTCTAGCAAGCGTCCGTTTCGACCGTAATATCCTGTGCCCCTGAAACGGAAACCAACACAACATGAACAAACTAACTCTCTGCGTCGCCGGCCTGCTTGCCGTTGGCGCGTTCGCGATCGCCGACCCTGTCGGCGTGAAGCCGAAGTCCGAACTCGACCTCGCGGTCGAAACCGCACAGAAGGACCTTGTCGCGGCCCGCAAGGGTCTGGTCGAGGCCATGGCCGAAATCGGCGAGATGCCCGCCGAGCGGCAACAGCTTCTCGCCGAGGCCCGTCAGGTCCTCCACGCGTCGCCCGCGATGAACGGTTTCACCAAGCTGCTTAATAAGGGCGGCTACGGCGCGCTCATGGCGGCGGCGCTGGAGCGCTTCGACAACGGCAACACGGCCGCGGCCGCTCTCCTCCAAGAGGTCGGCGACACCTACGCGTTCGTGCTCCAGAACCTGTGCGGCATGCGCGGCAAGAATGCTGACACCAAGGGGGCGGCGTACAAGGCGCCGAGCTTCAAGAGCGCCGCGGAGGTGCAGACCGCGCTGGCCGCGTTCCAGAAGGAGTGCGCCGGCTGTGCCAACTGCGGTGACTGCGCCAACTGCGCGGACTGCAGTGACTGTGAGATCCAGTGCGAGGAAGCGCCCGCGAACACCGGTGATGCACCCACGAAGGCATCCGGCGAAGGCTGCGAAAAAGGCGGCGACCAGGTCAAAGCCTCAAGGGACTACCTGAAGGCCAACGACCCGGCGTGCAAGGCGATGGCGAACACGTTCGCCCGCATCGCGGCCGCGAGCGATTTCATCGCGGTCAAGCTGAAGGTCGGCGGCACCGAGTCCGCCCGCGACCAGGCGTTCGCCCTCGCGCAGCAAACGCGCTTCGCGATCGTGCCCGCGACGGCGTCCAACTGCTGCGGCGGTACCGGCGACTGCTGCGGCGGCGCAAGCGCGCCGACGGGCACGAACGGCACGGCCGCGAAAGCTGCTCCGCAGGCGCCCGCCGCGCCCTCGTGAGGCCTCTCACCCACCTGAGGCCAGTAGCCTCGATTCGAGCGGTTCGCTCGAACCAACATTGATCTTGGCCCAACCGCTGACACGGTTGGAGCGCAAAAGCCCTCGCCAACCGGCGGGGGCTTTTTTTGTGTTCGCCGCTCTCGCGTTCGTTCGACTACACCTTTTCCTTTTCCTTGCCCTTGTCCTAGACACTTCACCCTCGACCCTTTTCCTGCGCCCTTCTCCTTTGCCCTTTCACTCGGACCAAGGGCGGAGGGAGCAGGAAAAGGGACAAGGGGCCGGGACAAGGGCAAGTTCAAAGGGAGGAGGAGGGAGCGGCCTACTCGCCGAAAAACGTGCGGTGCAACGCGCGCACCGCCTTTTCCACCGCAGCTTCCTCCACCAGGAAGCTGATGTTGATCTTCGTTCCGCCGTGGGAGATCAACCGCACCGGCACGCGCGCCTTGCGCAGCGCGCCGAAGACCTCGGCCACCGCTCCGACACTCTCGCGGACGCCGTCGCCGACCACGCACACCTGCGCGAGGTTTCGGTCCACTTTCACGTCGCTGAACGCGCCGAGCTCTTTCTCGACGGCCTTCAGATTGCGATCGCTGTCGACGGTGACGCTGACGGTCACCTCGCTCGTCGCGACGAGATCGACCGACAGCTCGTGGCGCGCGAACACCTCGAAGATCTTCGCCATGAAACCCGACTGCAGGAGCATGCGCGTCGACGCCACGGTGATCAGGATCGTGCCGCGCTTGGATGCGATGGACTTCACCGCTCGCCGGCTCGACGGTGTCTCGGCGAGAATCATCGTTCCCCGGCTCTTGGGTCTCGACGTGTTGCGCACCAACACGGGTATGCTGTTCTCCACCGCGGGCAGCATCGTCGCCGGATGGATCACACGCGCGCCGTAATACGCCAACTCCGAAGCCTCCGCGATGGACAGCAACGGGATCGATCTGGCGTCCTTCACAACCCGCGGATCGGCGGTCATGACACCGTCGACATCGGTCCAGATCTGGACCTCCTCGGCTCGCAGCGCGGCGCCGATCAGCGTGGCTGTGAAATCGCTCCCCGATCGACCGAGCGTCGTGACGTCGTTGTTCTTGTCCTTGCCGATGAACCCGGTCACGACGGGGATGCTGCCCTTTGTGCTGAGGTTCTTGCGCAAGGCGCCGAAACAACGCGTGTCCGGATGCGCCGCACCGAACCGCGAATCGGTGCGCAGTCCGGCAGCGGGCGCATCGACCGCGTGCGCCGCGACACCCGTGCACTCCAGATACGCCGCAACGCCGCGCGCCGAGATGCGCTCGCCGAACGACAACACGAGGTCCTGGGTTCGCGGCGTCAACTCCCGCACCAGCGTCAGGCCGCGCAAGATGTCGTCGAGTTCAGAGAACAGTGCCGCCACGATGCCCGGATCGACACCGATCGCGGTGTAGAGGTCCCTGTGGCGCTTCTTGAGCGCGGCCAATCCGTATCGGCCCCGGGCGGCGCGCTTCGCGAGATCGAGCAGCGTGTCCGTGACGCCGGAATGCGCGGACACAACGACAACGACGTCGTGCTTCGCGGCCTGGCCACGCACGATGTCGCCGACCCGCTCGATATTCTCGGGGCTGCCGACCGATGTTCCGCCGAACTTGAGGATCCGCATGATCGAGCCCGGGATTATAGGCGCTCGCCCCAGCGCGCAGAGACCGGCGCCAGGCGGGGATTTCGCGCGTCAGCGTCTCGGTAATTCTGGGGCCGCGGTTATTCTGGCCGCGTGGACCGCGACAGCCTCATCTACGACTGGAACACCGAGGGCCAAAACCCCAGCCAGCCGACCCGCAAGATCCAACTGAACGACGAGAGCCTGCGCGACGGGCTACAGTCGCCCTCGGCCAAGACGCCGACCATCGACGAGATGATCGAGCACCTGCACAACTGTGCGGCCGTGAAGATCGACGCGCTGAACATCGGCCTGCCCGGCGCCGGCCCGGCGGTGGAGAGCCAAGTCGAGCGCCTGGCCCGCGAGATTCGCGACTCCAAGCTCGCTCTCTACCCGAACTGCGCCGCGCGCACGGTGCTGGCCGACATCGAACCGATCGCGCGGGTGGTGCAGAAGACCGGCGTCCCGATCGAGGCGGCAACGTTCATCGGCTCCAGCCAGATCCGCATGGAGGTCGAGGGCTGGGACCTCAAGTTCCTCCTCAAGTGCGTCACCGAGGCGATCACGTTCGTGAAAAAAGAGGGCCTCCCCTCCATGTTCGTGACCGAGGACACTGTCCGCGCCACACCCGAGATCATTCGCGCGCTCTACGGCACCGCGATCGACCTCGGCGCGGATCGCCTCGTCGTCTGCGACACCACCGGCCACATCACGCCGTGGGGCGTGAAGAACCTGCTCAGGCTGATCCGCGAGATCGTGGAGGAGAAGGGCGTGGCCGGCAAGGTCCAGATCGACTGGCACGGCCACCAGGATCGCGGGCTCGGCGTCATCAACAACATCGCCGCGATCGAGGCCGGCGCGGACCGTCTGCACGGAACCGCGATGGGCATCGGCGAGCGCTGCGGCAACGCGCCGCTCGACCTCACGATGGTGAACCTGAAGCTCATGGGTTGGATCGAACAGGATCTGACCGGGCTCGCGCGTTACGTCGAGCACGTCGCGCGCATCGAGGGCTTCGAGATCCCGCAGGGGTACCCGGTGTTCGGCAAGGACGCGTTCGAAACGGGCACCGGTGTGCACGCCGCGGCCGTCATCAAGGCGCTCCGCCGCGACGACACCTGGCTCGCCAACCGTGTCTATTCCGGTGTGCCCGCCGACGAGTTCGGCCGCCATCAGAAGATCGGCGTGGGGCCGATGTCGGGCAAGAGCAACGTGATCTTCTGGCTCGAAGCCCACGGTTACGACGTGCTCGACTCCGTCGTCGACGAGATCTTCCAGGCCGCGAAGAACTCGCGCCGCATGCTCACGGACGAGGACATGGAAACCATCGTCCTGTCCCACACATAGCGGCTTCCCGGCAGGCGCTACCATGGCGCCATGGCGACGCTGGTGCGGCTTGCGTGCGACACGGATCTCGACACGATCGTCGCCATCAGCAACCGCGCGGCGGCGGAGACGGCCGCGAACTTCGCGATCGAACCCGAACCCTTGGATGAGTGGCGCGCCGCGTTCGAACAAACCCGCGAGCGCATGCCGTGGTTCGTCGCGGAAATCGACGGCGGCGTGGTGGCCTTCTGCCGCGCGACACCATGGAAAGGCCGCTGCGCGTATGCGCACTCGGTGGAAACAACCGTGTACGTTGCGCCGGAGCATCACGGCCAAGGCGTCGGCCGCGCGCTGTATGAGCGCTTGATCGAGACGCTGCGCGCGCAGGGTTATCGCAGCGCGATCGGAGGGATCACCCAGCCCAACCCGGCGTCGGTGCGGCTGCATGAGTCCTTCGGGTTCGCACGGGTCGCGCTCTTTCCGCGGATCGGATGGAAATTCGGCGCCTGGCACGACGTGGGGTACTGGCAACTCGACCTCGCGCCTGAAGCGGGTGAACCGGTTTCGATCCGTTTGGTCCGTGACGTCGTTCAGTGATGGTGGTGGTCAAGTGGAGGCTTGCTCTCGCTGTCGCCGCGCTGCTACTGGCGGGTGCGTCGATCTACCTGATGGCGGTTGAGGCCGCGGCGCAGCGGCGCGATGCGCGCCAGGATCCGCTGGAGGCGGCGAATGTCGCCGGAATCGGTGCGAAGGCCGGCGGGGCCGAAGAAACCGCAATCGGAGGCGGGCTCGACGGGGAGGCGACCGGTTCGACGTCGGACGAGGCCGCGGCCAGCAACACCGGAGCGGTTCGCGTGCGGGGCGTGCTGGCTTATCCCGACGGCTCCCCGGCGGGCGGTGTGTTCTTGCAAGTCGCCGTGGCGCGACCGATCAAGACGAAGAAGTTCTGGAACCGCGACTACCCGGACATCACCGTTTGGATGTCGATCGTCCACCGCACGTTCGTCACCGATCCTCACGGTCGCTTTCAGTTTGGAGAACTCATTACCCCGGAGGGCTATCGCACGTTTCTCTTTTCCGAGACTGACACCAAGGCGCACGTGCTCGCCGAGTTTCGATCGGACCAGAACAAGTACGAGGCGTCTCCGAAGTGCCTCGTGACTGGCCGGCTCCTGAGTCCGGACGGCAAACCGATGCCGGGCACGCTCGTCACCGGCCAACTCGGCCGGCCGGAGGAATGGAACACCCGGGTTCAGCGACTCGCCGACATTTGGGTGGACGTTCGGGGCGAACTCGACGTCGATCAATCCGCGCTCGTGGAGGACACGAGCAGCCGCGACGGCAACTTCTCCCTCTCCCTCGTTGCGGGCCGCAACTCGATGAGTTTCGGCTTCGGTCGCGAGGGCGGCACGATGGAGATCCAGGTCCCGGCCGGGAAGCTCAAACACGACCTCGGCGATATCAAGCCATCGGGAAACGCGGCGAAGTCCCGAACGAACCACACACTTCGAGGCATCGTTCGGGACGCGTCCGGGCGCCCGTTCAAGAACGCGCAGGTTCTGATCTGGGCCGGCTCGGTCGGCGACCCGACGGACGAGGCGCGCACGGATGAAAACGGGCGCTTTGAATTCGACGAGTTGAAGAGCACGCAGGCCATCGTCTGGGCGGTGTCGACGCATCGCCCCTACGTCGTCTCGCCGGATCAGAGTTCCGGCACCGTCGACCTGCCATGCAATTCGTTGGTCAGCCTGAGCGTCGCGCGTTCGTCCGAATACCACTGGCTGCAACCGCGAGGCGTGACCGGCTTTTGGATGTTCTTTCGGGACGGCATCCTGATGGGCGGCGCGAGCCTGGACGGGACCAAGCGGGTCGGCGTGCCGTGGGGCGATTGGCGCATTCTCGTGGTGCAGCTTGGGAAGATCCTCGAGCGAAGGATCTCCATCCGCGAAGGCGGCGAAAGCTCCTTGTCCCGCAAGGACTTCTCTGACGTTACGGGGCAATAGACAACACCGAGCTCGCTCTTTGCTGCGCTGCGTTCACGAGTGCGCAATTCCCGCACGCCCCGAAAAGGCCAAAACGCCCAAAACGAGCGATGTTTCGAGCGGCACGCGTTTTTCTAAGGGCGTGTCCATGAAAGCAGCAGCAGCCATCCTCCTCCTGGCCGTCGGTCTCGGCGCCGGCTGGTTCCTACGCGATGCGACCGTCGAGGAGCACGACCCCGCGCGGGTTGAGCGCTCCGACACCCAAGTCGCGAAACTCCAAACGCCCGAAACCGACGGCGCGCCCGCGATCAGCGGCGGCAAGGACGTCGGAGCCGAAGAACCGCGCTCCGATCTAGTCGGCGGCGGCGAGAGCACCGACGAGCACGCAGCGCCGGCAGCGGAAGCCGAAGAAACCGAGGAAGAAGAGAACCCCCTCGCGCAATTGATGAAGGGGATGCTCGGCAACAAGGGTTTCATCAAGGACATCATGACGATGGAGTCGAAGCAACGCGCCGCGCACATCGCGCTCGCGCTGGACCTCGACCCCGAGCGCACGAAGCTCTTGGAGGAAGCGTTCGCCAAGGATGCGGAACGCGGCCTCGAGGGATTCGCCGGCCTCTTCGAGAAGGGCGAGATCGACCTTTCCAAGCTCAAGGACATGAAGCCCGAGGAGGGCGCGGTGTCCGAGGCGCTCGAGCAGGACCTCGCGGGTTTCCTGAATGGCCACGAGATCGACACGGTCAAGAAGGAGGTCAAGAAGGAGAAAGAGCGCAAGCAGACGCAGCAGATCGAGATGCAGATCGCCAACATCGGCGTCTCGGATCTGAGCGACGATCAGCGCACCCAACTTCGTGACTACTACAAGAACAAGAACTCGAACCGCAAGTCCTCGAGCGACCCGGAAGAAAACGCGTTCGCGGAAATGATCGCCGGCAAGGGCGAGATGGACACGGACGACATGATGAAGGCGATCGAAAAGAACAACGCCAAGGAGCGCGAGCACATGGCGCGCATCCTCAACCCGAAACAGCTGCAACGCTACGACATCAAGCAGCGCCAGCAACTCGAACAGCAGAAGATGGGCATGAAGATGTTCGGCACCATGTTCAAGGCCGGCAAGGGCGACGCCAAGGGCGGGTTCAAGATCAAGTTCGGCGCGAGCGGGAGCTCCGAAGAGAAATAGACCGGAACGAGACCCTACCAACCCAACAGACGTCCGCGGTTTGCGCCGCGGGCGTTTTTTCGTGCGCGGAGAGGCTTCAGCGCGCGGCGAACAGGAACGCCGCGGACTTGCGGCAGGCGTTCACCGCGTCATGGCTGTGGCGGCTCAACTCGACGGTCGCCGGGAGGTCGCGATCAGCCGCGATCTCCTCGAGCGCCTTCAGAATCGGTGTGAAGTCCATCTCGCCCGCGCCAAACATCCGGTGATCGTGCGTGCCGCGAACGTGGTCGTCGAGGTGGACGTTGGCCAGAAGGTCGGCGTGCGCGCGAAGGATGTCCGCGGGCTTGCCTTCGTCGAGGCAGTGCACGTGGCCGACGTCGATTGTCAGCCTAAGGCGCGGGTGCGGGAGCCGCCGGCGCAGCTCGAGAAAGTGCTCCGTCGTTTCGATGAACATCCCGGGCTCGGGTTCGAACGCCAGGTCTATGGCGCAGCGGTCGGCATGTGCGAGCACCGGATTCAGGCCGTCGAGCAAGCGCTTCCACGGATCGCCACTCTCGGGCGCGCCGGACCAGAGCGAGATGCACGGTGCACCGAGCGCAGCAGCCGCATCGACGCACGCCACGAGGAACTCGACGCGCCGCTCGCGGCCTTCGTCGCTCAGAAGCGTCGGCCAATGCTTCTTGTCCGCATCGAGCAGGAATCGCGCGCCGGTTTCGACGACCGGCACGAGCCCGAGCTCACGGATGCGTTGACCCAGCGCCGCGTAGTCGGTCGCGCCGGGCGGGGCGTGATGTACGTCGAGCGTGAGGCCGACCGAACGGAACCCGGCGCCCGCGATGCCGACGAGGGCGTCGTCCAAGCCGTGGTGGGCGAAGCCGTTGGTGTTGTATCCGTAGAGGAGACTCAATCGACGGTCGAGAGTTCCTTGAGCGGCTTGGCGTATTTCGTCCAGCGCTCGAGCTTCTTCTCGTATTTCGCGGTGTACCGGCTGAACGACTTCTGCACCGCCTCGGTCATGTCCTCGGCCGCGTAGACGACGACCGCCCACTGTTCCAGGAAGTCGTTGTAGATATCGCGCGCCTTTTTGATCTCGGCCTGGAGCTGCGCACGGTTGCCCGCATTCTGAGCCTTCCGCGCCGCCTTGAAGTGCGTCACGAACTCGTCGCCCTTCTTCTCGATGTCGGGCCACGCGGCCTCGACCTTGTCGATCAGCGACTGCGGCACGTTGGCCGGCGCCGCGGCTTTTTTCGGCTCAGCCTTCTTGGTCGCGGCGGCAACCGGCTTCTTGGCGGGCTCCTGGTTAGGCTCGGCTTTCTTGCCGCCGGACAGCGCCATGACGGCCACTAGCACTAAGAGGCCAACGAGTCCGAAGACCATGACGTACTGCTGCGTGTTGGAGTTCTTAGGGGGAGGCGGCGCCTGGCGCCGGCCACGGTTGCTTCGCTGTGCCATGAGCCGGGAAATGATACCGCCTGACGCAACCGGACCGGCCAACCGTCGCCCCGCCCGCCCCCACCGCCCGCCATACGGTGCCAGGTAACTTTTTCTCAAATATTCCGCGACCGTAACTGCTGGCGCGGCAGGTGTTTACGGCTTCGCGCCGCTGGGGGTTGGCGCGTGTTCGCGTGCCGTTGGCGGTCGGAATCGGGCGAATCGCCGTTCAGACAGCGGGCGGCTTGGTCAGACGAGTCCCTTCCGAATCAGACGGGCCATGAACCCGCCATCGCCGGCGGACTCGTCGGGAAGGCAGCGGCGCGCCTCGTTCAACTCGAAACCGCCGAGCGCTACGAACGCCTGAACGACTCCGAGGTTCTCCTCCTCCTCCAGGCTGCAGGTGCTGTAAACGAGGACGCCGCCCTCGCGCACTTTCGCCGCCGCCTGCTTGAGGATCTTGAGCTGACGCTCGGCGAGGCCGTGCAGGTGTTTTTGACGGACCCGCCACCGCGCCTCGGGCCGGCGCGCGAGCACGCCGGTGTTCGAACACGGCGCATCGACCAGGACGGCGTCGAAGTCCGCCGGCAGGTCAGCGGGCAGGAGTACGCAATCGACGTTGTCCACGCCGAGCCGCTCCGCGTTTTCGCGAACGCGCTGCAGGCGCGTCTCGTCGATGTCGCACGCGACCACGGAGCCGGTCGGCCCGACCAACTCCGCGAGGTGCATCGTTTTTCCGCCGGGCGCGGCGCAGTAGTCGAGCACACGCGCGCCCTCGGCCGGTGCCACAAACGGCGCGACTTGCGACGCGACCGCATCCTGAACCACAAAGCTCTCGCCGCACGCCTCGAACACCGGCCCGATACGCACGGACGGCGCGAGCGAGATCATCCCGGCGTTCGGCCCCTCCTCGAACTGGATGCCCTCGCGCTGTAGGAACTCCCGCAACGCTTCGCCGCGTCCCGCGACGGGCCGCAAGTACGTCCGCGGGATCGACGCCTGCAACTCGAGACACGCAAGCGCACGCTCGAATCCCAACTCCGCCAGACGGCGCCCGGCAATCCACTTCGGCACCGAGGCGCGCGCCGCCAGAAAGCCGGCGGCGTCATGGTTGCGATCCGGGAACACGCTCTTCTTGAACGAACGCGCAAACTCGCCGCGCGGCAACGTGCGTCGCAGATCCGTCGCCTCCTCGGCCGGAACCACGCGGCTCCCTCGCTCGACCGACCGCATCAGCGCGTTCACGAACCCGCGGTCCTGCGGCCGCCCGAGGGCCTTCACGTTCTCCACCGCCGCATGCAAAACCGCGTGCGTGGGCGTGTCGTCGAGATAGAGCATCTCGAACAGACCGGCCCGCAGGCACTCCAGCGTGACCGGCTTGATCAGCGACAGCTTGCGCGTCGAGTGCGCGGCCAGAATCGCGTCGAGCGTGGCGCGCCGGCGCAACACGCCGAGCACGAGCGTGGTCTCCGCGCCCGTTCGTTCGCCACGCCAAAGATCCTTCGCGATCGCCTTGAGCCGCGTCAGCTTCTCAAGCGTTTGCACTGCCTGTCTTCGAGCATCCACCCTGTTAGGGTACGGACACCCCCAGGATTGGGCGGCCGGCGGCACCGCCGCGCGAAAGAAAAACGCCCCCGCGCATCCCGTGAGTAACCCCAGCGACATCAAGAAAATCGGCGTCCTGACCGGCGGCGGCGATGCGCCCGGTCTCAACGCGGTCGTACGCGCGATCGTCTTGTCCGCGCGGCGCGAGTTCGGCCTGCAGGTGGTCGGTATCCGGGACGGCTTCGGTGGCTTCGTGGAAGCGGACGGCACATTGCCGCTCACAGGCCCGGTCGTGCGCGGCCTCCTGTGGCGCGGCGGATCCATCCTGCGCTGCAACAACATCTACCGCGGCGACCCGGCCCGGTTCTGCGAGGCGATGAAAGAACTCGAACTCGACGGGCTCGTGGTGGTCGGCGGCGACGGCTCCCTCACGATCGGCGCGGAGATGGCCAAACTCGGCGCCCGGATCGTCGGCGTGCCGAAGACGATCGATCGCGACGTGGTCGGCACCGACACGACGTTCGGATTCGACAGCGCGCTCGCCGTGGTCTCCGACGCGTGCCAGCGGCTGATCGACACGGCCGAGAGCCACCACCGCGTGATGATCGTCGAGGTGATGGGCCGAAACAGCGGGTTCATCGCGCTGCACGGCGCCGTTGCGGGCGGCGCGGACGTCGCGCTCGTGCCGGAGATCCCCTATCGCGTCGAGAACATCGCCGACGTGGTTCAGGCGCGCTGCGCGAAGAACCGCACGTACACCCTGATCGTTGCGGCCGAGGGTGCCGCGCCCGCCGGCGGCGACCAAGTGACGCAGGGCAGCGATCACGGCCGCGTTCGGCTCGGCGGCATCGCCGAGGCGTTGACCGGGCAACTCGCCGCGATTCTTCCGCACCAGGTGCGCTCCGTAACGCTCGGCCATCTGCAACGCGGCGGAACGCCGACCCCGTTTGACCGCGTGCTCGGAACGCGCATGGGCACGGCGGCCGTGGCCGCGCTGATGGCCGGCGAGTCCGGCGTATTCACCGCGCTGCGCGACAGCGAGATCGTGCTCACTCCGATCGAGGTCGCAGCCGGTAAACAACGTACGCTGCAACAAGACGACCCGACTATCGCCACCGCCCGCTCCGTGGGCATCTCGTTCGGCGACTGAGCCCACCAACGCCCGCCGACGTTGCGTAGACGGTCGCTCTCAATTCCGCCGGACGGTCTTGTACTCGTGATCGCGCTTGCGGATCACGGTCGCGCTCTCGAGCACGTCGTAGTACTCGAGACGCCGGGCCACGTCCTGACCCTCCAGGATGCGGCCAAACACGGTATGCACCCCATCGAGGGTCGGCGCCGGCGCCACCATGATCCGGAAGATGCTGCCCTGCGCGCGGCGCGCGCGGCGCTTGTCGACAAACGACACCGTGAACGGGAGATGTAGCCGCCGGCCAACCTCCGACTCGATCAGATAGCCCGGGCCGCCGAACCCGTCGT
>JAZFYD010000196.1:0-7501 GCA_036443405.1 Planctomycetota bacterium
AACACCTTCACGAAATGCGTCGGCGCGACGGTGGCCCCATCGCGCAACAGCGGCGCGACGTGATCCTCAAACATGCGCCGCAACTCGACCGGCACACCGGGCAGCACGTATACGTCGCAGTCGCTGACTCGCACAGCGAACCCTGGCGCGGTGCCGATCGGATTCGGAAGCACCCGCGCGCCCTCGGGCACACGGGCCTGCCGCGCGTTCGCGGTCTTGGCCCGGCCCTGCGCGCGCCGTTCGATCTCGGCGGCGGCTTCGGCGTCCACGACGAGCGCGACCCCCGCCGCCCGCGCGAGCGCTTCCCGCGTCAGGTCGTCGGGCGTCGGACCGAGCCCGCCGGTGACGAGCAGCGCATCCGCGTCGCGCGCGAGCGCCGTCACGCTCTCGGCGATTTCGACGTCGTCGTCCCCCACCGTCCGTTTCGCCGCGACCCGCCAACCGAGATCGGACAACGCTGCAGCAAGAAACGCCGCGTTGGTATCCACCGTGCGGCCCTCGAGGAGTTCGTCTCCGATGGTGAGGATCGCGGCAACACGCTCGCTCATACGCTGAATCGGATGTTGAGGATGTCGCCGTCGGCGACGGCGTACTCCTTGCCCTCGAGGCGCTGCTTACCGCGCGCCTTGACCTCCTTCATCGAGCCGCCGTCGCGCAGCTCCTGATACGGAGTCACCTCCGCGCGGATGAACCCGCGCGCGAGATCGGAGTGGATCTCACCGGCCGCGGTGACCGCGTTGTCGCCTTCGTGGATCGTCCAGGCGCGCACCTCGTCCTCGCCGACGGTGAAAAACGACCGTAACCCGAGTCCGCGATAACAGGCGAGGTTGAACCGGTCCGCGAGCGGCTCGGTGACGCCGTATTCCTCGGCGAACATCTCGCGATCCTCGCCCTCCATCTGCGACAACTCCGACTCGATCGCGGCGCAGACGTCGAAGCTGTGCTCGACGCGCAACACGTCCGCCTGGCCGTCCGACGCAACCGGCGCGACCGACGGTCCTCCTTCTTCCGGCATGTTGTTCACCAACACGACGGGCTTTCGCGTGAGCAGCTGAAAGCCCTTCACGAAAAACTCCTCGTCGGAACGAACCTCGACGGTGTGCGCGCCCTTGCCGTCGTTCAGCGCGTCGGCGAGGCGCTTCACCACCGCACGCTCGCGCTCGACCCGGTCGCGCTCCTTGGGCTTTTTCCACTCCGCCGCGAGCCGTTCCAGGCGCCGCTCGCAGATCTCCATATCGGAGCTCAGGAACTCGAGGCCGACCAGTTCGAGATCGCGCCCGGCGTCCGCCTCGGCGTCGTCGTACGCGTAGCGGTCCGTCGTGAATGCCCGCAGGACGACAACAAGCCCGTTGGCGTTGCGCATGCCGGCGAAGTGTTCGCCGCGCCGATCGCTCTTGGCGCTGCCGGGCGGAATGCCGGCGTGGTCCTCGATCGTGATCGTCGCGGGCGTGTACTTCTCGGGCGAGTAGAAGTCCCGCAACCACTCGAGACGTTCGTCCCGTACCGGGTTGACGCTGACGTGCGGCGCCGCGCCGGGTACGCCGGGCAGCAGATCCACGGGTTTGTGAGTCAGGGAGTTGAAGAGCGACGTCTTGCCGCTTCCCGGGAGTCCCACCAACGCGATCTTCAACTCGGACGCTCCTCTCGCGGGCGGCTGACCCGCGCACCGACGACAATGCCGGCTTCGTACAAAAGGGACATGCAGACGGCCAGAACGATTTGGGAGACCACGTCCGGCGGCGTCAGGAACATGGCGAGGGCGACGTTGGCAACCGTGGCGTGCCGCCGGTATTTCCTGAACGTCGCCGGGTTCACGACGCCGAGGCGCATGAGAAAGATCATCACCATCGGCAGCTGGAACATCAAGCCGAACACGAACATCGCCAGGGCGACGAACGAGACGTACGGACTGAGATCCAGGACCGAGCTGACTCCGAGATCCGCCGACCAGTTCACCAGGAACGAGGTCGCAAACGGCAGAACGAAGAAATAGGCCATCGCGGCCCCGGCCTGAAAGAGCAGGAAACCCGGGATCGCGTACCACTTCACGGCGGCACGCTCGTGTTTGTAGAGTCCGGTCCCGATAAAAGACCAGAGCTGGTAGAGCAGCACCGGCGACGCCAACACGCACCCCGAGAAAAACGCGATCTTCATCGAGGCCAGGAACGCGCCGAACACCTTGGTCTGCACGAGCGTGACCTTGCCCGGGTGCGCCTCGATGGCCCCGCGCAGCGGCACTTCCAAAAACGCGTACACGTCCTCGACCCGCCAGAACGCGAGCAGCGCTCCGGCCAAGATGGCGAAGAGCGAAACGACGAGGCGCGACCGCAGCTCGACGAGATGCTGCGAGATCGTCATGGGCGCGCCACCTTCGACTCGGGTCATGGGCACGATAGCTTACCGGGAGGCCCAGGGTTGGGACCGGCGGCGATAAGGAGTCGCCGAATCCAGGCCGCGCGGTGCAGGCGATCGCCCCGAACAAACAGAACCGTTCACGCTCCGGACCCATCTCAGACCGTCCGAACGCATGGCTCCAACGGCGTCAGCCGTCGCTCGCTTCGCGAGCTATGAAGGACAAGTCAGCCGTTGGGTGCCGCAACGCGCCGCAACCATCTCAGACCGTCCGAACATGAGGCTCCAACAGCGTCAGCTGTTGGGCAAACAAAAACAAGAGCCCCGGCCAAGCGGCCGAGGCTCCAGATCAGGTCGGAAACGGGGCGATCGACTAATAGTCGATGAAGGTCTTCAGCACGCGCTCGGTGACGGCGATGGCGCCGATGCTCTGCGCGGTCTTCTCGATGCTCTCCAGACGCGCGGTGCGCTCGAGGTCGGCAGTGCCGCCGCCCTCGTCGCCCTCGTCGTCGCTTGCAGTGACACGCGGCTCGCCAATGATGATGACGTCCACATTGTTGTCGATCCTGCGCACGACGGTGACGCCGGCACGCTCGAGGCGACGGCGTGCAGTGTCGCTGTCGAACTCGCGGAGGTCGCCCCAGATGTAGGCGCGCAAGCGCTTGTTGGCCTCGAAGAACGGGCTGGAGAAGTTCATGCCCTTCGTGACCGAAGTTCCGCCGAGGCGCTTGATGATCCGCGCTTCCGACGTGTTGTCATCCACCGCGATGACGCTGATAACGGCGATGTCCTGGCGATAGCCGCCCTTGCCGGTGCGCCACACCTTGAACTTCGTGCCGCGCGCGAGCTTGTGGCGGCGACCGCGGTTCAGCCAAATCGTGCCGCGGGTGCGGCCGACGCTGATGACCGTGCCGTCCGGCGCGTCTTCGGCGATGGCCAGCTTCTTTTCCCGCCGCTCGTTGCGCAGTGCGTTGTCCAGCGCGGAAATCTGGCGGTTCTTGATGCGGAGCTGGTTCTTGTGCTCCGTCTTCAGATTCTCGTTCTCGGAGCGGGCGTCCTCAAGCTGCTGGACGAGCTCGGTCTTCGCGTCGTTCGCGTCTTTGTGCTCGTTCGTCAGCTGATCGATGATGCCCTGCTTGGAGGTGACGTCGGTCGCGTAAGCTTCGCCCTGTTTCGACTTGCCCGTTTGTTCCACCTTGATCCGCGCCGAGAGATCCTTGCGCGTGGTCTCGTTGGTCTCGACCCCGCTCTTGATCATCGAGGAACCGACCTTCAGAGACGGGCCGACACTCGCGAGCAGACCGCGCACGGTCATGTTCGAGCCGGACTGGATGGCCTGGAAGAGGGTCACCGCCACCTCGGAACCGGCTGTGACCGCAATCGCAGGCGGGGTCACCTTGTAACCCGGTGCCTTGACCTTGAACGTCGAGTCCGTCTGCCACGCATTTGCCGAGTCCGTCAGCAACGTCTTGATCGCACCCTTGGCAGTCTCCGCCGTCGGGATCGCTCCCGTGGCGAGCGGGATCTGCTGCTCGAGCCCGTACCCCGCGATGAGGGTCCGGCAGAGCGTCTCGTAGTTCGTCTCGCGTTCGACCGCTGCGTTCAGCGCATCCTTGGCCGCTTGGGCCTTGTTGATGTTCTCTTGAACCTCGTCGTTCTTCATGAACGCCATCGAGGCCGCGATGAGCAAAAGCACCAAGACGACAATAAACGCCATGTTTCCGACGCCGCGTTCCCGGTATCGCATGGAATGAAACCTCCTACACGCGGGGAGCCCCCGCGACTTGCCTAAGTCGTTGGCCAGCCTTGGCCTCGGTTCGACCTGAGCGGAAGAGACTACACAAGGCCCCAACACAGAGTCAACCAGTGATCTGAGCCTCTTGAGACCCGGTTCGAAAACGCCCGTCTGAGCCGTTTGAGGCCGCACCAAAACCGGAGGGCCGCTGGATGGTCGTTGACGCGCACCGGTGGCGCCGCTACATTCCCCGCGAATCCAGGCGCCTCCCGGCGCCCCGCTTCGGCTTCGCCGTAGCCCCGAATTCCCTGTGAGTACCGCCCGCCAAGGGCCCGATTTCCCCGCATCCCGCGTCCTGATCGGCGTCGTCGGGGGTATTGCCTCGGGGAAGAGCACCATCGCGGGGCGCCTCGCGGAGCTCTGCGGAGCCGGCCGACTGGATGCCGACGCCGCGGCCCGGCGCGCCTTCGAGCAACCCAAAAACGCACGGGCCATTGCCCGAGAGTTTCCCCGCGCGGCCGGGGCATCGGGCGAAGTGGATCGAAAAAAACTGGCAAAGATCGTCTTTGATGATGAAAAAGCCCTGGCTCGCCTCGAGGCGATTCTCCATCCGCCTATCCGGCAATCGCTGCTGCGCAGCCTGTCTCGCGCGCGCCAGGACGTCGTCATTCTCGACGCGCCCCTCCTGCAGGAAAACGGCCTCGCCGAGTGGTGTGACCTCGTTGTCTACGTCGAATGCCCGGCACGCACACGCCGTGCGCGCAGCCGCGCAACACGGGGTTGGACCGAGAACGAGCATTGCGCCCGGGAGGCCCGGCAGTTCGCGCTGCGGCGCAAGCGGGCGGGGGCGGACGCAATCGTGAGAAACAGGGATTCGGCGAGCGGCGGCGCGGCGGGTGAGACAACCCGCGACTTGAAACGACTGAATCGACGGATCGAGAAGGTTCGGCGAGCGAAGAAGAGGAAATGATGGCAGCCAAGAAGAAGAGCACCGCGAAGAGCGGCGTCAGAGGCGGCGGGCGCAAGAAGAGTTCGCGCAAGAAGAACTCTCGCCGTCCGTCCAGCGACCGCGAGGCCCAACCGAAACCGCCGCCTGTGCCGCCCACTGCGGAAGAAATCGCCGAGGTGGATCGCGAGAAGGTGCACGGACTCTACGAGAGGGTGAAAAAGGGCGAACTGCACATCAGCGAGATGCAGAAGCTGACCGCGCCCGAGCTGCACGTCATCGCTGCCGACGAAGAGATCGAGGATTGCAGCCGGCTGACCAAGCAGGACCTGATCTTCCGCATCCTGCGCGACCGCGTAGAGGACACCGGCATCTTGTACGGCGAGGGCGTACTCGAAGTGCTGCCCGACGGGTTTGGCTTCTTGCGCTCGCCGCTCTATAGCTACACCGCGTCGCCCGATGACATCTACATCGCGCCGAGCCAGATCCGCAGGCTCGGACTGCGCAACGGCTGTTTCCTCTCGGGGCAGATCCGCGCGCCCAAGGAGGGCGAGCGTTACTTCGCGCTGTTGAAGGTCGAGTCCGTCAACGGCGAGGCCCCCGATCGGATCGTCACGAAGCCCAACTACGAGGACCTGACGCCGATCTACCCGGTGGAGCGTTTTGTCCTCGAGACGGTGGCGGATCGGATGGAGACCCGCATCATGGACATGCTGTGCCCGATCGGAAAGGGCCAGCGTGGTTTGATCGTGTCCCCGCCGCGAGCCGGCAAGACGATCATCCTGCAAATGATCGCCAACGCGATTTCCGAGAACCACCCCGACTGCGATCTCATCATCCTCCTGATCGATGAGCGCCCCGAGGAGGTGACGGACATGGAGCGCAACACCAAGGCCGAGGTTATCGCGTCGACGTTCGACGAGCCGCCGTCGCGCCACTGCGTCGTGGCCGAGATGGTGATCGAGAAGGCGAAGCGGATGGTCGAGTACGGCCGCGACGTCGTCATCCTGCTCGACAGCATCACGCGCATGGGCCGCGCCTACAACGCCGAGGCCCCCCACTCCGGCCGCATCCTCAGCGGCGGCATCGACGCGGCGGCGCTGCAAAAACCCAAGCGCTTTTTCGGCGCCGCGCGAAAGATCGAGGAGGGAGGCAGCCTGACGATCATGGCGACCGCGCTCATCGACACCGGTTCGCGCATGGACGAGGTGATCTTCGAGGAGTTCAAGGGCACCGGCAACATGGAGCTGGTCCTCGACCGCCGGCTGGCCGAGTCGCGCATCTGGCCCGCCATGGATCTGCAACGATCCGGCACGCGCAAGGAGGAGTTGCTACTCCACCCGGACGAGATGGACCACGTGTACGTGCTCCGAAAGATCCTGAACGAGATGCAGCTCCCCGAGGCCATGACCCTGCTGCGCAGCCGCCTGGAGAAAACCAGCAGCAACGCGGAGTTCCTGCTGAGCTTGAACCTGGGTTGAGTCTCGGGACTGCCCATTGGCCACAGAGCCACAGAGGGTACTGAATGAGGTGCTCCCGGAGGCGGACTGAGTCCGACGGAGCAACCGCTCGCCGGCGATTCCGCTCTCTTTCCTTGTTCCGAGCGGACTAGGGAAAAGGGCTAGCGGAACGTCGTGGAACTGCGATCCAAGTCCTCTGTGCCCTCTGTGGCTCTGTGGCAAGCGGGTGACGAGGATCGTAGGGAAAACCCCTGATTTTGCGCGGGTTTCCGCGCACGTCGGGGGGTCGGGTTACGCTTCTCGGTCCGATGGGAACGGTTTTGTCCGACCGGCGATTTTCGCCGTGGATCGCACCCGATGAGGAACGCTCGCGGGCGCGCCTGATCCGGCAACGGCTCTATCTCTACGGCACGCTCGGCGTCCTGCTGGCGTTGAGCGTGGCGATGTTGCTCTATACACGCACCCAACTCGGGCCCGACGTGCACACCCTGGCCGTCGCGGCGGCGAAACGACACGGCCTCGAACCGCGTCTGGTAACTGCGGTCGTGCGAGCCGAATCCGGCGGGCGCGTCGAGGCGCGCTCCAAAGCCGGTGCGTTCGGCCTGATGCAACTCACGCTCCCGACCGCGTCGGAGTTGGCGGGACGCCCACTCGTCGCCGAAGACCTGTTCGAGCCGCGCCTCAACCTGGATCTCGGCTGCCGCTACCTGCGGCAGTTGCTCGACCGGTACCGCGGCGATTTGCGTCTAGCGCTGATGGCCTACAACGCCGGCCCTGGCAGCGTGGCGAAGTGGCGCAAGAAGACCCGCGACGTGGACGCGATCCTGGAGCAACACGCGTTCGGGGAAACCCGGCATTACGTGCGGAAGGTCATTGGGTTCATGAACGACGCGTAAGCGTCGTTCATGAAGCGTTGTTGGTTCAACGGCTGACGCCGTTGAGACGGAGAACGATGCGTAAGCGTCGTTCATGAAGCGTTGTTGGTTCAACGGCTGACGCCGTTGAGAC
>JAZFYD010000197.1:0-20319 GCA_036443405.1 Planctomycetota bacterium
GATCCTCGGATTTGAAGCGTATGTCGCCCCGAAAGGCCGCCACGACAGGGAGCGCGATCCGGTCGCCGGTTGGCATCTGACGCTTCTCGCCCGCAATCTGGAGGGTTGGCAGAACCTGATCAAGCTCTCCAGCGCCGGCTACATGGAGGGATTCTATTACGTCCCGCGCATCGACCGCGAGTTGATCGAGCGCCACTCCGGGGGCCTCGTCGCGCTCTCGGGCTGTTTGTCGAGCGAGCTTTCTTACTACACGCGCCGCGGCGACATGGAAAAGGCGAAGGAAGTCGCCGGCTGGTACCACGACGTATTTGGCGAGAACTACTTCCTCGAGATCCAGCGACACGGAATCGAGGAGCAGGAACGCTGCCTCGAGGCGTGTGTCGAGCTGTCGAGCTATCTCGGCCGCGATCTCGTAGCGACCAACGACTTCCACTACGAGGAAAAAGCGGACGCCGACGCCCAGGACGTGCTCGTGTGCATCAACACCGGAAAAACGGTCCAGGACCAAAACCGGATGAAGATGAGCACGGAGGAGTTCTATTTCAAGAGCGACGACGAGATGCGTCATCTGTTCCGCGATCTCCCGCAGGCGGCCGACACCACCCTCGCGATCGCGGAACGGTGCAACGTCGAAATCGAATTCGGCAACCATCACGTCCCCGCGTTCGACGTGCCCGACGGCCAGACGCAAGACGCCTACTTCAAGAACGTATCGCTACAGGGCCTGACCGAGCGCTACGGCGAGAATCCGGCCGCGGCCGTGTCCGAGCGCTTCGATCTCGAATTCGACGTGATCCAGCGCATGGGGTTCGCGTCGTACTTCCTCATCGTGTGGGATTTCATCCGATACGCGCGCCAGCAGGGCATCCCGGTCGGTCCGGGCCGCGGGAGCGCCGCCGGGTCCATCGTCGCGTACTGCCTCGGCATCACCGATGTCGACCCGCTCAAATACGACCTGCTGTTCGAGCGCTTCCTCAACGAGGAACGCATCTCGATGCCGGATATCGACATCGACTTCTGTCGCGACCGGCGCGAAGAGGTGATTTCCTACGTCCAGGAGAAGTTCGGCGGCAAGGAGCGCGTGGCGCAGATCATCACGTTCGGCCGGATGGCCGCGAAGGCCGTGATCCGCGATGTGGGACGCGCGTTGGACCTACCGCTGCGCGACGTCGATCGCATCGCCAAAAAAATCCCGGGCGGGCCCGGCGTGACGCTCACATCCGCGATGGACCAGGACCCCGAGCTCAAGGCGATGGCCACCGACGGCGACGAGGTCACGCGGAAGCTCTTCGACTACGCGCTGCGGCTCGAGGGATGTCACCGAAACGCAGGCACGCACGCCGCGGGCATCGTGATCGCCGACGCGCCGCTTACGGAGTACGTCCCGCTCTACAAAAGCGGCGACGACGTTTCGACGCAGTTCTCGATGGACATCGTGGAGCAGCTTGGCCTGCTCAAGATGGACTTCCTCGGCTTGAAGACGCTGACCCTCATCGAAACCGCGATCAAGCTGATCCGCGCCGAGGGTGGCGAGGTTCCGGATTTCCGGTCCGAGGAGTTCAAGCTCTACGACGACGAGAAGACCTACGACCTGATGTGCCGCGGCGAGAGCTTCGGCGTGTTCCAGCTCGAATCCAGCGGGATGCGCGATCTGCTCAAGCGGCTCAAGCCGCGAACGTTCGAGGAGAGTCTCGCTCTCATCGCGCTGTTCCGGCCGGGTCCCCTCGACAGCGGGATGACCGACGTCTACTGCGACCGCAAGAACGAACTGGAGCCGGTCGCGTATGACCACGCGCTGCTCGAGCCGATCCTGGAGGGCACGTACGGCGTCATCGTGTACCAGGAGCAGGTCATGCTCATCGCCCACAAGGTCGCGGGTCTTACGCTCAACCAAGCGGACAGCCTGCGCAAGGCGATGGGCAAGAAAAAGCCCGAGGTTATGGAACCGTTTCGGGAGCCGTTCCTCATCGGCTGCGAAGAACACGGGATGCCGCGCGACGTGGCGCAGAGCGTGTGGGACAAGATGGCGACGTTCGCGCGCTACGGCTTCAACAAGAGCCACAGCGCGGCGTACTCCGTCGTCACGTACCAGACCGCCTGGCTCAAGGCGAACCACCCTCGACAGTTCATGGCCGCGCTGCTCACGGTGGACAGCGGCAACATGGACAAGGTGTCCGAGGCGCTGGAGGAATGCCGTCGCATGGGCATCCCGGTCCTCAAGCCGGATGTCAACGCGAGCCTCGCCGAGTACAGCGTCGAAGGCGAAGCGATCCGCTTTGGCCTCACGTCGGTCCGCGGCGTCGGCCGCCAGGCGGCGGACTGCATCGTCGCGGGGCGCGCGGATGCGAAGCGGTACGAATCGGTTTTCGATGTCGCCGCGCACGCCGACACGCGCCACGTCAACCGGTCCGCGCTGGAGGCGCTGGTCAAGGCGGGCGCGTGCGACGATCTGGGCGGCCACCGCGCTCAACTCGCCGCGGCTCTCGATTCGGCGCTGCGGGCCGCGAGCACGGAACAAGCCGATCGCCGCGCGGGCCAGATGAACCTCCTGGGAGGCGCGGGCGCAGCGAGTGTTCCGCCCCCGCCGCTTCCGAACGTCGCGCCTTGGCCGGAGTCGGAAACGCTGCAGGCGGAACGGGAAACAACGGGCCGCTATTGGTCCAGCCACCCGCTCGCGGAGCACGAAGAGACCGTGCGTGTATTCCGCACTCACTCCACAAACGAGCTGGCCGAGTGCATGGACGGCACACCCGTGGTGCTGGGCGGCATCATTGGGTCGCTTCAGGAACGCGTCATCCGTTCAGGGCGCAACGAGGGCAAGCGCATGGCGCGCTTCCGCATCGAGGACTTTGACGGAAGCATCGATGCGGTGGTTTTCTCCGAGGCGTTCCTGAGATACCGCGACAAACTTCAGGAGAACCAGGTGCTCTTTTTCTCCGGCGACGTCGACGCGTCGCGGGACGAAGTTTGTGTACGCGTTTCCCGGATTCACACGCCCGAAGACGCGCCGCAGGAGCTCGCTGGTTCCGTGCAGGTTCAACTTGTTGCCGCGCTGGTCCAACTTGATCCGAGCAGGACGCCCGCACTCGACTCGCTGCACGAAGTTCTCGCGCGATACAGCGGCGACCGGCCGTTACTGCTGGGTGTGGAACCGGAGCCTGGACTGCGCGTCGTCATTCGCGCGGCCACGAGCTTCTGTGTGACTCCGACGCCGGCGCTGCTCCGGGAACTCGAAGCCCTCGAGACCGTCGAGGGGGTTCGCCTGCATCCAGCTAGGCCCAAGCGCAAAGAGCGCCGATCCTGGAAGAAGCGCGGGAATTAGCCCCCCTTTTCCGCTCTTCCTCCTCACTCACGCTCGTCTGGCAAGCCAGTTGGCCAACTCCCCCGATCGCGTGGCGACGCGCCTTGATCGTGCGCGCATAAAAAAACGCTCGGGTACCCGTAGGCACCCGAGCGTCCTTCCGTACCGTGGTTCGCCGGCTTAGCCGCCGCTGAACACAGGTGTCTTTGTCAGCACGATCTTGGGAGCGGGGTTGGCCGAAACCTCCCAGCCCTCGCGAACGCGGTTGATGTTGTCCAGGTGCGGTGCGTACTCGTCGCCCGCCCGTGTGTAATGCATGCCCCAGAGCACGTCGTGGGACAGGACCACGTAAGCATCCTTGCCGACGTCATCCTTGCCCGCCTTGGCTTTGACGGCCGCGTTGTGCATGCCGTAGGCGCGGTGCGGCACCACGAATCCGTTGGCATACTTGCGAACGCGGCAGTGCAACACGCGCGGGTCGATTCCCGAGACGGTGACGTGCGCGGTGTCCCATTCGCGATTAAACGAGCCGAAGACGGCGATTCCGTGAACCGTGGCGCCCGGCTTGATGACCTTCATCTTGTTGATCTGCTGAACGTTCTTGAGATCCGGCACATTCGCAATGCGGCGAATGACCTCCTCGGGAACGCTCGAAGGCAACGCGATGAGCCGCCCCTTGCTACGTCCGCTCGCACTGATGTCCGCACGGACCTGGAACGCGCAGTGCGCGTCGACCTTCCCCGTGTTTTGCAGGGTGAAGGTCATGTAGTAGTAGGTCTGAGACGAACCGTCCTTGAACGGGACCGTGATCGTGTCGAGGTCCTGGTGGGAGAACTTCAGGTGCCAGGGAGCCGCTCGCACACCGCCGTCCTGTGCCGTCGCCGGAAGGGCAGACAGCACGAAGAAGGCGACCGCGCATGCGCCCACGCCGAAACCCAATCGGTGCAGATGTCGCATCGTGTCGTTCACTTGTCCCGCTACTCGGCGATCAAGCACTTCAGCTCGTCGATGTCGCTGCCCTCTCCGATCTCGACCTTCGTGTCGTGATCGAGTTTCCAATCGTCGACCTTGCTGCGGAAACGGGCCTGGCCACCGGTGTACGCGACGCACAATCCCTCAGGGTGGTGGTCATCGCCGTCGTCGCAGAAGAGGATCACCTGTTTGGCGACACCCTTCTTCGCGCGGCAAGCCTTGTCCTTCTGGTTGCGGCCGGCGTAGGAGGTCAGATCGTCGTATTCGCCCTGCTTGTCGAGATCCAAGCCCTTGTAGGCCGCGAGGCCACCAGCTTCATCGAGGGACTCATCGTTGTCACCCGGGCAGAACAGTATCCCCAGGCTCTCTTCTTCCTGAAGCTCACCCTTCTTGACGAGGTAGAGCGCCAGGTTCGGACCGGCGTAGGGCGGGTACTTCGAAGCGTACTTCCCGGAGCCCGTCTGTAGCGAACCAGCGATGTTCCTGAGGTTATTGATGCACTCGAGCTTGGCGGCTTCGGCCTGGCTCTTCGGAATGAGCACCACAACCAATCCGGCCAGAACTCCGATAATCGTGACGACCACGAGAATCTCGATCAGCGTGAAGCCTCTCTGCTTCGCGTTCATTTAATGCTTCTCCTTTGCATGGGGCTTCGCCGACGCTTCGCTTCCGGCTAAGCGGGCGGGATTATAGGGGATCGGCTTCGCCGTGAAAAGCCGGTTCCAAAAGCAATATCGAGGCCCCGGATCGACGCGCCGCGTGCAGGGTATGGAACCGCCTCAATTCGGGCAGGGAAGCCACCCAGCGCCCAACGGGCCGATTCTATTGTGGATCTTGGCATTTCATGAGATCGTGATATTCTCCCGGCGTGCAGCAGATCCTCCGGCTACTCGCCGAGCCCACCCGGCTCCGCATCGTCGCCGCGGTCGACCTCGGTGAGTTGGCGGTGAACGAGATTGCAGACGTGCTCAACATGAGCGCTTCGCGAATCTCCAATCATCTCCGGCTGCTCAAGGACGGCGGCGCGATCGAGGATCGCCGTGAGGGCGCTTGGACCTTCTATCGAAACGCGCTGCGGTCCACGAACGAAACGGAGCGCCTGTGGACCGCCGTCTTGGATGGAACCAAGGAGACGCCGTCGCTCAAGGCTGACGCCGCGCGCCGCAGGTCTGTTTTGGAGCGCCGGCGGGAACGGAGCCGGGCGCACTTCTCGTCCCACGGAACCGGCGACATCCAGCTCGAACGCGGAGCGCTCCGCGACGAGGTGTTGGCCGCCGCCCTTCCGCGCGAATGGGTCGCGGTGGACATCGGTTGCGGTGACGGGTACCTGACGGAACGGCTGGCCGCGCGGTTCCGACGCGTCATCGCCGTGGATCACTCCCCGGAACAACTGAAGGCCGCGCGGGAACGTGTGTCTGCGGCGTCCGTCGAGTTTCATCTCGGCGAAGTGGACTCGCTGCCGCTGCCCGACGCGTCGGCCGACGCCGTCTTTCTGAGCATGGTGCTGCACCACGTGCCGGAAATCGGCGCCGCTCTCTCCGAGGCGTTTCGGGTGCTACGACCCGGTGGCCGCATCGTCGTGGCCGATCTCGCACCGCACAACGAAGAGGCGTTGCGCCAAAAAATGGGCGATCTACGCCTCGGACTCGAACCCGGACCGCTCGCGAGCGCGATGCGGTCGGCGGGGTTCCGCAAAGTCCGCCATGGACACGCTGATGACCGGCTGATCGCCGGCAAACATAAGAACCTGGAACTCATCCTCGCAACGGGCGAACGGCCCGCCGAGGCTGGAACGACGCGCAAGCGCAAACGGAATTCGCAAGGGAGCCAATCGTGACGACCGAGACCGCAACTTTCGACTACAAGGTGGCCGACCTCCAACTCCACGAGTTGGGGCGCAAACAGATCCGCCTCGCCGAGCACGAGATGCCCGGTTTGATGGCGCTACGCGAAGAGTATGCGGGCAAGAATCCGCTCTCCGGTGCGAAGATCATGGGTTCGCTGCACATGACCGTGCAAACCGCCGTGCTCATCGAGACCCTCGTCGATCTGGGCGCCGACGTACGCTGGGTCAGCTGCAACATCTTCTCGACCCAGGACGAAGCCGCCGCAGCCGCCGTCGTCGGCCGGGACGGAACCCCCGAGGATCCGCGCGGCGTGCCGGTCTTCGCATGGAAGGGCGAGACGCTGGACGAGTACTGGTGGTGCACCGAGCGCGCGCTCGCTTGGCCCGACGGCTCCGGTCCCAACCTGATCCTCGACGACGGCGGCGACGCCACGATGATGGTCATGAACGGCGCGGAATACGAAAAGGCCGGCGCCGTTCCCGCCACGGATCCGAGCGAGGACCCCGAGGACTGGGTCTCGCTCTTGAAGGTGCTCGCGGAGCAGCAGGAGAACAACCCGGGCCGCTGGACGAAGGTCGCGGCAGGAATCGGTGGCGTCTCCGAGGAGACCACCACGGGCGTCCACCGTCTCTACCAGCTCGCCGAGCAGGGCAAGCTGATCTTCCCGGCGATCAACGTCAACGACTCCGTCACGAAGAGCAAGTTCGACAACATCTTCGGCTGTCGCCACTCGCTCATCGACGGTATCTATCGCGCCAGCGACGTCATGATCGGCGGCAAGGTCGCCGTCGTCTGCGGTTACGGCGACGTCGGCAAGGGCTGCGTCCAGTCCCTGCGCGGCCAGGGCTGCCGCGTGATCATCACCGAGTTCGACCCCATCTGCGCGCTCCAGGCCGCGATGGACGGCATCGAGGTGAAACCGCTCGAGGACGTCGTCGAGTGGGCCGACATCTTCGTCACCGCGACGGGTAACAAGGACATCATCACGCTCGACCACATGAAGCGGATGAAGGACAAGGCGATCATCGGCAACATCGGCCACTTCGACAACGAGATCGACATGGCCGCGCTCGAAGGCGCCGATGGCGTCGAGCGGATCCAGATCAAGCCGCAGTTCGACGAGTTCAAATTCCCCGACGGCCACTCGATCCTCGTGCTCGCGGAAGGCCGCCTGCTCAACCTCGGCTGCGCGACCGGCCACCCTTCGTTCGTGATGTCGGCGAGCTTCACCAACCAGGTCCTCGCCCAGATCGAACTGCACCAGCGCCCCGACCAGTACGAAAACCAGGTCTACACGCTGCCTAAAACGCTCGACGAGAAGGTCGCGCGGCTCCATCTCGAAAAACTCGGCGTCAAGCTGACCAAGCTGAGCCAGGAGCAGTCGGACTACATCGGGATTCCGGTGGATGGCCCGTACAAGCCCGAGCACTACAGGTATTAGTCCGGAGAGTTTCCGGTATCGCGGGGGGCCAAACGGTCCCCCGTTTTTTGTGTAGTGTCGGAATCGTGCTGCTGCGCAACTTGCCGCTCCTGCTCGTCCTCGCGTCTGGCTGCACCGACCACGAACCGGACTTCTACGCTTTCGAGAGCAACCCGTCCGCGGGCAAGGGATCCAAGCTGCTTATCCTGTTCTCCGACAGCCCGGCCGACGCGGACCACATCTTCGTGACGATCTCGCGCGTCGAGGCGGAGCGCGCCGACACCGGGGAGTTCATCGCGCTGTCTGACGACGTCCGCGAGTTCGACCTGCTCGAACTGCAAAATGGAAACACCGCGGTTCTGGTGGACGACGAGTTCCCGCCGGGACGCTACCGCGCGATCCGGTTGACCCTCTTGGACCAGGCGCGCCTCGTATTCCGTGATGCCGAGCATGCGCTCGACCTTCCCCGCGCGCTGACGCTTCCGCACTTCTTCGATCTCGACGACCAACCCACCGAGTTGATCGTCGACTGGAACGCGCGCACATCGATCGTGCGGGTCGGCCGGACCGACGGTTACGCCATGCACCCGCAGCTCACGGTCGTCTCCGCCGCGGAAAGTGGCTCCATCTCGGGCCGCGTCGCGGGCACCGACGGCACACGCGTCATCGTGAGCGCGCAGCAGCACGGCCGCGAGGTGCTCTCAACGATTGCGGAAACCAATGGCCGTTACGTGCTCGACCCGCTGCGCGCGGGCGCGTACACCCTGGTCGTCACCGCGAGCGGTTTCGAGTACGAGGTCGAACGCGGTGTGGCCGTCGCGGCGGAACACGTCACGCCCGATCGCGACTTTACGTTGGAGCCCGCCGCAGCGGGCCGCGTCGCCGGCCGGGCGCCGCCGGGCACCATCGTCGAGCTACGTGGAGACGGCCACTTCCTGGCAAGCACGGGCGTCGACCCCGTCACAGGCGAGTACGTCTTCGACGATTTCCCCGCGGGCGACTACGACATCGTCGTCCGGGATTGAACGCACGCGCCCTTCAGCGCGTCCGCCTTGTCGGTCCGTTCCCAGGTGAACTCTTCGCGGCCGAAGTGGCCGTAAGCGGCCGTCTGGCGGTAGATCGGCCTGCGCAGGTCCAACTCGTCAATGATGCCGCCCGGCGTCAGCGGAAACACGTCGCGGATGGCGAGCGCGATCTTTGTCTCGTCAACGGACGAGGTCCCAAACGTCTCGACGAGCACTGACACCGGCGCGGACACGCCGATCGCGTAGGCAAGCTGCACCTCGCAACGGTCGGCGAGATTCGCTGCGACGACGTTCTTGGCGATGTAGCGCGCCATGTAGGCCGCGCTGCGATCGACCTTTGTCGGATCCTTGCCCGAGAACGCGCCGCCGCCGTGGCGGCCCATGCCACCGTAGGTGTCCACGATGATCTTGCGGCCGGTGAGCCCCGCGTCCCCCATCGGCCCGCCGACGACAAAACGCCCGGTCGGGTTGATGTGAAACACGGTGTCGCCATCCAGGAGGTTCTCGGGAATCACGCGGCGGACGAGCTTCTCCGTGAGGTCGTGGCGGATTGTCTCGTGCTCCACGTCCTCCGAGTGCTGCGTGGAAACGACCACCGTCGCGATCCGCTTCGGGTTTTTGTTCGCGTCGTATTCCACCGACACCTGCGCCTTGCCGTCCGGCCGCAGGTAGTCGAGTTCGCCGCTTTCGCGCAGTTCGGTCAACCCGCGTGTGAGCGCGTGCGCGTAGGTGATCGGCATCGGCATCAGCGATTCCGTCTCGCGGCACGCGTAGCCGAACATCATGCCCTGGTCGCCGGCGCCGATCTCCTTCGAGTCGGCGGCGTCTTCGTCCACACCCATCGCGATGTCGGCCGACTGCTGCTCCACCGCGCACAAAACGGCGCAGGTGTGCGCGTCGAAACCCCACGTTGCGTCCACATATCCGATCTCCGCGACCGTCTTCCGAACGATCTTCGGATAGTCGAGGACCGCCGACGTGCTGATCTCGCCCGCGAGCACAACCATGCCGGTCTTCAGCAGCGTCTCGCACGCGACCCGCGCGTAGGGATCCTGCTCGAGGCAAGCGTCCAGCACGGCGTCCGAGATCTGGTCGGCCATCTTGTCCGGGTGGCCTTGCGTTACGGATTCGGATGTGAAGAGCATCGGGGATACCTACTTGGGCCCGGCGACCGTGCCGGGCGGATTAGCGCATTATGCGGGTGTGGGCGAGGGATGGGGTTTCGGTGCCACCTTGCCCGTCCCCTCACATCGGCCCACAGCCCTTTTGCACTTGAACGAGGCGTGGGGCCGAAGGGCAGGGGATTCAGGGAAACAGCAGGGGTCGAGGGCGCCGAGCCCCTACAACTCCACGATCCCATGACACTTCTTGTACTTCTTGCCGCTTCCACAGGGGCAGGGATCGTTGCGTCCCACCTTGGGCGCATCGCGCTTGATCGGCTCGATGCGTTCGGGCGTGGAGCCGATGTTGCCGACGTCGTCCGGGTCGGTCCCGTCGGCGCCATACGCAGTCGCGTCGTCGTGGGTCGTTGAAGCCGGGTTCCATGTGTCGGCCAGCAGGTCGTCTGCGGCATCGTCGGTGATCTGGATCTTGAGCAGGCTGTCGGTGACGGACTCGGCGATCGAGACTTCCATCTCCTGGAACGCCCGCGTGGCCTCCTGCCGGTATTCCATCTTCGGGTCTTTTTGGCCGTATCCGCGGAGACCGATGCTTCGACGCAGATCGTCGAGTTCGCGAAGGTGCTCCTTCCACTTCTCGTCGAACCCGCGCAGGAGCAGGAACCGCAGCGTGTGCTCGTGGCCCTCCTCGCCGATCAACTCCCTGATGCGCTCCATGCCGCGCTCGACGGCCGCGCGCACGATCTTCGCGCCTGCTTGGGCGCCGCCGGATTTGCGAAGCTCTTCGGGGTCGACTTCGACGCCGAACTTGCGCCGCGCCCATCCCGCGACCTCGCCGACGTCCCACTCGGCGGGCGGTTGGTGATCGGCCATATGCTCCGCGACCACGCCGTCGAGCAGGAGATCGACAAGCTGCCAAACCGTCTCTTCGAGTTGCTCGCCGCGCAGCATGGCGGTGCGCCGATCGTAGATCGTCTTGCGCTGCTCGTCGTTGACCTTGTCGTACTCGAGCAGGTTCTTGCGAATGTCGAAGTTGTGCTCCTCGACCTTTTTCTGCGCCCGCTCGATGGCCCGGGTGACCATCGGGTAGGAGATCTCCTGTCCGTCCCCCATGCCGAGCCTGGCAAGGAGACGCTTGACGCCCTCGCGCGCGAACCGGCGCATGAGGTCGTCCTCGAGTGAGACGAAAAAGGTCGACGAGCCGGGATCGCCCTGGCGCCCGGAGCGGCCGCGCAGCTGGTTGTCGATGCGCCGCGACTCGTGCCGTTCGGTGCCGATGATGTGCAGTCCGCCGAGCCCGGCCACCGACGTGGTCCCGTTCGTCGGCAGCGCGGCCATCGATTCGGTCGCCCAGCAGTTCTCGAGTTCGGTGCGTTTCGCCTCGGAGTCGCCCTTTTTCTTCTCGAGCTTGTCGAGGATGTTCTTCGGCAGGTAGCGCTTCGCCCAGTGGGCCAGCAACTTGTGCTCGCGCGACGGGTCGTCGATCCGGAGGTCCTTCGGGGCCACTCCGCTTTTCTGCCAGTACTCCTGGAGCTCTTCCGACTCGAAATTGCCGAGGAGGATGTCGGTACCGCGGCCCGCCATGTTGGTGGCGATGGTGACGGCCCCGAGCTGCCCGGCGTTGGCGACGATGTGCGCCTCGCGCTCGTGATGCTTCGCGTTCAGCACCTCGTGCGGGACGCCGCGGCGTTGCAGCATCGCGGACAGCTTCTCGCTGCGTTCGATCGATGTCGTACCGACCAGGATCGGACGACCGGTCGCGTGCACGCGCTCGATCTCCGCGGCGGTCGCCAGGTACTTCTCCTTCTCCGTGAGATACACGCGGTCGTCGAATGCGGTCCGGATCAGCGGCCGGTTGGTCGGCACGACGAGCACGTCGAGCGTGTAGATCTGGTGGAACTCGCCGGCCTCCGTCAGCGCGGTACCGGTCATGCCGCTCAGTTTGTCGTAGAGGCGGAAGAAGTTCTGGATCGTGACCGTCGCGAGGGTCTGGAACTCCTCGCGGATCTTGAGGTCCTCTTTCGCTTCGATCGCCTGATGCAGACCATCGCTCCAACGACGCCCCTCCATCAGACGTCCGGTGAATTCGTCGACGATGACGATCTCGTTGTCCTTGGGGACGTAGTCGACGTCTTTTACGAAGAGCTGATGGGCGCGCACCGCCTGCTCGAGGTGATGCGGCCACTGGTCGTGGATCGCATCGAGCGCGTAAAAGTCCTCGACGCCCAACTCCTTTTGCGCGGCGATGATGCCCGAGTCGGTCAGGTACGCGCTCTTGCTCTTCTCGGAGTAGACGAAGTAGTACGCCTTCTCGAGATCGAGTCTCTTGTGCTCGCGCTCGGTCCCCGCGGCCGAGCCCTCGATTTGATCGTCGAGGTCGTTCTTGTCGGCGCCCTTCTTGTTCTGAATCCAGCGGCGCACGACCCGGTCCGCAAGGTAGTAGTTCTCCGTCGCCTCATCGGACGGGCCCGAGATGATCAGCGGCGTGCGCGCTTCATCGATCAGGATGCTGTCGACCTCATCGATTATCGCGAAGTGCCGGTGCTTCTGGCACTGCAGATCCAGGCGCGTCTTCATGTTGTCGCGCAGATAGTCGAAGCCGAACTCGCTGTTCGTACCGTAGGTGACGTCGCATTCGTACTGCGGAATGCGCTCATTCGAGTGCATCTGTGACTGGATGCAGCCCACGGAGAGGCCCAGGATGCCGTAGATGTTGCCCATCCACGCGGCATCGCGGCGTGCGAGATAGTCGTTGACCGTGACGATGTGCACTTTGCCGTCGAGCGCGTTTAGGTACCCCGGCGCGACGGAGGTCAGGGTCTTGCCCTCCCCCGTCATCATCTCCGCGATTCCGCCGTTGTGCATCACGATGCCGCCCATCAACTGGACATCGAACGGCCGCTCACCGATCGTCCGCTTGGCGGCCTCCCGGCCGACCGCGAACGCCTCGGGCAGGATGTCGTCCCGCGTCTCTCCCTGGCTCAACCGCTTCCGGAACTCTGCCGTTTTGTCACGGAGCTGTTCGTCGGTCAGCTTCTCGTATTCCGGCTCGTACGAGTTGATGCGCTCGATCGTGGGAAGCATCTTCTTCAAAACCCGCTCATTGCGGTCGCCGAAGAGGCTCTTCAGGAATTTGTCGAGAATTGCCATGCGGGTGTCAGTCTGTGTTTGCTTGGTGCCGCGCTCGCCGCGGACAAGCGCGCGATTATGACAGCAACTTGCGGACCAGCGAAAAGAGGATGTCGCGCCGGTACGGCTTGACCAGGAAGCCGTCCGCGTAGGTCAGGGTGCTCAGATCCACCTGGCCGGCCGTCGCGAGCAGAACCGGGATGTGACGGGTGTCCGGGTTCTCCTTGAGCCGCTCGCAGCACGTGACGCCGTCCATGCCGGGCATCTCATAGTCCATCAGGATCAGGTGCGGCGGCTCGCTCCGGACCTGGTCGAGGGCCCTCTCGCCGTCGCACGCGGTACGCACCTTCAACCCGGCCCGTTCGAGCAGCGCCTGGATCGTCTCCCGGATCGCATCGTCGTCGTCGACGATGAGCACGCTGCGCTCGTGCGGCGTGAGTTGCTCGACCTTGCCGAGCATCGCCTTGATGTCGCTGAGGACGGGCACGCCCTCGCGTTTCCACTCCTGCTCGATCTCGAGTCTGAGGGCCTGGTTGTGCTCGCGCACGCGCGTCCATCGCTCGAAGTCCGGCGCCTCGGGGTCGACGCGCAGATCGTCGTGGGTGTCGACGCGGAACACGTACTGATCCACGAGGATGCTCTCCTCGAGGACGAGCTTCATATGGGGGTAGCGCTCGTTACCCAGGCGCATAACGTAGCGATGGACGAACCGCCCGCGCCGAACCTCTCCTTCGTCGTTGAACCGGTCGAGCAGGTCCGTGGCCGACTCGCCGCCGTCCAAATCGATCGAGGGCGCCCGCCAGCGCGCCTGATCGCTGTACGCGAGGCGCTGATACGTGTCGATCGCGAGACGGACGGTGTCCGCCGAGATCTCGGAGAGCTTCATGTCGTTCGGGAACTACCGGCCCCGCTGCCTCCGGTGCCACTCTCGGTCGAGGCAGCGGAGGGGTGCTTGAAGCTGAGGATCAGCAAGATACCGATCCCCGTCACCAACGCGCTGTCCGCGATATTGAATGTCGGCCAGTGCGAGCCGGCGAAATCGCCGTAATAGAAGTTGATGAAATCGCGCACCATGCCGTACCGGATCCGATCGTAGCCGTTCCCAATCGCGCCGGACAGGACGAGCGCCTTGGCGAACGTCTCGACCTTCGAAGAGCGCACGGGAAAGAGAATCCAACCGACGATGAGGGGGACGGCGAGCAGCGTGGCGATCAGCAGGATCACCGGCGGAATCGGGAGGCTCCAGACGCCGCCCTCGTTGTACACCGCTTCGATTGCCAGCCAGTTCTCGATGAGCACCTTCTTGATCTCCGTGCCCCGGCCCGGCGCCGGATACGGATTGGCCAGGGTCTTCGTCCAGAGATCAATCGCCGCGAGGAATACCGCGACGAGCAGCCACCAGGCCCGGCTTTTTCGGCTCATGAGGGATTGGACGCCATCGGTCGCGACACTGCGTCGTGCAATCGAAAACTTCTGGGCGCGGCCTTAGGCGCGACCGGGAATCTCGTCTTCGTCGATTTCGCCGGCTTCGACGCGGCGCTGGTACTCGACGACATATCGGGTGTAGGGAATAGCCTCGAGGCGGGGTTCGCCGATGGGCTCAAACGTCCCCTCGCAAATCCCGTAGGTCTTGGCTTCGATGCGTTTGAGCGCTTCGTGAATCTCCGTGAGTTCGCGGCGCTCGGTCTCGACAAGGGACAGCGTGAAGTCCTGGTCGAAGTTGTCGGAGCCGTGATCCGCCATGTGGTCGACGGAAAAGTCCTGGCCCGACGACTTCAGCGCCTCCGCCTCCATCGCGGTGACGTTGCTCAGGAGCCGGTCCCGGCACTCGAGCAGCAGATCGCGGTAATGGACGAGTTCCTTCTTGTTGAACGGGGTCTTCACCTTGCGAACCTTGTCGTTGCCGGGAGCCGCGGCGGGGGTGGCGGTCCTCTTGGACGTCGGCCCGGCCTTCTTGGCGGCCTTTTTCTGGACCGTCTTCTGGGCCGGTTTGGCGGAAGCCTTCTTTCGGGCCGGTGCCTTTTTCGCCGCTTTCTTTGCCGCCATCGAGCGCTTCTCCCTTCGAAGAGCCATGCAGGATAGGGCTGGATCCGGACCCGTCAAGGCGCCTCCTTCCCCGCGCGCGGGTTGATCGGTCCGGCCCCGCGCCGCGGTTGCGCCGAAGCCGCGGCACGAGGTCACTCCGAAAATCACCGCAGGGATCAAAGGAATTCGCGCGCTCGCCCGATCCTTGTTTTCGTGGACGAAGCGATTTCCGAGTTCCTGTTTTGGGCCCAAGCCGAGGTTTCCCTCGCGGCCAACACCCGGGCCGCGTATGAGCGGGACCTCGCCCGATATCGCGCATTCCTAAAGGAATCAAAGGCCGCCTGGAAGCGCGTGCGGCCCGAGCACGTGCTGGCATTCCTGGCCGCGGAACGGCGGGCGGGACGCTCCGAGAGCACGCTCTCACGGCGTTTTGCGTGCCTCCGCAGCTTCCACCGGTTCTGCATTGCCGAGGGACTCCTCGATCGCGATCCGTGCGAGACGCTGGACTCGCCGCGGCGCTGGCGAACGCTGCCGCGGGTACCGAGCCGCCGGGATGTCGAGACCGTGCTCGAGTCCATCCCCCTCGACACCGCGCGCGGCCGCCGGGACAAGGCGATGCTCGAGATGCTGTACGCCACCGGCGCCAGGGTCAGCGAACTCGTGAATGCGACGGATCTGGACTACAAGGCCGACCTCCGGCTGCTGCGATTGCGCGGCAAGGGAAACAAGGAGCGCGTGGTTCCCGTTGGACGGAGCGCGCACGAAGCGTTGGCGCGCCACCACGAAGACCGCGAGGTGTCGGGACATGATCCGCTCGTGAGTTCCATGCGGGGCCGCCGCCTCACCCGGGATCGCGTGCTACGCGTGTTGCGCGAGTACAGCGACGCAGCGGGTGTGAAGTCGCTGCCGTCGCCGCACGCATTCCGCCACGCGTTTGCGACCCATCTGCTCGAAGGCTCCGCGAACATCCGCGCGGTCCAGGAGCTGCTGGGCCACGCAAGCGTGACGACGACTCAGATCTACACGCATGTTGAGCAGGACCGGTTGAGAGCGATCCACAAGAAATTTCATCCGCGCGCTTGAGCGCGCGACGCGGTCAAGCGCTCGCCTTGGCCTTGTGCGTCGTGGCCCGTCGCTCAGTCCCCGGACCACTGCCTCTTCCTCACGCCGGGGCCGGCGGAGTGGAACGCGGACCGAGTGGCGACGTCCGACGCATGAGGCCAGGGCCGAGGCCGAGGAAGCTGCGCTTACCCCTTCCGATGATCCGCTAAGAACGCCTCCAGCCCGCTGTCCGTCAACGGATGCTTCAGCAACTGGCCGAGCACCTTCGGCGGAACCGTGCAGACGTCAGCGCCGATCTTGGCGGCGAACCGGACGTGCTGCGCCGAGCGGATCGACGCGACGAGAATCTCCGTTCCGAACGCGTAGTTGTCATAGATCTCGCGGATGTCCTCGATGACCTCGAGGCCGGCCTGGCCGAGATCGTCCAGCCGCCCGATGAACGGGCTGATGAATGCCGCGCCGGCCTTCGCCGCCATCAACGCCTGGACCGCCGTGAAACAAAGCGTGACGTTGACCTTGATGTTCTGGGTCGACAGCTCGCGGCACGCTGCGAGGCCATCCGCGATCAGCGGCACCTTCACGGTGACGTTGGGATGGATCGACGCGAGCTTCATGCCCTCGGCGACCATCTCGTCGCGCTTCACCGCGACCACCTCGGCACTGATGGGGCCGTCCACGACGTCGCAGATCTCGGCGATGACCTCTTCGCGGCTGCGGCCCGACTTGGCGATGAGCGAGGGGTTCGTGGTGACGCCGTCCAGCAAGCCCATCTGGGAGTACTTGCGGATCTCGGCGAGGTCGGCGGTGTCGAGGAAGAACTTCATGGCTGCGGATTATCGCGCCGTTCCCGGACGGGATCAAATGACGCCGCGCGCAAATCGCGCCCCCCGGCCTTGGCGCTGGCCTCATGCGCCGGCGTCGCGGCTCACGTGGGGGGCGGACGGAGTGGAAAGGGGACCGAGCGGCGGGGGGTGGCGCATGAGGCCAAGGCCGGGGCCGAGGTTACGCAGTGCCAGAACAACTCAAGGGTTATTCGGCATCGACATCCGGCGCCGCCCACTCGCGGATGGCGGTGACCACGGGTGCCGGCATCCCGGCCTCGCGCAGTTCCTCGGGCGTGGCGGCCTTGACTCCCTTGGCCGAGCCGAACCGGCGCAGCAGCGCCGTCCGGCGTTTCGGCCCGAGACCGGGGATCTTATCCAACTCGGACTTGAGCGCGCGCTTGCTGCGCAATTTCCGGTGGTACGTGATCGCGAAACGGTGGGCCTCGTCGCGCACCCGCGCGAGCAGATAGGTCTCGGGCGCATCCGCCGGCAACAGGATCGGCGACTTTCGGGTCGGGGTGTGGATCCGTTCGGGGCTGCGGCCGCCGCCCGGGAGCGGGCGCGATTTGGCGATGCCGACGGCTGTGACTCCGTCGGGGACCGATTTCATGGCCTCGCCGAGTTGGCCGGGACCGCCGTCGACGACGACCAGATCGGGGCGCTCGTCGTCCTTTCGAAACCGGCGCGCAAGGATCTCGCGCATGGCGGCGAAATCGTCCTGGCCGGACACACTGCGGATCTTGAAGCGCCGGTAACTGTCCTTGTCGGGCAATGCGTCCTGAAACACGACGCGCGAACCGACGGTCTCCGCGCCTTGGGTCGTCGAGATGTCGTAACACTCGATGCGCTGCGGGAGCCGGTCGAGGTCGAGGCGCGTCTGCAGCGCCGCGAGCAGCGCGGTGCGTTGGATGTCGTCGCCCTCGGCTGTCTTGGCCTCCGCCTCTGCGTTCTGCGCGGCGAGCAGGACGAGGTCGCGCATCGCACCCCGGGACGGCGCGCGCAACGACACACGCGTGCCGCGCTGCGTCGTCAAGGACTGCTCGATCTCGCCGGCGTCGTCGGGCATCACGGGCAACAACACCTCCGGCGGCACGAGCCGGCCGGCGCGGTAGAACTGCACGAGCACGCGCGCGAGCAAAGAGCGGTCGGGGAGGATCGTCTTGAAACTGAAACTGCGTTTGGAAATCAGACGTCCCTCGCGCACGTGCAAGATCGCGGCCACGACGACCTCGCCGCGCCGCGCCAACCCAACCACGTCGCGATCCTTCTGATCCGGCGTGTCGACGCGTTGCGCCACCGTCGTTCGTTCCAGCGCCTCGATCTGATCGCGCAACGACGCGGCGCGTTCGTACTCCTGCCCACGCGACGCCGCCGCCATTTCGTTGCGCATTCGCCGCAACAGCGGCTCACTCTTTCCGCGCAGCAACGCGAGCAGGCCCTCGACCATCTCGCGATACGCATCGCGGGACACAAGATCGACACACGGCGCGCTGCAACGCTTGAGGTCGTGGTAGAGACACGGCCGGTCGCGCGAAACGAGCGTCTTGTCCGAACACAACCGCAGCGGGTAGATCGCACCGAGCGTGCGGATCGTGCGGCGCACCGCCTTGGCGCTCGTGTACGGCCCGAAGTAGAGAGCGCCGTCCTTTTTGAACCGTCGCACCATGTGGAGGCGCGGCCACGCGTGATCGACATCGACTCGGATGCACAGGTACGCCTTGTCGTCCCGCAACCGCACGTTGTAGCGCGGCCGGTGGCGCTTGATCAGCGTGTTCTCGAGTAGCAGCGCCTCTTTTTCGTTGCGCGTCGTGATGAAGTCGACGTCCGCGATTCTCTGAATGAGGTACGGGACCGCGGCGCGACCGTCCCCGTCCGGACGCAGGTACGAGCGAACCCGCGCACGCAGATCCGCGGCCTTGCCGACATACACCACCCGCGCCTTCTCGTCCTTGAGCAGATAGACCCCGGGCGCGCGCGGAAGCTCCTCGACACGGCGTTTGAGCTCTTCCTGCCGGCCCCGCCCCTTTCCTTGGCCGGATCCCGCCGACACGGTCAGCGGATCTCCATCTCGTGCCGTTCGAGCTCCCGGATGCGATCCCGCAGCTCGGCGGCACGTTCGAAGTCGAGGCCCTCGGCAGCCTCGAACATCTCCTTTTTCAAGTGCTCGATCTCGCGCGCGGTGCGTTCCGGCGTCCAGAGTTCGAACGTCGCGTCCTGATCGCGGCGCTCCGGCGGCGCCGCGAAGTCGCTATCGAACACACTGCCCAAGAGCTCGCCGATGCGTTTGACGACCGTTTCGGGGGTGATCCCGTGCTCCTCGTTGTGCGCTGCCTGTTTCTCCCGGCGACGGCTCATCTCGTCGATCGCGCGGCTCATCGAGCCGGTGGTCTTGTCCGCGTACATCAGGACGCGCCCGTCGACGTTGCGCGCCGCGCGGCCCGACGTCTGGATGAGCGACCGGGCGCTGCGCAGGAAACCCTCCTTGTCCGCATCGAGGATCGCGACCAGCGCGACCTCGGGCAGATCGAGGCCCTCGCGCAGCAGGTTGATGCCGATCAGCACGTCGAACGCACCGAGGCGGAGGTCGCGCACGATCTCGGTCCGCTCCAGCGTGTCGATCTCGCTGTGCATGTATTTGCACTTCACACCCAGCTCGGCGTAGTACTCCGTCAACTCCTCCGACATCCGCTTGGTGAGCGTCGTGACGAGCACGCGTTGGCCCTTCGAAACGCACTCGCGGATCTCGGCGAGGAGATCGTCCACCTGGCCTTGCGCCGGCCGCACTTCCACTTCGGGGTCGACCAAACCGGTCGGCCGCACGATCTGCTCGAACACGCGATCGTTCGAGCGCTCGAGTTCGTAGGCTCCCGGCGTCGCGCTCGAATAGACGAGCTGCCCTACGGCGGTCTCGAACTCGTCGAAGCGCAGCGGCCGGTTGTCGAGCGCCGACGGCAGCCGGAAGCCGTGATTGACCAGCGTCTCCTTTCGCGCTCGGTCCCCACGGTACATGCCGCCGATCTGCGGCACGGTGACGTGGCTCTCGTCGAGGAAAACGACGAAGTCCTTGGGGAAGTAGTTCAGGAGCGTCCAAGGGCGGTCGCCCGCAGCGCGCCCGTCGAGGTGGCGCGAGTAGTTCTCGACGCCGGGGCAGGTGCCGACCTCGCGCAGCAGCTCCAGGTCATAGCGCGTGCGCTGTTCGATACGTTGTGCTTCGAGCAACTTTTTCTCGCTGCGGAACTGGCGGATGCGCTCCTCCAACTCGGCCTCGATCGTCACGCACGCCTGATCGAGCTTCTCCTGGGGCGTCACGTAGTGGCTCGCCGGGTAGACATCCACGCTTTCGAGGTCTTCGAGGATCTCCCCACGAAGCGCATCGATGCGAGAGATCGCGTCGATCTGGTCGCCAAAGAACTCGACCCGAATCACGTCGGAATCGGCATACGCCGGAAAGATGTCGATGACGTCGCCGCGCACCCGGAACGTGCCGCGGCGAAAGTCGAACCCGGCACGGTTGTAGAGGTTTACGACCAGGCGGCGCAACACGGTGTCCCGCTCGATCTCCTGGCCGCGTTCCAACGACAGGTGCATGTCGTGAT
>JAZFYD010000198.1:0-7821 GCA_036443405.1 Planctomycetota bacterium
ACCAATCGACGCTTTGCCCGAGTACCTGGCTGCGGTGGTTCGCAAACTCGCGGCGGGTGCACCGTTGGCGGAGCAAGAGCACGCCGCCGCGGAGCTTGCCATTGAGCGCGGATTGCGTCGCCCGGAGGATCGCGACAACGCGAGGGAGGCGTTGGAGCGGGCGCGCGGCGGCGACACCGGGGCCGCGGGCGAAGCGGCACGCGCGCTGGCGGGGCTTGCCGGCGTGGAGGTCGCGCCGACGGCGGCCAAGCCGGCCGCGGGCGTTGACGGCACCGGAGCCAGTACGGCGGCGCGCGGCGCATGGACGGCCGTGGTCTATCGCGAGCACCAGGACTATCTGCGCGAGTACAGAAACGCGCTCCTCGAGGGCGCTGCGGAGAAGAGACGATGAGGGCAAAAACGGGAGTCTGGCTGATCGGCGCGTGCGGCAATGTCGGCATGCTCACGATCTGCGGTGCGCGGGCGATCGCACGTGGTCTCGCCGGCACCACCGGCATGGTCACCGAACTCAAGGAGCTGCGCGCGCTGCCGCTGCCGGCGGTGGACTCGCTCGTCTTCGGCGGCCACGAGGTCTCCGGCCGCACGCTGCTGGAAGCCGCGCGGGACTTCGGCCGGCGCGCCGGCGTGTTGAGCGACCGCCTCCTCGAGCACATCACGCCCGATCTCGAGGAGATCCAGGCGGACATCCGTCCGGGTTTCCCCGTTCCGCCGGTGCGCAACCTCGATGGGACCCCCCCCGCCATATCTGGGCCGAGCGCGATTGTCTCCTCGATCCAGGACGACCTGCGCGCGTTCGTCAAGCGCCACGACCTCGCGGAGCTAGTGGTCGTCAACGTGGCCACGTGCGAGCCACTTCCCACGGAGCAGCCCGAGTGGGGTTCGCTGACGCAGTTGCGTGCCGCGCTGGACGATGACCGCGCCGACGTGTTCCCGAATTCGTTGCTCTACGCGTATGCCGCCCTCGACGCCGGATTCCCCTACATCAACTTCACGCCGAGCACCGGTGCCAGCGTCCCCGCACTGGACGAATTGGCGCGCGCGCGTCAGACCGTGCACGCTGGCCGCGACGGCAAGACCGGCGAGACGCTGGTGAAGACGACCCTCGCGCCGCTGTTCGCGCTGCGCAACCTCCAGGTACACGCCTGGGAGGGTTACAACATGCTCGGCAACCCGGACGGCGCGGCGCTCCGCGATCCGCGCACGCGCGACGCGAAGACCTCGAGCAAGGACCGTTCGCTGAAGGCGATTCTCGGCGAGAACAGCGGTCACAGCTCCGTGCACATCGACTACGTGCCGAGCCTGGGCGATTGGAAGGTCGCGTTCGACTACATCCACTTCGAAGGGTTCCTCGGCGCGCGCATGGCGATGCAGTTCACGTGGCAGGGTTGCGACAGCGCGCTTGCGGCGCCGCTCGTGCTCGACCTCGCCCGCATCGCGACGCTGGCGCACGCCCGCGGCGAGACCGGCGCACTGGATTGCTGCGCGTGCTTCTTCAAGGACCCTTACGGCCTCGACGTGCACGCCTTCAGCGACCAGTTCGAGCTTTTGCGCGCGTGGGCCAACGACAAACGCGACCGCCCCGGCCAACGTCACTCCGCGTAGCTTCGCGCGCAGGCTGAACCGAACGGCGCCAACACGCGTTGGTATCGTTATGGTCATGCGGTCGCTGCTCGGATTCGCGGTGGTTGTCACCGGCGTTCTGTTCGGCCTGACTCGGCCGCAAGAATTCGATGGCCGGGCCTCGGCGATGGCCAGACCGGACGAATCCCTGCGTTTCGACCGCGGCATTTCCGCTCACCCTAAATCGGGCAGCTCGGCGAGGACCCACCTGCTCGCCGTCGGGGTGGACGACGAGACGCCGTTCGGTCCGAATCCCGAAGACACGCCGCCCAACGTCCGCGTCTTCGGCCGTGATGGCGAACCGGTAGTGGGTTTTTGGTTCCAAGCGATCGCCCTGGACGGAACAAAGACGGCGAAGCACACGGATCGCACCGGTGGGCTTGTCCTCACCACGCCGTGTCAGTTGGTTTGTGGGCGGCACCGTTGGAACGTCGAGACGGAAGGATCGCACATCCACGCCGAGCAACTTGTGCCGCTCGACATCGAGATCCTCACGCCGCGAGGAACATCCGTCCCCGTGGCATCACGCGCCGCCGCGCGGGATTACGTGCGAGGCGGGCGCGGTCAGGGTCCGATCCCGTCGCATGTGGTTTGGGGCCGCACGGACCTCCGCATTGATGTCGAGTTGCCGGAGGGGCTCGCCCGTATCGGCACCGAGGTGCACGAGAGATTCGTGCTGTCCCGGTTCGCGGAACGCGCGCGTCTCGCCATCCCGGCGTGGCCGGAGACCGACCTGCGTGTTCACATTCGCGAACTCGATGGGAGACCTTCCGTAGGCGCGAAGGTCTACTCGATTTCCATTGCCGGCAAGGGATTGAACCCAAAAACCATCCCGGCGGCGGACGCCGCGGGTGCGATCACGATCAAGGGCGTGCCGCTCCTGCGTCATGAGCAACTGGCTCTTCACGTCAGCCATAACCTGAGAGCGGGCCGCGTGTCCGTTCCGGTTGCCCGCCGAATGCAGCTCGATGTGCAACTGAACGACGAGATCGACATGTCCATCGGACTCGGTGGAGGCGCAGGTGGTGGGCGCCGGGGGCGGAGTGGAAGACGCCGTGTCTTGTTAGGCCGGCAAGTTGAACCGGCTACGCTCGTGCTTTCTGTGCAACACTCGAGCGGGGCTCCCGCGCGCGGCATGGCCGTTCGTTTCTCCGGCAAGAGCGGGCTCACCGATCGATACGGCCAAGTGCGATTCGAGAAGGTGCGGCCCGGACGGTATCTGCTCTTTGTTTTTGAGCCCGGCTTCGTGACAATTCGCAAAAACATCTGGCTCACAAACGGCGAAACCAAACACGTGACGATGCGCGAGCCCGTCGGCGCGACGAAGATCGTCCATGTGCAAGACCACGAGGGTGTACCCGTCCCGTTCGCGCGGGTCACGGTGCATGGCGGCACGCGCTACGTGCGCATCCAAGCCGGAGTGCAGGACCTCGTGCTGTGGACCGACTTGAACGGCGAAATCGAACTGCCGCGCCTGTCCCGCGGCAACGACCACGTGATGGCCGTCTTTGGATCGCGCGGCAACCGGATCAAGCTACCGGGAGGCCGCGAAGCCGTACTCGGCCTCCCTGAACCGCACGGAATGCGATAATGCGTCGCGATGGCGGCGAAACGCGTTCTTGTCTGGGTCTGGATTCTGCTCTCCACTTCACTCGTAGTCGGTAGCGCGGGCGCCGCGATCTACTACTGGCGTGACAAGGACGCCGCCGAGGAACAGGAGCCTTTGCAGGCCCCGCGGCTCGTCGAGGCCGAGAAACGCTACTACGTGCTGCTCGCCGTCCTGGAGGTCGAGGCCAAACCCGACCCCGACGGCGACAGCGCCTGGGACACACGCGCCGGCGCGCCGGATCTCTACTACGAGGTGCTCTGGCAGGATCAGGTCGTGTTCGAGAGTTCGACGAAAGACGACACGCTCGTGGCCCGGTGGAGCAACGCCGCGATCAGGGTCTCCGATCTCGTCGACGAGGTTTCGCTCGACGGCAGCATCAAGGCGGCGCGCATCACGGCGCGTCCCGGCGACGAACTCGAATTCCGGATCTACGACGCGGACACGATCAAGGACGACTTCGTCGGGAGTTGGAAGACGCCGGTGATGTCGCTGCAACTCGGCGATCAGACGCTGGAGAAGCCGGGCGGCCGCATCGTGAGCGTGGTGTGCCGCGTCGTGCCGCTCGATGGCCTCAACCTCGAGGCGCTGACGCGCTAGGCCGGGGCCGTTGAAACCGCGCGTCCTGACCGCCCTCAACTGGCTCAACCACGCCGTGTTGGGGCTCGGGCTGTGCGCACCCTGCATGACGATCACGCCGCGCATGGGCGAGCACACGGGCTTGGCGAAGTGGCTTGGACTCCTCGATGAACCAAAGACGTATTCCATCGTCGGCGGCGTGTGGAAGCTGCTGCAGGGCGGCAACGTCTCGATCGGTGTGATTCTGCTTCTGTTCTCCGTGTGTTTCCCGATCGTGAAACTCGGGGTCCTGCGAGTTGCGTTGGCGCAGGAGCGCCGGGGGGCAGCCGAGTCGAATCCCTGTTCGGAGGGGGGATCCGCGCTGCGCTTCGTCCATCGGTTCGGCCGGTATTCGATGGTTGACGTGCTGGTCGTCGCGCTGCTGGTGGTGGCCGGGCAGTCCTTCCCCGGCGGGACGACCGTGGACCTGCGGTGGGGGACGTATGCGTTCGCCGGAAGCGTGCTGCTGGCGACGATCGTCGCCGGTGGCGTCGGGGCGAAACGCTAGCGCGGGTTTGCAGCGGCACTCGCCTGCTGCTGCACTCTGCCGAGGCCGACCGACGCGGTGTCGACCTGCTCGTTCACGACGATCTCTTCCAACTCGGTGTCCTCGATCTTCAGGAAGCTCTCGACCACTCTGGGGTCGAACTGCGCTCCGGCGCAACGCTCGATTTCCGCGCGCGCGTCTTTCGAAGGGACCGCGTCTTTGTAGACACGCTTGGAGGTGATCGCGTCGTAGGCGTCGACGACGGAGAAGATGCGCGAGGAAAGCGGGATGCTCTCTCCGGCGATGCCGTAGGGGTATCCCTTGCCGTCCCAACGTTCGTGGTGATAGAGGACGACGTCCGCGGCGCCTTTCAGGAACTTGATTCGCGAGATCATCTTGTAGCCGATCAGCGTGTGATTCCGCATGACCTTCCACTCGTCCTCGGTCAGCTTGCCGGGCTTGAGGAGGATCCTGTCGGGGACGCCGATCTTGCCCACGTCGTGCAACAGCGCGCCGTAGTTGACGTCGCGAAGCGTGTCGCCCTCGACGCCCATGCGGCCGGCGACAAGCGTCGCGTAGGCCTGCACGCGGCGGCAGTGGTGCTTGGTCTCGCAGTCGCGCGACTCGATGGCCGAGACCATCGCGTCGAGTGTCGCCTCGTAGGACTCGCGCAAGTCGCCGAGGAGATGCTCCAGGTTGCGCGCCTGAGTTTGGATCTCCTTGTTCTTGCGGATCAGATCGATCGTCTTCTCGACGACCTTCTCTTCGAGGCGCTTCTTGTAGTGCTTGTTCTCGAGAAGCAGGCGGCGCTGGTGGAGCGCGCGCCGCACCGACAGCATCACCTGCGAGATGTTGAACGGCTTGATGATGTAGTCGTAGGCGCCGAGGCGAATCGCATCGACGGCGACATCGATGTCGCTGAACGACGTGATCACGATCACGGGCACTTCGTCCGTGAGGCTGCCAAGCTGTTTCATCAGCGTGAATCCGTCCATCACCGGCATCTTCACGTCGGTGATGATCAGGTCGAAGTCGGTGCGCTTGATGATGCCGTGGGCGACCTTGCCGTTTTCCGCCTCGGACACGCGGTGGCCTTCCTGCTCGAGTGTCTCTCGCAGGATTTCGCGGATGAGGGGCTCATCGTCGACGACGAGGATGTGAAACGGCCTAGACATGCGGTGGGGACATGTTTGCCCACACCTTCTATCTGCGCTTTGGGGCGGTGAACTTGAGCGTTACGGGCGCGGCGCGGTCGCTGCGAGGTCGTCGGTGGCCGGATCCGGGACGGGTGTCTCATCCTGGGCCGCCCGCAGCGCGCGCTGGCGGCGAAAGTGGTTCCTCAGGGTGCCGCCGCCCAGGAAGAAGAACCCACCGGCGACAAGCATCGGAAGGATGATCCCGAACATGTGACCGCGGTCCACGAGTAGGTAGATCGACGACGCCGTGAGATAGACCCCGAACGCGATTTCCGTCCACGCCTGGCCGATGGCCGCGTTGGCCTTGTAACCCTGTTGGGGTTTGTCGCCCTCTTTCGGCGTGCGCACGAACTCGGTCTTGTGGCCGAACAAAGCCTCGAGCACCGCGCGGCAGCTGTTGATCATCATGCTCATCGCGAAACCGATCGCGAGCGGGAGAGTCAGGAGGCGGCCGAGCGTGAGGCGTTTCGCCTCCCACTGGCTGACCGCGTAGAACGAAAAGAACGCGAACACGACGAGATAGAGGCTCGTCACGTCGAGCAGAATCTGCGCGGGCGTGCTGTGGAAACGGCTGCGCACCAGGACGATGGGCAGCGACAGGATCGTCAGCGTGCCCAACAAGAGGAACGCGAAGTGTCCCGACAGCATGAATGTCGCTTCGATCTTTGCCTTCAGCGGGACGTTGGCGCGCCAGATCGTCGGCAGGTGTTCGCGCAGCACCTCCGTGTAGCCCTTCGCCCAACGGTGCTGCTGGCTCTTGAACGCGTCGACGTCGGCGGGAACCTCGGCCGGAACCGTGAGGTCGCGCAGGTAGACGAACTCCCAGCCGCGCAGCAGCGCGCGGAACGAGATCTCGGTGTCCTCCGTGATCGAGCTTGCGGACCAGCCGCCCGCGTCGTCGATGCAGGAGCGCCGCCAGATGCCGGCGGTTCCATTGAAGTTGAAGAACCGGCCCGTGCGATGGCGGTACGTGTGCTCGAGGATGAAGTGTCCGTCGAGGAACAGCGTCGCGAACCGTGTCAGGAGGTTGCGCTTGAGGTTGAGGTGTTCCCAGCGCGCCTGCACCAATCCGACACCTTCCTTCGCGAAATACGGGACGACCTGGCGCAGGAAGTCGGGGCGCGGTTGGAAGTCGGCGTCGAAGATCGCGACCAGGTCCGAGTCATCGAGATGGAGGCCGTTCGCGAGGGCGCCGGCTTTGAAGCCTTCGCGCGAGTCCCGGCGGATGTGCTCGGCGCTCACCCCGTTGGCGCGCAGTTCGGCGCAGGCCTCGGCCGCGATCTCGACGGTTTCGTCGTTCGAGTCGTCTAGTACCTGAACCCGCAGTTTGTCCCGCGGGTAGTCGAACTTGCCGACGGCTCCGAGGATCCGGCGAACCACCGCACGCTCGTTGTAGATGGGGACCTGCACGAGCACGGTCGGCCACTCCTTGAGCGTGCCCTCCGGGAGCGGGTTGTTTTTGCGCGTGCGCAGATACTCCACGAGGATGTGGACCCGGTGCACGCCGTAGAGCATCAGGAGGCAAGCGAGCGGCACATAGAGCGCCAGCAGGAGTATCTGGGAAACAGTCACGGAGGGCTCCGGAAGCCCAACAGCATATCGCCGGTACCAAACGGTGCCTGACACAGTTCCGAACGGAACTTGTGTCAAAGCGTGCCGGGCACCGCCTTGGACGGTTTTTGGTCACCAAGGGTGCCACGCTTGGCGGGAGACGCGGCTATCCGGCGGGCATCCAGAGGTAGTAGAAGCCCGGTTCCATGCCCTTGCGGCCGAAGTTCATCGTCTCGACCTTGATGTCGTTTCGCTCGATGTGGGTGTAGATGCTGCCGCGGTATTCGCCCGGCCGCTGATAGGTCACGACCTGGATGTCCTGCGCGCCGATGCGCTGCTTCATCCGCGAGAACGCGTCATCCACGTGGCCGATCCGATCCACAAGGCCGAGCTTCCGCGCCTGCTCCGCGCTGTAGATGCGTCCGTCGGCGGCTTTTTCGACCTGCTCGTCCGTGAGGTTGGGCCGCCCGGCCTTCACGACGCTCTTGAAACGGCCGTGGAAGTCATCGATCACGCTTTGAATCTGCGCGCGCTCCTCGGGTTTCATTTCGCGTGTCCACGAACCCGCGTCCTTGAACTCGCCGCTCTTGAGCGTTTGGTCCTGGACGCCGATCTTCTCCATCAACCCGGTCACGTTCATCCCCCAAAACAGCACGCCGATCGACCCGGTAATCGTCGCCGGGTGCGCGATGACCTCGTCCGCCGCCATCGCGACGTAGTAGCCGCCGGACGCACCGACACCC
>JAZFYD010000199.1:0-2636 GCA_036443405.1 Planctomycetota bacterium
ACGCCTTGTTGAGAACAACCGGCGTGGCAATAAACCAAAAGCCGGCCATCCTCACCGTCGCGGAGGGTCAGGCTCGGGTTGCGATCGTCGTGCGCCGGGCATCGGGCTTGTCCGTAGTCGCCGTGCCAGCGGCCGCCGAGGGCCTCCACGAGCTTGCGAGCGCTCATGGTCGGCCACCGTCGATCGGGACGATGCCGGGTGCGGCCGGCGGCTGGAAACCTCGGACGAGCCGGGGCCACCGCGTCCGGCGCCAGTCTGCCGGAGTTTTCGGTGAAAGACCTTGCGGAGGTCGGGGGAGGCGACTATCCTCAGCGACACTTAAACCGGCCCGCTCGAGGCCTGCGTCGCTGCATTCAGCGAGAGCCCCCCCGGTCGTGTCCGGGGGGCTCATCATTACGCAACCCTTCTCCGTTGCGGCCGGTCCTCACGCTGGGCTTCGAGCCACTCTTTGACGTCGCGTCTGTGATAGAGGGTCGTGCGGCCCAGAATCGTCCGCCGCGGGCCATGCTGCAACCGCTTCCATCGCTGTAAGGTCCGCAGGGATTTGCAGAGCTCGCGGGCGAGCTCTGCTTCCGTCAGATATTCTAACAATAATCTGTTGGCATCGTCGGCCATGGCGTGTTTCCAGATGAACGGTTGATATCGTCACGCGACGACACCAATACGACAGAAACCGACGATGGGTCACGGGCACGAAAGGGGGCACTTTCATGCCCTATTGGGGCGCGACTTCCCGTCTGTGTTTCCGCCATGCCCGTCGAACGGTGTCCTCGGACACCTCCAGTTCTTGTGCGGTCGCCAAGAAGCTCGATTCTTGGGCTTCGCCGGACCACATTCTGTCCTGTGCGAGCGATGCCATGTGAATCGCGGCGTTGATTTTTTTCAGTCTTGCGACCGCAGTTCCGGCACCCTTGGTCCGAAACCCGAACGCCTTCGCAACCAGTCGCGGAAGGTTGTCTCGCGTGACTTCTATCTCTTTGTGATCGAGCGACCATTCGCTCCACCCGAGTACGATCGCATTGATCTCTCCGGCCGCCCGATCGAGGTAGTCCAGGACCCACTCAGGGAAAGGGATTCCTCCGAGACGGCACTGCTGATAGGCCGTCCACACTAAGAACGGATTGCCCGTGCTCTCGAACCGGGCGCGGATCGCCTCGATGATGAAAACGTAGTGAGCTTTGAATGGATCGTTCATGACCGGCCGTCCTTCCGCAGCGGCACCACTTCGCCGCCCTTGCCGTTCTCGGCGGCCGTCACGACGGCGCCGACGCGCTCCGTGGCCCGGCGCAGCGGATCGTCGAACAGGTGCGCGTACCGTTGAGTCGTGCCCGCCTGGGTGTGGCCGAGCAACGCACCGATGACGGGAAGCGATAGACCGGCGCTGGCGAGGATCGTCGCATAGGTGTGCCGGAGATCATGCACGCGGCAACCGCGAATCTCGGCCTTGCGGCAGACGGCGGCCCAGAAGTGTTTCACGTCCCGCAGCGGCTCCTCCGGCGTCTTGCCCGGGAAGAGGTAGGGGCCGTCGGCGGTTGCCTTCATGTCGGCCAGCAATCGTCGGGCCGCGGCCGACAACGGGACCCGGTGTTCGCTCCTCTGCTTCGTGAGGGCGCTCGGCTTGGTCCAGGTGCCGGCCTCGAGGTCGATTTGGTCCCACGTCGCGGACAAAACCTCGCCCCGCCGCGCGCCCGTCAGCAACAGGAGACGAATGACGTTCGCGCTGGTTTGCTCCGGGTGCTCCGCAAGCGCAACCGTGAGACGGGCGAGTTCCTCGGGAGAGAGGTAGCGTGTCCGTTTCTCCTCGGGGTTCCGCTCGATGCCTCTCGCGGGGTTGTCGCCCCGCATCTCCCACTTGATCGAAAGGGCGAACATCTTGGACAGCAAGGCGACGCACCTGTTCGCCCGGTACGGCGTTCGCTTGCTGAGACTGCGGTGGAGTTCGTCGATGTCGCCATGGCGCACGTCGGCGACCTTGAGTTTGCCGAGCCGCGGTAGGACGATCTTGTCGATCATGGCGCGGTCGTCGCGCCGAGACGACGGCCGCTTTTTCGGCAGGTGCTCCTCGACGTACCGCTCGGCCAGGTCGGCGACGGTGGGCGCGACGCGCTCCTCGTGAAGTTCGCCCATCGGGTCTCCGCCGCGATCGCGCTCACGGCCCAAGCGTTCGGCTTCTTTGCGGGCGGCGGCGACGGACCATCGGGGGTAGCTGCCGATGGTGTAACGGCGTTCCCTTCCGGTGCCCTTGACCCGGTAGTTGAAGACGAACGCCTTGGCGCCGGCCTTGGTGACGCGCACGCCGAAGCCTTTGACGTCTATGTCGTACGTGATGCGGTTGCCTTCGGAGGGCGCGTCGAGCTCCTTGACGAGCTTGTCCGTGATCCTCTCGGCCATGTGATTTCCCCTTGTGTCCGCTCCATGTCCGCGCGCTTAATGCGCACGCATGTCGCATTATGCGTACAAACGTCAGTAGGCGTCAAGCGAAAGCGCTTGTTTTCGCTGGCGTTCCGTAGCGGCGGCACGGAAAGCGTGTCCGCATCAACGGCTTAGCGAATCGGGCGGGAAAGGATTCGTAATCAGTAGGTCCGCGGTTCGAATCCGCGCTTCGGCACCATGTTTTTCAAGAGGTTACCTAAGAG
>JAZFYD010000200.1:0-2065 GCA_036443405.1 Planctomycetota bacterium
GCGTCTCCGGCACGACACGCGTGGCGTTCAGTTCCACACGAAGCGCTTCCAACACGCCCTTCGCAACGGCTGCGGCAACGTCCGTATTGATCTTTTGCGCTTCCGCCAACTCATGTAGGCGCTTCGCCGCGCCGCGCCGGGAATCCGGTTCCCACGACGCCAGATACTTCAGGACGAGCTGCGTGTCTTCGGTTACGCGGAACAGGTCGCGCATCGCTTGCTCGAGCAGGCCCGCGAGCTTCCGGTTGTTGCGCTGCTCGATGAGCACGCCTTGACGGACAAAGTCCGAGTACGAGTACGTGTGATTCGGCGGCATTTCGAGATACGCCTGCGCGACCGAGGCTTCATTGTGCGGAATCACCCCGGCGACCGCATCGCGGCACGCGGCCGTAACCGCGCCACCGTCCTTGGATTGCTCCTCCTTGATCCACACCGCAACGATCGCCTCGAGCGCCTCGCGATGCTCGATGGCTCCGAGCGCCTTGACCGCGGCGCGACGCAACACGGGATCGTCCTTGGTTGCCTCTTTGTCGCCCAACGCCCAAAAGCGAAGTTGCATGCGCAGTTCGGGACCGACCGTAGGGTCCACGCCGAAGCTGCGGAACAGGTTGCGCACCTTGAGCACCATGTCCTCGCGCTTGGCGTCCTCCACCAGCAACAGCTGGCAGATTCGTCCGAGATGGCCGTTGTACTTCCGGGTCCGGAAATACCCCTCTACCACCGCGTTCAGGACCTCCTCGTCCAGCTTGTCGTCGAGGAGCCGTTCCGCGAGCGCGTCGGGCCCGCGATCCGTCTCCAAGACCTGGGTGATCAGCGCGATCCGGTCCGACGGCCGCGTCTTCTTGAGAAAGATCCGCTCCACGAGCAGACCGAGATCTTCCTGGGCAAGCGTCGTCGCGCAGATGAGGAGGAGGCAAAAGGTGGTTCGGAACACGGTTGTGGCGCAATATCGGAAGAGAAGATCTTACTCCCGCCATCGGCAAGGCGCGGTCAAGACTGCAGCAATCGCGCGGTGATTCGGAGAACGATATTTTCCAGACTCGCCGTGGATGTGTCCTCGCGCCAAGACGAGGCGTTTCGATAGAGCGCCTCGCGCTCATCGCGAAGCGCCGCGATCTCCTCGTGCGGCGGCCGGCCGGTGAGCGACGGGCGCCCGCCCGGATCATCCAACAAGCGCTTCGCGAGCACCTCCGCCGGCGCGTCGAGCCAGATCGTTTTCCATCCCGCCGCGGCACCGGTCAGGCCGTCCCAGCACACGGCGCCTCCGCCCGCCGCCAACACACAGGGCGGGCCCTGGAGCCGCTCTCCCAACCAGCGCGCCTCGGCCGCTCGCAGGCGATCTTCCGCGAGCAACGCCGCGATCGACGCGTTCTCTGCGAGCGCGACCGCGTGATCTGAATCCACGAAAGGCCAGCCGAGCGCCTCGGCGAGGCGCGCCCCGAGCTTGGTCTTGCCCGCGCCGCGAGGTCCGACCAGCAACACACCGGCGGCATCGACGGGCTCCGGATACGGACACCCGAAAAAGACCCGGTACTGGTGGCGCGCCTGCGTCTCCAAGAACTCGAGGCCGCCGATCCCGTGAGCCGGCGCGTGGATCCCCGGCCCGTAGCGCAAGTCGATCAGGAGATCCGCGGGGGGCGGTACCGCGGGTGTGGCATTCACGACCAGCGGCGCACCGTCCGGTCTGTCGGCGAGCGGAACGCCCAGCCGTTTCGCGCGCTGCGGATCTCGCGCGTACACCGAGACCGAATACCCAAGCTGTGTGAGGGCGGTCACCGCGGCGCGCGCCGCCCCGCCCGCTCCCAGCACAAGCGCCGGCCCAACGCCCGCTGGAACCAGATCGAGGAACGCGCGCACGTCCGTGTTGCACGCCCGGCCGTCGGCCAAGAGCGTGTTCGCGGCACCCGACTCCACAACATCGTCGTCGGGACTCCGGGCCAGGGCCGCGGCCTGTTCCTTGAGCGGCGCGGTGATGGACAACCCGCGCCCGCCGTGGGCCAAAAACGCCTCCCAAAACGGCGCCAACTCCCCGACACAAAAACGGAGATAGATGGCGTCGGAGGAA
>JAZFYD010000201.1:0-21094 GCA_036443405.1 Planctomycetota bacterium
AGTTCCGCCCGCGCGGACATCCAAAATCCGCTCATACCCGACATTGGAACCGAGATCCCTTCATTCGTGGTCGCCGAGATCACGCGCGATGGAAACCTCGTGATTGTCGACACCTCCGGTGGCGACATGGAAGACCTCAACCCCAGCGGCGTTCCGCTACGCGACGCGTTCGTTCGCGTTCAGGCGAAGTTTGACTACGGCGACCCCACGGAAGCCGCGCTGGGACCCTATGCCCAAATCGACAGCGTGAAGATCAGCTTCACGTTCAACTAGAGGGAACCTCCCTCAAAAACCTGTGCTGGCAAGGCCCTCGGTTGTGTAGACCGGGGGCTTTGCTCTTTCTTTGACCCAAAGGCTCAAAGTACGTCACGCATCCAACTGATCGCGCACCAACTTCGACCCGTCATTCCGCGCGTGCTCTTTCGTTTCCTCGTCGAGGCCGCTCTCGCGCAGGATCGCCAGCGCGTTTCTCGCGAGGCCGCGGCGGCCGGGGCGCGATAGGGCGGTGTCGTGAAACTTCGCCCGGTACTCCGGACCCGTCATCGTGACCCACGATTTCAAGTCGGGTGTGTCGTGGCCGGCGCGCGGCGCGAACTCCTGGCGCGCCGAGTCCTTCGCTTTCTGATTCCACGGACACACCTCCTGGCACACATCACACCCAAACGCCCAAGGTGCGACCGACGTCTCCTTCGGAATCGGTTTCCACTGCTCGATCGTCAGGTACGGGATGCACCGGCGCGCATCGATCACGCGCGGGGCGACAAACGCGTCCGTCGGGCACGAGTGCAGACAACGTTCACACGTTCCGCAACGATCCGGGTGAGGGGTGTCGGCATCCAGCGCCGCGGTCGTCAGCATCTCCGAAAGGAAGATCCACGACCCGTATTCCTGCGAGATCAAGCAACCGTTCTTGCCCAGCCAACCGATGCCCGCGCGTTCCGCCCACGCCTTCTCGAGCAGCGGCCCCGTATCGCAGTACGCGCGAAACTCCTCGCCCGGCGCGCGCGCGCGCAGCGCCTGCTCGAACGCGACGAGCATGCGACCGACCACTCTGTGATAGTCCTCGCCCCACGCGTAACGCGACACACGCGCTGCCGCGTCCGGCTTCGGCGTGTGCGGCACGTGGTAGTTGGTGCCCATCACGATCACGGAGCGGCAATCGGGCAACAACTCTCCGATGGGCCGCCGGCGCTCCATGTACTTCATGTCGCCGTGGTAGCCGCGCGCCAACCACTCCTGAAGATGCGCGTCCTCCTCACCGGCGACCGCCGCCGCGACGCCGCAGAGATCAAACCCCGCATCGCGCGCACAGCGTTTCACATCCTTCGCCGAAAGGCCCATCGGCGCCAGCATACGCCATCAACCGTTGCAGGCCCCGCCCCAACGCCGCGTCGCTCCAACGGCGTCAGCCGTTGGGCCAAACAACACTGCGGCGTCAGCCGTTGGGCCAGCAACACTGCTCGGGTAGGATTTCCCGCGATGGCCGACAAGGACGCAGCCTATTCGGAAAACGCCGCGGGGCGTTTCTACGTCGATGACCAGTGCATCGACTGCGACGCCTGCCGCGAAACGGCGCCGAAACACTTCCAACGCAATGACGATGGCGGCTACAGCTTCGTCTTCAGCCAGCCGACGACGCCCGAGGACGAGGCGAAGTGTGCCGCGGCCATGCGGGGTTGCCCGGTCGAAGCCATCGGCGACGACGGCGACGGCGACTGAAATGTGCTTCCTGGTCTGTCGCGTCGGCAAGGAACCGCTGCTCGCGGCCAATCGCGACGAGGTCTACGCGCGCCCGTTCTCGGCGCCGCGGCTGTGGCTGGCCGACACCCCGTTTTGGGCGCCGCGCGACGAGGAGGAAGGCGGCACATGGATCGGCGTGAATCGCGTGGGGCTCGTGGCCGCGATCACGAACCGTTCGCTGCTTCCGGAGAAATCCGGCCGCGCGAGCCGTGGCCACCTGGTCACCGGAGCGTTGGCCCGACCGAGTCTCGCGGCCGCGCGCGAGTGGCTCGACGGCGCGATCGATTCCGATCCGCGCAACCCATTTCACCTGTTGCTTTTCCAGGGCGCGGCCGCGGTGCTCTACATCCACGGCCCCGACGGCACCGACGTGCGCGACCTTCCCGCGGGCCTGCACTACGTGAGCAACCTGCATGACTTCGGCAGCATAGATCTCGATCTGCCCGCCGACGCCGACTTCGACACCATCCGCCCGCACCTCGCGGATCGCACGCCACGATTGCCCAACGGCTACCCGATCTGCAAAGACAAAAACGGCGAACGCGGCACCGTTGCGTCCACGCTCATCGAACCGGGCCGCCGCTTCTTGTTCGCCGACGGCCCCCCCGACGTGGCCGAGTACGAGGCGGTGGCGGCGTACTACGTGCGCCACTAAAGCGACGCAACCTGTTCTAAAGGCAGGACTTACGACAGCCGTTTGCGCCACGGGTGGCCCACGATCCGACGGCGCGGACTTCCCGAAAAAGTCACCTGACTCCACGTTGGACTCCAGGTTGTGACTCAAGCTTGGGCACCCTGCAGCCGTGCGGCGAATCTCTCGGACACTCAATCTCCGTCTACGCCACTGTCGCGATGCGAGCCACTCCGAGTGGAGATGCTGCAAGAGTTTCCGGAGTCCGCAACCTTCAGCGCACCGAAACCGCCGAAAAGAAGGCATCGCGCGGGACATCATGGGAACCAGGCACCATGTCGTGAATCATGGCGTGGCTGGCGATTCGTCGCGGCCAGGCCCTACGCCGATTGGATGGAACCAACCCGGCGCGCGCGGCTTTACGTTCATCGAGATCTCGATCGTAGTGGTCATTATCGCGACGCTGGTGGGCATCTCGGGGCCGGTGTTCTTCCGTTTCATTAAAAGCGCGAAAGAGACCGGCGCCGCCGAGGAGCTGCGTCAGATCGAACTCGAGATTTCCGCGCACATCGGTCGCACCGGATTTCCGCCCGCGTCACTTGCGGAGATTGGCATGGATCAACTCCTGGACCCCTGGGGCCGACCCTACGAGTACTTGAGGCTTGTCGATGCCCCGGATTCGGATGATGGGGGCAACGGCAACGGTGGCAACGGCAACGGTGGCAACGGCAACGGTGGCAACGGCAACGGTGGCAACGGTGGCGGGGGAAACAACGGGAACGGCGGCAATGGCGGTGGCAACGGCAACGGTGGCGGAGTGGGGCAGGCGCGCAAGGATCACTTCCTCGTGCCACTCAACTCCGACTACGACCTCTACAGCAAGGGACCCGACGGAAAGAGCAGTCCGCCGCTAACGGCCGAGGCGAGCCGCGACGACATCATCCGGGCCAACGACGGCGCCTATTTCGGGCTCGCATCGGACTACTGATCCATGAATCGCCGTCGTCGATCCGTTCTCCAGAGCAAGGTAGCGCGCCGCATCCTGATGCTGTTCGTGCTGTGCGCGTTGATCCCCGTCGGTACGGTAGCCGTCGTGGTCTTGACGCAGAATTCCGCACGCTTACGCAAGGACGGGATGCGTCAACTTCAGCGCGCGTGCAAGGCGCGGGCGATGGCGGTCTACGAGCGCTTGCAGTTGCTCGATGCCGAGATGAGGATGTCGATCGCCGGCGGGCAACTGTCGTTTGATGGAGTGCCCGGCGGTCGTTCCCATCCGCGGCCCCTTCCGTTGGCACGCATCTCAGCCGCCGAGCCCACGGATTCGATGTTCGGGCCGACCGGGCAGCCCCCTTTGCTTTCAGAACAACAGTGGACTCATCTGGGTCGCGGCAAGCCGCTGATCGTCAGCGCTCCTGCACGGAGGCATGAGTTCAACACATTCCTCGTGCGCGCGCTCGATGCCGAACGGGCACGCGATGCGACGCTGTGGATCGCGGTCACGGGCGAAGACCTGATCGAACTCGACACCATGATGTCGACGAGGAGGTTGTCCATCCTCGACGGTCACGGGACGCCGATCGAGATGGCGCGCGTCGCTCGTTCGATGATCCGGCCTGCCGCCGCGGCGCCGGCGGACTCGAGTCGCGGCACATTCGAATGGACCGAGGACGGCGAGTCGTCGGTTGGCTGTTACTGGTCGCTCTTTCTCAAGGGCGAGTTCGGGGCGCCTGCGTGGCGAATCGTGATGGGCCAGTCAACGCGTTCGCTGGAAGCGCCGATCCAGTCTTTCCAGCGGACTCTCGTCCTATCCCTGATCCTCTCCATTGCGATCGTCTCCCTACTGAGCATCGCCCTGATCCGGCGGACGCTCGGTCCGATCGCCGTCCTCCTCGCGGGTACACGCGAGATCGCGCGACAAAACTTCGACCATCGCGTTTCCGTTCCCAGTGGCGACGAATTCGAGCAGCTTGCGCAATCGTTCAACGTGATGACGGAGCGCACCGGCCGTCAGTTCCAACTTCTCGAGACGTTGCGCGAGGTCGAGCGGGCGATTCTCTCGAGCCTCGATCCGAATCAGATCATCGGGTCCTTTCTGGCACGCATTCCGGAGTTGCTCGAATGCGTCTCTGCCGGAGTGATCCTGCTCGAATCGCACGAGGGTGCGGTCAAGTTTCATGTTCGGGTGGAGGGTGCCGTCCCCGTTGTCAAACCGGGACGCATCGACCAGGGGTCGATGGACTCACTTGGGCCGGATGTCGACTCGCACGTTTTTGCCGCGGCGACACTGGTACCCAGCGCGTGGCCCGGGCTGGTTGTCGCCGGAGTCGAGCGGCTCGTTCTTCTGCCCATTCACGTCGAGGGCCGCCTCTACGCCATCGTCGCGCTGGGATGCGAGTCCCGTATCAAGCTCGCGGAGGAGGACATCTCGCGTGTCCGACGCTTGTCGGGCCAGATGGCCATCGGCCTTTCGAACGCGCGACTGCTGAGTGAACTCGAGCAGCTCAACTGGGGCACGCTGACCGCACTCGCGCGAGCCATCGACGCGAAGTCGCCTTGGACGATGGGCCACTCCGAGCGCGTCGCCGGGGTTGCGTGTCAGATCGGCGGGCGCATGGGGCTCGGTGCCGAGGACTTGGACTGCCTTCGCCGGGGAGCTCTGTTGCACGACGTAGGAAAGATAGGCTCTCCCTCGGAGCTCCTCGAAAAAACGAGCGCACTTACCGCCGAAGAGTTCGAGGTGATGAAGGACCATGTCCGTCTCGGCGTGCGCATCCTCGAGCCGATCACCGCGTTCGCCGACGCGATCCCTGTCGTAGCCGAACACCACGAGCGGTTGGACGGATCCGGTTATCCGCGGGGCCTCCGCGGGGACGCGATCAGCCTCCACGCGCGGATCGTCGCCGTCGCGGATTGCTTCGACGCGATTGGCTCCGAGCGCCCGTACCGCGACGCGCTGCCGACACCGGAGGTTCTCGAAATCCTCCGCGAGCAAGCGGGCAAGACCCTCGACGAGATCGCCGTGGACGCGCTGCATCAAGTCGTGGCGCAGCAGTCGGCGTCAGTCGCCGAGACGGTCTAGGTACGCAACAGCGCTCACCGAACCGGGCCGCCGCTTCCTGTGTGCCGACGGCCCGCCGGTTGCGGTGGGGAGTACGGATCCGTCTCTGGCCGCGCCGCGCCGCGATTCTCCACCTCCCTACGGAGTCAGGTGACTTTTTCGGGAATCCCCGGCCCGATGCGTTCGCGGCTTGGATCCCCGGCACGGTGCGGAAACGTCATGCTCGCCGACGCTGCGGAGTCCGCCGTGACCGGAAGATCGCGGGCTGTTTTGTCAAAACCACACGCAGTGAAACGCGCCACGGTTGCCCGCACGGCTGGCACGAAAGCGGTGGTTTCCACGCCTACGATCGGCGGTCGGGCTCATCCCTTTTCCCAGGAGATCCCCGCAGTGTTCGCGTGCCGCTTCCTGCCGAGACGGATCTTGCGCAGCAGGGCGGCGGTGCCGACACCCAGCGCGAGGAACACGCCCAATCCCCCGGCGATCCATACGGGATCCTTGAGCACGACGCCGATGATGACGACGAGCGCGCCCAAGAGGAACGCAAACGTCATGACCGCGAATTCGATCGCGCTCCAGGGACCGTGGTCCGGCGGCTCAACGCTTGCGCCGCGCGGCGCGTGGGTGAACACGCAGCCGAGCGGAAACAAGAACAACCCGGCGAACAGCATTGCCGACATCCAGAGCGCCGATCCCACGTCTCCGCCGCGCGACAACCAATAAGCGAAAGACGCGATCGCCACGGCGGCGGCGAACCAGAGAGTCCCCAGCCAAAGTCCGCGGCGCATGCTGTCAGTCTAGTCGCCGTTCGGATCGTCCAGCTCATCCAAACCCGACAGATCGTCCGGGATCTCGGGGAAGCGCGGATCCTTCCAGTCCTCCGGCGGCGGGTTCACTTTGTCGATCAGGCGGCCCTGCAGGATTGTGAACAACTCGTACTTCAACAAAAGCAGATTGCGCTCGTTGTTCTCCTCCGACCACTCCCACTCGTCCGGGTCACTGTTGTCCAGACCCAGTTCGCACGCGACGACGTGCCGCGCGACGTTCAGCGCGCTCATCCACGCGGGCACGGACTTCGTCGGCAGTTCCAGCACGACGCCGGTCTCCGTCGCCTCGAGGTTCCCCAGGTCGCGGCGCACGATTTCGCTCGCCGACGAGATCAGCTCGAACAGCTCGGGGTGTACGTGCCGTTCCCACTCGGCCTGATGCTCCGGGTCGTCCGACGGATTCGATGCAAGCCGATCGTTCACGGCATCGGACCGTTCCTCATCCAGGATGCGCGGCAACTCGTGCATCGCGACGATGAACCACGCGTCGGCCGACTCCATCCGGACCGAACCGTCGTCACGGCACAGAATCGTCAGATCGATCAATCTTCCACGCGCTCCATCGTGGCGAGTAGCTGGTGGCTGTGGAGTTTTTGCACGAATAGCTCCGCCGCCTCGTGCGCGCCGGTCCACACGACGCTGCACCCGTCGTTGTGCACCTCGAGCATCAGCGAGTGCGCCTTCGCGTAGCTGAATCCGAAGATGCGCTGAAAGACCATCGTCACGTACTCCTGCAGCGTGACCGGATCGTCGTGCGCGATGACGTTCCAGGGCCGCGCCAGCGACGTCTTGGTTTTGGGCTCCGCGACCGTGGACGGATCCGTGGCGAGGCGGGGGCGCATCGTGGCGTTGGGCGGCGCGTTCACGGCGCCCAAGTTACCCGGTGGTTCGGTCATCGCGAATCTCGCCATTGCGAGTTGGCGCCACGATCCGGAATTCCTGCGCGTCCGCCGAGCGCCTCCGAAACGCGCGCGGCGGCCCACGCCGCGAACTCGAAGCACTCGGGCCACGGAGACCCAGCGAGCATGCCTTCGACGAGACCCGCGTGAAACAGGTCGCCGCAACCGGTGGTGTCGACGACGGCGGCGGGTTGGGCCGGTCCCTCGATCCAGGAGTCGCCCGCGAGCGCGACGTAGCCGCGTTCGCCGAGGGTGACGCCGGCGACCGCCACACCCGCGTCGCGCAGCTTTCGGCAGGCCTCCTTCGGAGCATCCGAACCCACGAACGCGCGGGCGAACGACTCCGACGCAACAAAGACCTCGGCGTGCGGGATCAGCCCGAGCGTGCCCGGCCGGACGGTGCCCGCGTCCACAACCACGCGCTCCGCCCGCCGGGCCAACTCGATGGACGCCACCTCGAAGAGGCCGTCGGTCAGAAAGATCGGCGCGCGCTGCGGGTCGATCTCCTCGGCGCCCGGCTCGGCGCCCGTGGGCCGGTGCCAGAGGATCGTGCGCCGCCCGGTCCCGCGCTCGACGGTGACCAGCGCGGCCTGGGTGCGCGTGCCAGCACGCGTCCGCGTGTGTTTCGTCTCCACGCCCTCGGCCTCGAGATCGGCCCGGATGCGTTCGCCCTCGTCGTCGTCGCCGACCACGCCGGCAAAGGAGCAACGCCGTCCCCAGCGGGTCAACGCCACCAGCGCCGTCGCCACCGGGCCGCCGCAACCCTCCCCGGCCGGTTCGTACTCGGCCTTCTGATCCGGCAGCGGAAGCGCGTCCACCAGCGCGTATCGGTCGTACGAACACTGGCCGAGGCCGAAGACGTCGAGGGGCCCACTCATGGATCAACCACACGGATACCTGAATCAAAAGCGGCGAGCGTGCGAAAATTCCTGCCATGACCGGTGCGCCCGAGTCCCGCCACCCGTTCGACGAGATCGAGTGGGCCACACGCCGCGCGGAGATCCGCGCCGAGTCGGGCGAGATCGTCTTCGCGCAGGATGTCGAGGCGCCCGCGGGCTGGTCCGCCAGCGCGGTCAACGTGGTCGCGAGCCGATACTTCCACGGGGCGCTCGACAGTGCGGACCGGGAGGACAGCGTGAAGCAACTGTTCCGGCGCGTCGGCGGGACGCTTGCGCAATGGGTTCGCGCTGCGGGCCTCGCGGGCGACGAATACGAACCCGCGTTGCTGGAGTTGCTCGTCCGCCAGCGCGGTGCGTTCAACTCGCCGGTGTGGTTCAACGTCGGGTTGGACGAGGCTCCGCAGTGCAGCGCGTGTTACATCCTGCGGGTCGAGGACCAGATCGAGTCGATTCTGGATCTGGCCCGCATCGAGGCACTGATTTTCAAGCGCGGTTCCGGCGCCGGCTCCAACCTCAGCGCGCTGAGGTCGAGTTTCGAAGCGCTGTCCACCGGCGGCCGCGCGTCCGGTCCAGTCAGCTTCATGAAGGGGTACGACGCGTTTGCGGGCGTGATCAAGTCCGGCGGCCGCAACCGCCGCGCCGCGAAGATGCAATTGCTCGACGCGGATCATCCGGACGTGTTCGACTTCGTTTCCGCCAAACGGGTCGAGGAGCAGAAGGCGCGCACGCTGATCGACGCCGGTTACTCCGCGGGACTCGACGGCGACGCGTACGCGAGTGTCGCCTACCAAAACAGCAACATCAGCGTGCGTGTGCCGGACGAGTTCCTGCGCGCGGTCGAGACGGATTCGGAGTGGAGCACCGTTCTCGTGACGAGCGGTGCTGTCGCCGAGAAGTTTCCCGCGCGCAAGTTGCTCCGCACGATCGCCGAAGGCGCGTGGGAGTGCGGCGACCCCGGCTTGCAGTACTCGAGCACGATCGAACGGTGGAACCCGTGCCGTGCGTCGGGAAGAATTCGCGCGAGCAATCCGTGCAGCGAGTACCTGTTTCTGGACGACACGGCGTGCAACCTGGCGTCGCTCAATCTGCTCGCGTTTCTCGACGACTCCGGCCGCTTCGACGTCGATCGGTTCAAGAGCGACATCGGTCTGCTGTTTCGCGCGATGGAGTCGATTGTCGACAAGTCGTCCTATCCCACACCGAGCCTCGAACAGAACAGCCGCCGCTTTCGGCCCCTCGGGCTCGGGTACGCCAACCTCGGCGCTTTGTTGATGGCGCTCGGACTGCCCTACAACTCGAAAGAGGCCCGCGGTTGGGCCGGCGCGATCACGGCGCTCCTGACCGGCGAGGCGTACCGCGTATCCGGGGAAATCGCCGCCGACGTCGGCGCGTTCGAGGCGTTTCAGGAAAACCGCGAACCGTTTTTGTCCGTGTTGGAAAACCACCGCGCCGCGCTCGATCTCGTCTCGGACGCGCCCGCCGAGATTCACGCCGCCGCGCGTGCCGCCTGGAGTTCCGCGATCGGCCTCGCGCAACAACACGGCGTGCGCAACGCGCAGGCGACCGTGCTCGCGCCGACCGGGACCATCGCGTTCCTGATGGACTGCGACACGACCGGCATCGAACCGGACCTCTCGCTCGTGAAGTACAAACGTCTGACCGGCGGCGGGTCGTTGAAGCTCGTCAACTCCGTTGTCGGGCGTGCGCTGGCGACGCTCGGATACGACGCGTCAGCCAGGGAGAAGATCGTGACGCACCTGAGAGCCGAGAACACGATCGAAGGCGCGCCGGGACTCTCCAATGAGCACCTGCCGGTGTTCGACTGCGCGTTTCGGCCAACGGGCGGCGTGCGGTCCATCTCACCGGCCGGACATCTGACGATGATGGCCGCGGTGCAGCCGTTCTTGAGCGGCGGCATCTCCAAGACGGTCAATCTGCCGGAGTCGGTGACGGTGGAGGAGGTCGAGCAAATCTTCCTGCGGGCGTGGAAGCTCGATTTGAAAGCGATCGCGCTCTATCGCGAGAACAGCAAGAGCGCCCAGCCCCTCACAACCGAACCGGTGGTCGCGTGCCGCGTGGACGTCAGCGCACCGACATGCACGATTTGCGGCACGGGAATGGTGCCGTCGGGATCGTGTTTTCGCTGTTTGGAGTGTGGTGAGGTATCTTCGTGTAGCTGAGGCACGGAGTGGCTCAGCTACGCGCCTTGGCCTCGGCCTTGGCCTCCGCCCCGGCCTTCTCCCTGCGCCTTAGCCTTTGCCTCGCGCTGGCGGACGAGGTCGCAGGCCAAGAAGCGAGGCCGAGGAAGAGGCCGGAGCCCAAGAAGAGAGGCCAAAGGCCGAGGCCGAGGCCAAGGCCGAGGAGGTAGGGCGCACGTTCCGCCTACCCCGAGATTCAGGGTGGCCAGAACGTGCACCCTCCCTGACACTGTTGCGCATGCGTACTCTTGCCTTCCTGCTTTGTCTTGCCGCCGCGGCGTCTGCCGGGCCGGATCTTCAGAAGCTCAACGCGTCGATCGTGAAGATCTTCTGTTACTCCCAGCCCGAGGATTACTCGCGGCCGTGGCGCAGCGATCAGGCCTTTCCCTCTACCGGCAGCGGATTCTTCATCGGCAACCGGATGATCATGACCAACGGCCACGTCGTCGGCAACGAACGCCAGCTCATGGTCAAACGTGCCGACCGTTCCAAGCGTTACGAGGCGCGGATGCTGTTCGCCGGCCACGACTGCGATCTCGCGGTCATCACGGTCGACGACGATTCGTTCTGGGAAGGCATGGAGAAGATGGAGATCGGCGCACGGCCCGGACTGCAGTCCACCGTCGCGTGCATCGGCTACCCGCAGGGCGGGGAGAAGCTCGCCATCACAGAGGGTGTCGTCTCGCGCATCGACATGCGCAACTACGTGCACACGTACGGCGATTCCCACTTGACGATTCAGATCGACGCGGCCATCAACCCCGGCAACTCGGGCGGCCCGGTGGTCCAGGGGAAGAAGGTCGTCGGGGTCGCGTTCCAGGGCCAGCGCTCCTCGCAGGCCATCGGCTACATGATCCCGCCGTCGGTGATCCGGCATTTCCTGACGGACATCAAGGACGGCAAGTACCACGGCTACCCGGACCTCGGGATCGTGTTTCAGCCGCTCGAGAACCCGACGTTGAAAGAGTACCTGGGCCTCCCCAAGGAAGCGACCGGCGTCGTTGTCCTGAAGCCGCTGCCCTTCAGCTCCGTTGTCGGCCACGTCAGGCGCGACGACGTCATCCACGCGATCGACGGCATCCCGGTCGAAGACAACGGCAAGATCAAGATCGACGGGGAAGAGCTCGACATGGCCATCGTGGTCGAGGGCAAGCAGGTCGGCGAGGCGGTCACCCTGACGATCCGTCGCGACGGCAAGGTCTCCGAGATCGAGGTGCCGCTGAAGAAGTGGGCCGCGCGGATGAAGGTCTCGCTCGCGTATGACGAAAAACCGGAATACCTCGTCAAGGGCGGCTACGTCTTCGTGCCGCTGAGCCTGAACTACGTCATCAGGCAGCGGCGCGGTCGCGAGGACCTGCTGTATTTCCTGCGTCAGTACTACCTGTCGATCTACAAGGACGACGAGAAGCGCGAGCAGCTCGTCATCCTGAGCCGCGTGCTCCCGCATCCCACGACGCGCTACCGCACGTATGCCAACTCGATCGTGAGCGCGGTTGACGGCAAACCCCCGCGCGATTTCGCGGAGTTCGTCAAGCTCGTCGAAAGCGCGACGGGCGAACTGATCAAGATTGATTTCGAGGGCGTGAACGTCGCGCCGCTCATCCTGGACAAGAAAAAGCTCGCGGCGGTCAATCAGAAGATCCTGCAGCGCAACGGCATCGTGCAGGACCGGCACGTCGAGAAGGAGGCGGGCTAGATGCGCGCACTCGGTTTAGTGATCTGCAGCGTGTGCTGCCTCTGTTTCCTTTCCGGGGTCTCGTCCGCGGATGACCTGATGCCGCGCCTGCGCGCGGGTCTCGTGAAGCTCCGTGTGAACTCCCAGGGGTACGAGCAGGGGCAACCCTGGAACCGCGCGGCCCCGACCACATCCACGAGCCGCGGGTTCGTCGTCGGGCCCGGCCTGATCCTGACCTCGGCCAACAACGTGCGCAACCACATCCTCATCGAGGTGTCCGAAGCCAACAGCGTGCGCCGCTACCCGGCCGAGCTGAAGCACGTGGACTACCGCGCCGGCCTCGCGCTGGTCGAGATCACGGATCCCGAACTGCGCGCGCGCATGAAGCCGCTCGAGCTTGGTGATCCGGTCAAGCTGGACGACGAGTTCGACATCTACCAGCTCGGCTCCGACAACATGGTCGAGCGCGCCAACGCACGCGTCGTGCGCGCAAACGCCTCGTCGACGCGCCTGACGCTGCGCCTGCAGGCCTCGGGCCTCGCCGGCGGCACCGGCGAGATCGCGGTGCGTGACGGCAAAGTCGTCGGCCTGGTGACGGGCACGCAGGCCAGCAAACAGCAGGCGACCCTGCTCTCGATCGAGTCCATCCGCCACTACGTGAAGGACCACGACGACGGCAAATACGCCGGCTTACCCGGTGGCACCATCTGGTGGCAACCGCTTCTGCGCGACGATCTGCGCACGTACTACGGGCTCAACAAGGACCAGCACGGTGTCGCGATCACGCGATTGGGCAAGGACCAGACCGGGCACGGCGTGTTGATGGAGGGCGACGTTCTCACGAAGATCGATGGCTACGACATCGACGACGAGGGTCGTTTCACGCACGAGGTGCATGGCCGCCTGAGCGCTCGTTACCTGCTTTTCGGCGTCAAGTACGCCGGCGAGACGGCCAAGGCCACGGTGCTCCGCAAGGGCAACCCCGTCGAGGTCGAGTTCAAGCTCAAGGCGATCGTGCCGGAAAAGCGGCTCGTGCCGCCGACACCGGTGGACACGCGTCCCGAGTTCATGATCGTCGGCGGGCTCGTGATCTTCGAGCTCAACATCAGCCTCGCCAAGAGCATGCCGCGTTCGCCCGGCGGCGTTGTGATCCGTCGCTACCGCGAGCACGCGACCTGGGATCCGCCGGTTGACCGCGAGCGCGTCGTGTATGTGGATCGCGTGGAGCGCCACCCCAGCAACAAGGGTTACGAAACCCTGACCCACGCCATCATCCGCACCGTGAACGGCAAGCCGATCTCGCGCATCGCGGATGTCGCCGAAGCGCTCAAGACCCCGCAGGACAAGTACCACGTCTTCACGTTCGAGCTCGATGAGGTGGACTTCGTCATGCACGCCGCGGAGACGGAGAAGATCAACAAGGCGCTGGCGGAGCGCTACAACATCCCGCGGTTGCGGTACCTAAAAGGCGACGAGTAGTCGCCCTTTAGGGGCCGCAACCCCTCGGCCTTGGCCTAGTCCCTTTTCCTCTGCCCTTTCCCTTGGACCTCTTCCCTTTTTCTAGGGGGCAAGGGCGGAGGGAATAGGAAAAGGGTCAAGGGCCAAGGGCCTAGGGCAAGGGCAAGGGCAAGGGAGCGAGGGCGGCACGCCGCGCCTGCCGAAAAAAAACCTTCGGGCATGCAAGCTGCGCGGCGTGGCGCGCGACTATAGGGCTGCATGCGCAACGATGGCGAGATCGTCCAGTCCATCCTGGCCGGACGCCCCGAGCGGTTCGCGGAGCTTGTGGACCGTCACGCGCCGGCGGTCTTCCGGCTGCTGCGTGCGGCGATTTCGCACCGCCAGGATGCCGAGGATCTCGGGCAGGAGGTTTTCCTCGCCGCGTACCGATCACTCGCGCGCCTGAAGGACCCCGACCGTTTCCGCGCCTATCTGATGCGCATCGCATCGCGCCGCATCATCGATCGGTTACGGCGAAAAAAGCGCCGGCCCGACGCGCTTCCGCTGGAGGACGAACCCGCGATCGAGAACAGCGAACTGCGCGCCACCGTGCGCGCGGTCGAGGAGGTCGTGGCGACGCTGCCGGCGCCGGCGCGGCTGATGTTTGCGCTACGGCACCACGAGGGGCTCTCGTGCAAACAGATCGCACGGCTGCTCAACCGGCCGGCGGGCACGATCCACAGCCAACTCTTCCGAACGCACGCGGCCATCCGGAGCGCGCTGGAGGTGAAGGAATGATGAACTGCGAGAAAGTGCGCGAGTGGCTCCTGCGCGACCTGAACGGGGTCGCCGAGCCGTCGGCGGAGGTCGCGGCGCATCTCGAACGATGCAGCGAGTGCGCGGCGGAGGCCGGCCGCATGAAGGGGCTTGCCGAGGCAGCACGCGCCGCGTTGCCCGAGGCCGACGTGCCCGTGGGTTTCACCGAGCGTGTTCTGGACGCCGTTTCGCCGGCCACGGGCCAGCGCGCCCTGCTCGACGCCGCGCGCCCGCGCGCCATGCGTTGGGCGGTCGCGGCTTCGATCCTCGTCGCGCTGTCGTCTGCGTACTGGTTGGGCGGCCAATCGGCACGCGATGCCGGCGACCCGCACGTGTTGCAACCGGATGGCCGCTGGGAGGAGACATCGTCGATTCCCGCGGGCGCGCTGCTCGGCGTCGCACCGGGCCGCACCGTGACGTTCGGCGCGATCGAAGCGAAGGCGCTGCGCTTGTCCGTTTTCAGGAACAGCCAACCCCCCGAACTGCTGGCGGGCGAAATCGTCGTCCGTTCGCCGACGCCGGGTGAATTGCTTACTCCTTTCGGCGCGCTTCGCTGGAACGGCCGCAGCGAGTGTGTCGCCACACTGACCCCGAAGGAAACCAAAGATATGCTCACGTTTGACACGCTTAGAAAATCCGTGCCCGCCGCCATGATGGTCACCGTCTTGAGCGGCAGCGCGCAACTGGCCTATGCCGATGGCGGCACCCCGGCGGAAGGCAAACCCGGACAGCCGATCCGCGCCGGCGTCATCATCAAGTCCGAACCGAAACTCACGATGCGCTACGACGACGCCGACCTCGCCGAGGTGCTCCAGTCGGTGGCCGACTCCGCGCAGCGCAAGCTCATCTTCCGAACCAAGTTCAACAGTCGCATCAACGTGGCGCTGACCGCGGTTCGCTGGGAGGGGGCGCTGAACCTGCTCACGGAGCCGAACGAGCTCACGTGGTCGCTGGATAGCAACGGGGCCATCGTGATCAGCCGCGCGAGGGCGGCCAAGGCCGACCAGATGCTGATCGACGCGCAAAACAGCAAGACGGCGCTCGAGGTGCTGCGCCTGTTCTACGGAAGGGCGGGCAACGTTTTACTGCAACACGACGGCCAGAAAAGAGATGCGTTTCAGGCGGTGCAGGCGAAGTTCGATGCCGAGATCGACCGCGCGAACCAGGAGAAGGTGCACCTGCGGCACAAGTACCTGGAGGCAATGCAGCAGCTGAAGGAGGCGGAGAAGACCCTGAACGCCGGCCAGCGCGGCAACGGCACGGCCATGCTCAAAGCGCGTATCGCGGAGCAGCACGCGGAGATCACAGCCTTCGAGGCCCTTGCCGCGGATACGAAAATGGCTTTGGAGAGGGCCAAACGGGACATCGATGTGCTGCGCATGGCCGGCGTGCAGGACGAGTGGACGATCGTACTGAGCACCGTTCAGACCCAGCTGGCGTCGATCACGAAAGGGGCGAAGACCGCGTACGGGCGCGGCGACAACCAAGAGGGCGTGCGCCTCGAGAAGGAGGCGTCGATGCTGCAGCGCGCGGCGAAGGCGATGTACGAAGCGCGGGATGCCGAGAAGATGGTGACCCAGATGGCCCGTTCGCGGCGCTTCGGGGAGATTCGCCGGGCGGCCGAGGCGGCCGATGATCTGCACGCGAAGGCCGAGGCGTATTTCAAGGACCTGGAACGGTCGCAGCGCCGCAAGTAGGCGCCGAGATCGAATCCGGATCGCGGTGCGGGCGGGCCTCCCCGAGTTTCTCTTGGGGGGCACGCCCGCGCCAAACTTGCGCGTTGACCCGTCCGGGCGGCAAACTACGCGGATGAAATCGCTGCCCGCGCCCGGAATCGAAGACCCGGTTTCGCTGAGCGCCATCAACGAAACCCACATCGCGTTCCTCGATCGCGGCGGCGACCGGCTGGTGGTGTTTGCCGGAGAGGAGCTGACGGTCCTCGCCGAGGGGCTCGACGGGGTGCGCTGCGCGGCGCGGGCCAGCGCATTGGTGGTGCTCGATCGTTCCGGCGGACTGCCGAGCTTCGAGTTGTCGCGCGGCGCGCTGGGTGCGCTGGACGTCCGCGCGGGCGCCAACGCCATCGTGTTCGGTCGCGGCGGCAGCCTGATCGTCGGTTTTGGCGAGGACGCGCGGCGCGAGCACGGCGATCTCATCGAGCGCATCGGTGCGTCGCCGGCGTCCGCGAGTCCGGAGGGCGTCGACGGAGCGACAGCCCTCGCCGCGGAGTCCGGCGGCGTGTGGGTGGGGGGCGCACGCCCGGAGCCGCGGATGGTCCTGCTGCGCCCGTCCCCGGCCGGTTACGACGAGCGCATGCGCTTTCATCTGCCTGCGCCGCCGATCGCGGCGGAGATCGGTCCCGACGGTGCGCTCTACGTTCTGTTGGAGCCCGGCGACAAAGTGCTGCGCTTTTTTGCCGAGGGCGACCAGGCCGTGCACGATCTCGCGGACCCCCCGCTGCGCGACCTCGCCCGCGCCGGCAACCGATTGCTCGGCTGCGGCCCCTCGGGATTGTTCGACCTGACGGACCTCGCCGCCGAACCGAAGCACACGGCACCGCCCGAACTCCCCCCGTGTGACGGTTAGATGCGCGCACCGTTTGATCTTCTCTATCTCGTGGCCACCGGTGTTTGGGCGGGTGCGCTCGCCTATCTGACGATCGCCGTCCCGATTCTCGGGAAACGCCTCGGGCGCCGCCCGGCTTGGCAAGCGACCCGCGCGCTGCTCGCGCTTTCCGATCTGTTCGGGACCTGGGCCGGCACGATCGCGGTTGGTTGCCTCTGGCTCGGCCGCCAACACGGATTCCGCGCACCGTGGGCGGTCTGCCTGGGCACCCTCGCGCTGATGATCACGCTCGCGCTCTATCACCGTGCCGTCCTGATCCCGTCGCTCGACGCCGCCTTCAAACGCCTTGGTGCCGGTGACGAGGACCCGAAATGGGGCCGCGACTGGCGCTTTCTGTGGAGGATGTCCCAAGGGCTGCGCTACTCGATTCTGCTCGGTTCCATCCTCTGCTTCGTCCTTGGTGTTGAGGATCTATGATCAAGCCCCTCATGCGACTCGCTGTCCTGCCCGCTTGCCTCCTGATTTTTCTCGCGCTGCCCTCGATCGCCGACGACGACGGCTTTTTCGGCAAGACCAAGGAAGCCAAGAACTACCGCGAGTTGAAGGACCCGCTCACGGGCGAGACCTTCCGCCAACCGCTCGACCGCACCACCGAGGTCGTCTGGACGGACCGGTTCCGGCGGCCCGTGTCCATCGGCGAGCACCCGCGTCTCTACAACGTGTGGGTCTCCCCGCACACGGGGTTCGCTACGCTGCCTGATCCGGGTCTCTGGAAACAGATCGCCGAGAAGTCGGACGCCGGCGCGAAGGACAAGATCAAGAACGAGTTGAAGAAGTACCCGCGCCGGTACCGCCACGTCGCCGCCGTGCCCGCGCTGCACCGCTACGAGTTGGCGATCCTGACGTATCGCGCGATGAATCGCCTCGGCGAGGAACGCGCGGTCCACCTCTACATGCGCGCCGCGTGGTGCGCCATGGACGAAGGCAACGAAAAGGCCGCGTCGAAGTACCGCAAACTCCTCCTGCCGATCCTGAAAAGGCGCGCCGAAAACGAGAGCCTTGCGACCGAGCAGTTGGTGCGCAGCGGCTACATGGCCGCCGAAGCCTCGCGCCTCGAAGGCGACCTGGCCACGGCCGAGAAGCTCTTCCGGCAGGCCGATTCGCGCATCCGGCGCTACAAGGTCGCCCGTGAGCTGCGCATCCCCTCGCGCCTCGCCGTCGCGGAGCTCGACTGGAAAGACAAGACAGTCGACGAGCTGAACGCGATCATCGAGGGTCCGGACGAATACGACTGCCACGTTGCGCGATTGCTGCTGGTAGACCGCGGCGCCGGCGAACCGCTGCGCAAGATCCTCAAGAAGCACAAGAAGCACCTCGAGCTCCGAAAGGACATTGTGCGCCGCGCGATGGAGAAGCCGCATGCCGGCCTGATCCCGGCGTTGAAGGCCGCGCTGCTCGACGACGAGTACTTCATCGCTGCGTCCGCCGCGCAAGCGATGGGGCGCATCGACAGCGACGAGGCGGTGAAGACCCTCATCGAGGCCCTCGCCGACGAGGACGAAGAGCGCCTCGTGCTCGGGCTGGCCGAGTCCACTCGCCCGATGGCGACCAAGGAGTTGGCCCGCCTGGCCGAAAAAGGCAGCGGGTTCGGCGGTCGTCCGGCCGCCGCCAAGGCGTTGCTCGACCGTCCCGGCGCGGAGGTCGGGGAAGCGCTTGTCCGTCACGTCGCCGTCGCGGAGTCCTACAACCTCTCCAGCGCGCTCCTGATTGCGACCAAGGCAGGCCCGGCGGTTTTCCCCGCGCTCCGCGCCGCGATCAAGAGCGAGACGGACAACAAGCGCCTCGCCAACCTGCTCGCCCTCGCGGGCCAGGTCACGGACGCCGAGAGCGCAGCGGCGGCGGCCGCCCACCTCGGTCACAGCGACTCGAACGTCGCGCTTCATGCGGCGATGGCCTGCGCGCAAAAGGGCCAGGGCGTGTCGAAGATCGCGCCTGCGCTTCAAACCGCCACAGGCCCCGACCGCGCCCGCCTGCTCACCGCCGCGGGATGGCTTCGCGACGTCAAGGCGCTCAAGGCCGCGTGCACGCCCCAGGCCCGTTCCGAAAACTACCCCGCGTATCTCGCCGCGCTGAAGGCCGCCGGCCGGACGAAGAGCAGCGCGCTCAAGGAGATCCTCATCGAGGCGCTTTCGGACAACGACCCCCTCGTGATCGCGCACGCCGCCCACGGGCTGGTGCGCATGGGCCAGAAGAGCAAGGTCACGCCGCTGCTCAAGACCGCGCCGTACACGGTGGTCTCCGCCATCGCGCGCGCTGCGGCGGAATCGGGCGACAAGTCCATGGCGAAGGCGCTGGAAGCGGCGCTCAAAGCCGACGACGGCGTGTGGCTCGGATCGCTCCCCGGGCGGGGCGGGCCCTACGATCTACCGGCCCGCGAGCTCGCGAACGCGCTTGCCGTGCTGCGGTAGCTCTGGCCCAACCCCCGACGGCGTTGGCGCGGCGGTGTTTCTGGCCCCACGCCTGACGGCGTTGGCGCGGCGGTAAGCCACCGGGGCCGCCTCACCCGGGCTTGGGTCTTTGGCCGCCCTGATACGATTCTCCGTTCCCACCTAAGACCCCTCTTGAGGAGAACGGACCATGGGCGAATTGGTCAAATACCAAGCAAAAGACGGCGTGGCGACGCTCACGCTCGACGACCCGCCGGCGAACACCTACACCTACGAGATGAACCGCGATCTGGATGAGGCGATCCTCACCGCGCGGTTCGACGATGCCGTTTCCGTCATCGTCATCCGCGGCGCGGGCGATCGCTTTTTCTGCGCGGGCGCCAACATCCAGATGCTGGCAAGCGTCACCCCCCGCTTCAAATACATGTTCTGCCTGCACGCAAACGAGACGCTCAGCCGTCTCGAGCAGACGCCGAAGCTCGTGATCGCGGCCCTGAACGGCCATACGGTCGGCGGCGGCCTCGAGATCGCGATGGCGGCGGACATGCGCATCGCGCGCAAGGGCGCCGGTAAGGTCGGCCTCCCCGAGGTGCACCTCGGCGTGCTCCCGGGCACCGGCGGCACCCAGCGCCTCAGTCGCCTCGTCGGCAAGACGAAGGCCATCGAGATGATGATTCAGGGCGACAACATGGACTTCGAGGCGGCGGCCGAGCTCGGCATCGTCAACCAGGTCATCGAAGCCGAGAGCGACGAAGACTTCATGGCGAAGGTCTACGACTACGCCAAGAAGTTCTGCCCGCCGAACAAGGCGTCGATGGCGGTCGGCTGCATCAAGCGCGCGGTCCAGTCGGGCTGGGAGCTTCCGCTGGAGTCCGGCCTGGCGCTCGAGCGCGAGCTGCAGGCGAAACTCTTCTCGTCCGAGGACGCGAAGATCGGCCTCAGCGCGTACGTCAAAAAGGAAAAGCCCGAGTTCACCGGCGGCTAGGCCGGGCAACTCGGTTCAGACGGCATGACCGTCTTGAAGACAGAAGAGGGGCGGCTGACGCGAATCACACTCGCGCGGCCGCCCCTCAATATTTTGGACATCGCGAGCCTCGAGCAGCTCGCCGATGCCATCGAGTCGGTGGGGGACGAAACCGCCGTGATCGTGATCGACTCGGATGTCCCGCGCGCGTTCAGTGCGGGCAACGATGTCGCGGACCACAAACCGGAGCGCGCGCCTGCGATGCTGCAGGCGTTTCACCGCGCGATACGCGGTCTGCTCGAGGCCGAGGCCGTCACGGTGGCGGACGTCCGCGCGGATGCGTTCGGAGGCGGCTGTGAGATCGTCGCGGCCTGCGACCTCGCGTACGCGACGCCCGCAGCGCGATTCGGCCAACCGGAGATCGAGATCGCGTGTTTCCCGCCCGTGGCGGCCTCGCTGCTCCCGGCCCGCATCGGCCAAAAGCGCGCGGCCGATCTGGTGCTCACCGGACGGCGCATCGACGCCGAGACCGCGGCCGCTTGGGGCCTGATTTCGGGTGTCGACGAAAACGGCGCCGCCCCCGCGATCGGGGCGCTGTTGCAAAAGAGTGCTCCCGCGCTGAAGGCCGCCAAGCTCGCGCTGCGATCTTCGGATCTCGCGGCGGCCGAGCGAATCTACCTGGACCGCTTGCTCGGCCTCGACGACTACGCTGAGGGCATCCAGGCGTTCCTGGCAAAGCGCCCGTCGGAGTGGCGACATTCCTAGTTCGTGACAACCCCCGGTTTGGGTTGTTCGTCCCGCGGGACTTCGGACGCGTTGGTTGCGCAAGGTGCCAGGTGGCGCGTCGTGCGCAGTTTCGGTTCTCCTGCGTGCGTGCTACGCGATGTTGGGAACTCGGTCACACCGGAAAACGATTCGCTGGATCGTTTTCCGGCTATCGC
>JAZFYD010000202.1:0-5419 GCA_036443405.1 Planctomycetota bacterium
CCGGCGGCCCGATCATGGTTCCGGTCGGGCCCGAGACGCTGGGGCGGATCATCAACGTGATCGGCGAGCCGATCGACAACCTGGGCCCGGTCAAGACGAAAGAGCGCCGCTCGATCCACCAGCCGCCCCCCAAGTTCCACAGCCTCTCGGTCCATGCCGAGATCTTCGAGACCGGCATCAAGGTCGTGGACCTCGTCGCGCCCTACGCGAAGGGCGGCAAGACCGGCCTGTTCGGCGGCGCGGGTGTCGGCAAAACCGTCATCATCATGGAGCTCATCAACAACGTCGCGAAACAGCACGGCGGTTACTCCGTGTTCTGCGGCGTGGGCGAGCGCACGCGTGAGGGCAACGACCTCTGGCTCGAGATGAAGGAGTCCGGCGTCATCGACAAGGCCGTTTTGTGTTACGGCCAGATGAACGAGCCGCCGGGTGCCCGTCTCCGCGTCGCGCTGTCCGGCCTGACCATGGCCGAGTACCTGCGCGACCAGGGCGGCCGCGACGTGCTGATGTTCGTGGACAACATCTTCCGCTTCAGTCAGGCGGGTTCAGAGGTGTCGGCGCTTTTGGGCCGCATGCCGAGCGCGGTGGGTTACCAGCCCACGCTGGCGACGGAGATGGGCGCGCTCCAGGAGCGCATCACGTCCACGGACAAGGGCTCGGTCACATCGGTGCAGGCCATCTACGTGCCAGCCGATGACCTCACCGACCCGGCGCCCGCGACCGCGTTCAGCCACTTGGACAGTAAGACGGTGCTGTCGCGTCAGATCGCTGAGCTCGGCATCTATCCCGCGGTCGATCCGCTCGACTCCAGCTCGCGGCTCCTGTCGCCCGACATCGTTGGCGACCGCCACTACAACGTCGCGCGCCAGGTGCAGAGCATTCTGCAGCGCAACAAGGACCTCCAGGACATCATCGCGATTCTCGGCATGGACGAGCTCTCCGAAGAGGACAAGATCGTCGTCAACCGCGCGCGCCGCATTCAGCAGTTCCTGAGCCAGCCGTTCTTCGTCGCCGAGCAGTTCACCGGCCTCGAAGGCCGCTACGTGAAGCTCGAGGACACGATCCGCAGCTTCGAGGAATTGCTCAGCGGCAAGTACGACCACCTTCCGGAGCGTGCGTTCTGGATGGTCGGCACGATCGAAGAGGCCGTGGAGAAGGCCGAGGCGATGGCGGCGGAGTCGGCGGCGTGATGACCCACGCCATCAAGGGGCTCGCATCCCGCGGCACCGTCGAGGAGATGATTCTCGAGCCGGGTGAGATCCACGTCACCGTGGTCAGCCCTGCCGGACCGGTCTTCCAGGGCGTCGCAAGCTACCTCGTCGTCGAGGGACTGATGGGCCAACTCGCGGTGGCGCCCAAACACGCGGCCATGGTCGCGGCGCTGGGCATCGGTCCGCTGCGTGTTCACCACAGTAAGGAAAACGCCGACCGCTACGCGATCCGCGGCGGCATCCTGACCGTGGCCAAGAACCTGACGACGGTGCTGGTCGACGAGATCATCGCGCCCGACGCCGTCGACGCCGAAGCCGCCAAAAAGGGCCTCGACGAGGCGCTGGAAGGCATGCGCAACCCGAAGTCCGCCGAAGAGTTCGACGACCTGCTCAAGCAGCGCGCGTGGTACCAGGCGCAGCTCGCGTTGGTGCGTTAGCGGCTACACGCTTTCGAGGATCTCGCGGCGGCGCGACTGGGCGGAGTCCACGCTCTTTCGCGCGCCGAGAGCGAGCTGCTCCAACTGCCGGACCAGGCGATCCAGTTTGGCGATCGTCTTCTCCGCGCGGCGTTTGCCTTTTGTGATGCGCGATTGCACGAACCAGTCCGCGATCAGACCGTCGAAGAAGTAATCTGCGAAGGTCGCAAAACCGCCGATCTCGATTTGCGAGTCGAGCGCGTCCATCTTGATGTCCGCCAGTTCACGGCGCAGCGCGCCAAGGGCTCGCTGCGCGGATGCCATGCGCGCCTTGGCGTCATCGATCTTCCGGTGTTTCATGAAGGTCGCGACGTATTGGCCGCCGAGCAAGTCGGCGACCCCCCAGTTCCCGGCGCTCCCGAGCGACTTGACGACGCTCCGCAGCAGCCGCCGCGCCGTCTTCGCGCATCGCATCGCTTCGTCGATGTCCTTGCGCCTTTGCTCGGCGGTCGCCTCCTCCTCGGCGCAGGAGCGCAGCGAGTTCGCGACCTGGCCTCCGGCGTCGTTCAGTTCTTTCTCGAGCTTGTCCAGTTGCACGCCGTAGGTGCGGTCCTTCTCCAGGAGTTCACGTTGGTGGTCTTCGAGTTCGAGTCGGTCGCCGCGGACAAGTTCCAACTCCGCGGTCGCTTCGTCATGACTCAGTTGCGCCCTCAAGAGATCGCGCCGCTCTTCCGCCAGGCGCTCCTCCCGGTTCCCCAACAGCGTGTGAAACAGCGACGTCAAGCCGAGCTTCTCGAGCTTTCGCACATCCTCGCCTTCGGCAACGAGATGATCGTTCGCGGAATCGGCTTGTTTTATCAACCGTCGTTGTTCGCCGCCGATCTCGCTAATCCGTTTCGCAACGCGTTCCGACTCGAGAGTCCGCGCGCGTGCGGCGGCCACCAACAGGCTCCACTCTTTCATGGCGCCAATCTACCCGCGGCGTGCGTGCGCATTCTGGGAGTCGGATCGCCGGCGGGAGAACGAGAACCCGTTTTCGCGTGCGCGTTCACGGCGGTAGCCGAAGAATCGTAAGAGCTCCCGGAAACGCGCGGCACCGCGCTGTGTGGTGCGCATCGTGTTCGGATCGGATCCGCGTGACACACCCGGAAGCAAGGGAAGAAGACGGTGCAGTTGCGCGCGCCGGCACACGGTGGACAGGTCCAGCCGCGCGGCGCTGACCCTTCGGCAAAGGAAGAAACCGTCGGAACCCTGGTCCTGATAGAGCGGCATCAGCAGACGGCCGGACTCCGGGGCCGTCACGTCGCCGCGGATGTCGCTGGCGAGCACGTCGCCGCGGCGCACGCGCGCAAGTCCCTCGAACCCGGGTTGCATCTTGAACCGATCCCCGGCACGAATGCGATGGCGATAGCGCAACTCGACTACGCGGGGCAGATCCGCCGCCGCCGAGCCCAGCGCGCGACGCTTGAGCTCGAACTCCGGTATGTCGGACTCCGACAGCGCGCCTACCGCGACGAGCGTCAGCCAGATCGCGCTCTCGCTGTGCTCGACGGTCTTCTTGTCGTCGTGTTGGCCGCCCTCGAACACGATCGCCCGGTGGCCGAGGCCGCCGAAGTAGCAGACCAGCGCGCCGTCGATCTCTTCCTCGAGACCCAACACGATGGTCCCCGGCAAAGACATCGCGATGCTCCGGTTCGAGAGCGCGTCGGCCATCAGAAGAAACGGCGGGCCGTTGCCGCTGGTCGTGTGCAGGTCGAGCAGCACGAGCGGGTCGTTGGTCGTCGCCGCCAGCTCTTCGATGCACGCCAGCAGCTCGCGCTGCTCGGCGTGCTCCGCCGAGTCGCCCGACGGATCCCGATCGCGCAGCGCGGCGACCGCGTCGTCCTCCCAGCACCGGTTGAGATCCAGATCCACGAAGCGGCGGCCGCGTGCGAGTCCGGCCCGGTTGCCGCAGAGCGCGACGAAAGTGCCGCGCAACGTGGGTTGGTTCTCATGCAGCGCTTCGATGACGCGTCGCGCCGCGTGTACGCCGGCCGGTTCGTTGCCGTGCAACCCGCCGATGACGACGATGGCCGGTCCCGGCTGACCGCTCGTGTACCGGCCGATTTCACGGGGCCACGCGGCGCGCTCGATATCGGGAGCCGCCGGGTCGCCGTTCACGGCGGGAGGATATCGAATGCGCACGAGGGTCGCCACCAGGCCGGCCTTAGGACGCGCTCAAGCTCCGTGGCCCCCGCGAGTAGGAGGGCCACGGAGAACTACTATTTATGGCGAGCAGCTAGCTGAGAGCTAGCGCCCAAAACGATCAACGGCGTTACGCACCATGTCGCGTCGCGCCGCATCGCGGGCAAAGGCACGAGCACGCGTCTGGATCTCGTTCCTGACGCGGTCGCTGGCTTCATTGCGATTCGCTGTGCGGTCGTCGACTTGCCCTTTGCCGCTCTTTCGCTTGCGGTCGCCGTTGGGCTTGTCGTCATCGCCGTCACCGCCATCGTCGGGACGGGGGATCGGACCGCCGCCACCCCCGGAGCCGCCTCCGGAGCCCCCGGGTGCGCCACCGCCTCCGGCACCGCCGCCGCCACTACCGCCACCGCCGCGTGGGGGTGCGCCGCCTCCGCCGCCGCCTCCGCCGCCGCCTCCACCGCCGCCGGCATTGCCGCCGGCACCGCCGCCTCCGCCGCGTGCGGGTGCGCCGGCGCCGCCGCCTCCACCCGCGGCATTGCCGCCGCCGCCACCGGCTCCGCCGCGCGCGCCGACGTCTGTCATGAATCCGATCATCGCCACGAGCGCGACTAGGACTTGCAAGGCAGTCTTGAGTCTCATGTTCTTGGTTGTCTCCGAGTGAGTGTTCAAGCCCTTCCGTTGCGTTAAGGCCGGCAAACGCTATCCGCGTGCCGAAACGCAATGCCGCGGCAAGAGCTGGAGTTGAAGCGCTTTCGACACAGGGCGGTCCGACATAACGACACTTTTGTCGGGTGCCCGGCCCGCGCCGCGACAAAATTGCCTCGCGAAACGGTAAGAGCGGTGCCGGGCAACTCTGTCGCGAATTGCGGCCTCAACTCGCACCCGCGTTGTTCAGAGGCCGACGCGCCCGTGGAGTTGGACGCCAGAGCAGATATCCAAGCCAACCTGCAACCACGAGCGTATCCCCAGACTTTCTGGGTCGTTGGCAGATTTCTCTGCGCTACCGCGCCAACATCCCAACCAACGCCGTCCGCATGCGGATCGTCATGCTGAACAACGTAGGCACCAGGAACAGCGTGAACACGGTCGAAACGACCAAGCCGCCGATCAGGACGCTGCCCAAACCGCGGTAGAGTTCGCTGCCGGCGCCCGGGAACACGACCAACGGCATCAAACCGAACACCGTTGTCGTCACCGTCATGAAGATCGGGCGGATGCGGGTGCGCACGGACTCGAGCACCGCGGCGTCGGGTGGCATCTCTTGCTTGCGGATCAACTGCAACGATTGGTGCACGATCAGGATCGCGTTGTTCACGACCGTTCCGATCAGGATCACGAAACCGAGCATCGTCAGCACATCGAGTGGCTGCAGCACGAACAGGTTGAGCAGCGCGAGACCCAGGAAACCGCCGACCGCGCCCAGCGGCACGCTCAGGATGATGATGAACGGGTAGAGCCACGATTCGAACAGCGCGGCCATCAGCAGATACGTGATCAGAAGCGCGAGGATGATGTTGAAACGCAGCGCCTCCCATGTGTCGCGCAGCTTGTCCGCCGTACCCGAGAGCGTGATGAGGTACCCGCCGTCGAGGGCGCCGGACTGTTCGA
>JAZFYD010000203.1:0-6697 GCA_036443405.1 Planctomycetota bacterium
CGGCCCGAGGATCTCGAACGCCGCCGTCAGATCGCGACGGTCCACCGGCGTTTGATGGCTCTCTTGAGCGATGGCGTGGTGACGGCACGGCCGAGCGGCAACCTGCTGCACGCAAACGCCGCGGCGCGCGAAGCGCTCGGCCTGCGATTGCGCGATCTGAAGAACACGACGCTCGTTTCGCTGTTTGCAGACCCCGAGAAGGGCGAAGCGCTTTGGTCCGAACTCATGCGCGAGGGCATCCTGCGAGCCAGCGAGGCCGAGTTCGTGACGGGCGGCGGCCGCAAGATCCCGGTGCGCCTGGCCGCCGCGCGCGCTGACGGTCCGGACCCGCGCGTCCTGTTTGTGTTTCGCGACCTGACCGAGATCAGGCACATCCGTTCGCGTCTTCTCGAAACCGAGAAACTCGGCGCGATGGCGAAGATCGCGGGCTCCGTCGCGCACGAGATCCGCAACCCGCTCAACGCGCTGTTCCTGAACGCGGACCTCCTGGAGGACGAGTTGGGCGAGGGCGGCGAGACGCCCGAGTCGATCCAGGAAATCCTGCGCGTCATGCGCGAGGAGATCGAGCGCCTCAACGAGATCATCAAGAACTACCTCTCGCTCAGCAAACTCGCATCCGCGAACTTCGAGGTGCTCGATCTCAATCAAGTCGTCAACGAGTTCGCGGAGGAGGCAGAGGAGCGGGCGACCGAGGGGAACGTCAAGCTCGAGATCAAGACCGGCCGCGGCATCGCGAGCGTGCGTGCGGACCGGAACATGCTCCGAAGAGTTCTCGTCAACCTCGTACAAAACGCGATCGACGCCACGCCTGAGAACGGCCGCATCGTCATCGGGACGCGGCGGCTCACGCACAAGGTCAAGCTGTGGGTGCGCGACGGCGGCCCCGGTATCTCCGAAAAGGTGCAGCCGCAGCTCTTCCAGCCGTTTTTCTCGACTAAAGAGCGCGGCACCGGCCTCGGCCTGTACCTCATCATGGAAATCGTGCTTGCACACGACGGCGAGGTCGCCATTCGTTCGGTCCATCCCAAGGGCGCGCAGGCGACGGTCCTGCTGCCCCGGCTCCGCAGGGGGAGGCACGCATGATCCGCGAACGGCCCACCGTGCTCGTCGTCGATGACGACAAGAACACGCGCGAAACTCTGCGACGCGGCCTGACGCGGGCCGGCTACCAACTGCTCGCGGCGCCCAACGGCGAGGCCGGGGTTCGCCTGCTTCAGGAAAACGAAGTCGACCTGGTCATCACCGACTACAAGATGCCCGGCATGGACGGGCTGCGGTTCACCGCGACGGTGAAAGTCGTGCAGCCCGCGGCGGCGGTCATCATGATTTCGGCTTTTGCGAACGTCGACACAGCCGTGAAAGCGATCAAACAGGGCGTTTTCGACGTGATCGAGAAGCCCGTGCGCATGCGCGACCTCAAGCAGGTTGCGGCGCGCGCACTGGAAACACGTCGCCTCGTGATCGAGAACCGACGGCTCAAAGCCGAACTCGAAGGGCGCGAGGAACTCGAACGTGTGATCGGGCGGGCGCCGCCCTTTCGCGAGGCGCTCGTCATGGCCGAGCAGGTTGCGGCGGTGCGCTCCACGGTCCTGCTGACCGGGGAAAGCGGTACGGGTAAGGAGGTGTTTGCGAACCTCATTCACAGGCTGTCGCCGCGCCGCGATGGACCGCTCATCAAGGTGCACTGCGCCGCGCTAGCGGAGAGCCTGCTCGAAACCGAACTCTTCGGCAACGAGGAGGGCGCGTACACCGGCGCGGTGCGCGCGCGCAAGGGCCGCTTTGAGATCGCGGACGGCGGTACGATTCTGCTGGACGAGATCGGCGAGATCACCCACGCGACGCAGCTCAGACTGCTGCGCGTGCTGCAGCAGGGCGAGTTCGAACGGGTCGGCGGGAGTGAGACGATTCAGGTGGATGCACGCATCATCGCGGCGACGAACACCGACCTCGCCAAGGCGGTGGAGGAAGGGCGCTTCCGCGAGGACCTCTTTTACCGACTCAACGTCATCCACATCGAGTTGCCGCCGCTGCGCAGGCGCCGCGAGGACGTGCCGATGCTCGTGCAGCACTTCATCGAGAAGTACGCGGCGCGAACCGGCAAAGAGGTGAAGGGCATCGCGCCGGAAGCCCTGGACCGGTTGCAGCAGCTCGATTGGCCGGGCAACGTGCGCGAACTCGAGAACGCCATCGAGCGCGCGGTGGTGCTCGCGACGGACACGTTGCTCACCAACAAGGACCTCGTGCAGAAGTCCGACTCCTCCGAATCCGCCGCTGCGGACATCCCGTTCCGCGTGGGCCAAGCGCTCGTGGATCTCGAACGTGAAGCGATCCAGCGCACGCTCCGCGCGGTCGACGGGGACAAAGAGGCGGCGGCGAACATCCTCGGCATCGGTGTGGCCACGCTCTACCGGCGCCTGAAGGACATGGACGCCGACCGCGAGCGCGAGAAAGAGCCCGAAGACGCCACGTAACGTCTGCCCAAACGCCTGACGGCGTTGGAGCTTCCGATCCATGCGTTTTGAGATGGGCTCGGACGTTCCACCGCTCGCCAACGCCCGAACATCCCGATCAGCCGGCCCCATCTCAGGATGCTCGGACCGCAGGCTTTCAACGCCGTCCCCTTCGCCCTCCGTGGCCACGAAGGAGCAAGTCAGCGCGGAGCGGACCGTCGACCTCGACATGGCCCGCGAGGCCGTTCGTGACCTCGTGCCGCGCAGATCGGTACGGGCATCGACCGACCGGCTGGGCCGACCGCGTCCCAAACCGTCCGAACGCGTGGCTCCAACGGCGTAAGCCGTTGGGCAAACCGAGAGTCCCTGCGCCCCGCCACCATCTCAGACCGTCCGAACGTAGGGCTCCAACGGCATAAGCCGTGGAGCAAAGAAAAACAGCGGGACCCGCCCGTAGGCGAGTCCCGCTTGCGCGCCCAGCGCTTCGGCCGGGCGGGTCACCACGACCTAGCGCTTTTTGCGACGGGCCGCCTTTTTCTTGGTGGCCTTCTTTTTCGCCTTTTTCTTGGTGGCCTTCTTCTTGGCCTTCTTCTTCGCCTTCTTGCGAGTCGCCTTCTTCTTGGTGGCCTTCTTCTTGGCCTTCTTCTTCGCCTTCTTGCGAGTCGCCTTCTTCTTGGTGGCCTTCTTCTTGGCCTTCTTCTTGGGCGCTTTCCGCGCGGCCTTCTTACGGGTCGCTTTCTTCTTGGTCGCCTTTCTCTTGGCGGCCTTTTTCTTGCGTGCGGCCATCTAACGTACTCCTTTCCGAGTGGAACGTTCCGCGTCTCGGATCAACGCGATGTTCAGTGCAGTACAAGATTCGTGCCGAAGCACTTCATCGCGCAATTTGCAGCGATTGACCTACAAATCGGCTAGTTCAACGCATACCTCCAGCAATGGAATTCTCAGATTGATAGGAGAACGCGCGTCTTCCGTGAACACGCAACAACCACACGAACGTGCGCGGCTCGTTGTCTCGATGCGTTTCGTGGATGCGCACACCAGACGTTTGCGTGTGCAAAACGTGTGGGAGCGAACATAGAAGATGCGTGTTAACGGTTTCCTTATCAAAGTGAGAGAGAACGAACGCGAAAAGCGCGCGGTTTTTTCAAATTGAGAATTAACACATGGCGATGCAACCGCGAACAGTGAGTGAGTCCGTCGTTGAGATGACGGAGTTGGTCTTTCCGAACGACACGAATCCGCTTGGCAATCTGATGGGTGGACGCGTCATGCATCTCGTCGACATCGCGGCAGCGATCGCCGCGGGACGACATGCACGGCGTCACTGCGTTACCGCAACGATTGACGAAATCGTGTTCCTCGCACCCGTACCGATGGGCAGTGTGCTCGTGATCAAGTCGAGCGTGAACCTTGCGTGCCGCACGTCGATGGAAGTCGGCGTGCGCGTCGAGTCAGAGGACCGCGTGAGCGGCGCTCGACGCCATTGTGCATCTGCCTACCTCACGTTTGTGGCGGTGGACGACTCATCCAGGCCGACCCCAGTGCCCCAACTCACGGCGGTCACCGACGAAGAGAAACGCCGCATGCGCAACGCCGAGGAGCGCCGCGAGCGCCGCCTCGACCGCGCCAGCCGAAAGTCCCGCTAGCGGGTGCTTTTGGGCCGTTCCCGGACCTCCCAGCTCGGCCTCGGCCCTATGCCGGAGTTCAGCGACCCGCGGCGAAGACTGTCCGTGAGGCGCTCCATCTGCCAGAATGGTTGATCGGAACGGCCCCATTCGGGGGCCGTCGTCGTATCGGGAGCCCATACCATGTCCGAAGGTGACGCGATCCCCGTCGAAGCGTTTCGATCCCGTATCGGATCGGCGCTAGGCAGTCGCGACTATGCTGAAGTCGAGGCCGGTTGGAAAGAGTACTCCAGCCTGCACCCCGGCGAGCGCGACTACCTGCTCGGAGTCACCGAGCAACTGACCAAGAGCGACAAGGGTGCTCTCGCGGGCGAGCTGCTTGCGGGATTTGCCGCGCAGCTCCAGGCCGCCGACGACGCGGAGGGCGCATTCGAAGTTGCCCGCCAGTCGTTGCGCGCAAGCCAGCGCACCGAGGGGCTCCGAGAGCTTCTCGTGTTGACGTATCAGGCACGCCACGCCTCCAACGCGAACCTCGATCGTTTCCTCGCCAAATCCGGCCTGCCGGAAGAGGGCGGAAGCATGCGCCCGCAGGTCGACGCGCTCGACCGCTACTTGACCTTTGAAGAAGGCGCGTACGTCTATCACAAGGGCGGCTGGGGCTACGGCGAGGTTGTCGAATTCGATCCGGACGAAGAGTCCATGGTCGTCGACTTCCAGAAACGCCGCGGCCACCAAATGAACATCCTCTCGGCCACCAAGATCCTGAAGCGGCTCCCGAACGACCACTTCGGCGTGTATCAGCACTATCGCCGGGAAGAACTCGACGCGTTGATCAAGGACGACCCGGCTGGCGTCTTCCGGATCTTCCTACGGTCGTTTTCCGGCAAGGCGCAGCTCAAGAAGATTCGCGAGTCGATCGTTCCCGCGATCATGGCCAAAGAAGAGTGGTCGCGCTGGTGGAACCGCGCGAAGAAAGCGATCCTCAAGGATCCCGAGATTCGCATCGGCAAGGGTTCGTCGCCGCTCATGGAGCTGCGCGACAAGGCCAAACCCATCGAGGTCGAGGTCGCCGAGAAGATGCGCGCCCTCGCCGACGGATTGGGCCAGGCGGCGCTCGCGCGCGAATATCTGCGCAATCTCGACCTGGTTCCGGCGCTCGCGGAGGCGGTCGCGAAGGTTGTCCGGGAATCGCTGGACCGCGCCACCATCTCAGATCCGTCGCGGCTCGCGCTGCTTTACCTGCTGTCGGACCTCAAACTGGACGAATCCGCCCAGGCGGGCGAAGACGCCATCGGCATGGTCAAGGGCACGGATAACCTCCGCGGGCTCATCTCGAAACTGGAATTGAGTGACCGCAAACGCAGCGTCCAAACCATCGCCGAGGCGGCCGCCTCGGGTTGGACCGATCAGGTCGCGGCGATGATGGAGGGCGGCGACGTTGACCTCGCCGATCTCTGCCTGGATCTGCTCGCCAAGAAGCGGCCGGACATACTGATCAATCTCTTCACGCGGCTGAGCACAAACCCGCGCGAGCATCCCACGCTGTTCCTGTGGTACGCGCGCAACTACTTGGGCGGCAACATCCCCGCGGAACTCGTGCCCGGCGAGAGCGCGGATGCGACGATGGACAAGCTGCTCACGCTCTCGAACCAGATCGGGCTCGAGCAAAAGCGCGGGGGCGACGAGAGCCTCAAGGAGTTCCTGCGCCAGCTTCGCAGCTTCCTCACAGCACGCCGGATGAAGCTGTTCCACACGTATGTCGAGAGCATCAGCCTCGATTACGCGCGTTTCTTAAACGCGAAGATCTCACGCAACCGCGGGCTGACCGATCAGACCAAGCGAAGCCTCGTTGAAGTGCTCGAAATCAACCACCCGAAACTCAACGAGACCGGGCGCGAAGCGCCGACGGGCGGCGTCCCCGACGACGTCATCTACACGACGCTGCGCGGCTACCACAGCAAGGAAGCCGAGCTGCGCCACATGGTCGACGAGGAGATTCCGGAAAACGCCGCCGACCTGGGACGCGCCGCGTCGTTCGGCGACATGTCGGAGAACGCGGAGTACTCCGCCGCGCTCGAGAAACAGAGTTTCTTGATGCAAAGGGTGTCGGAGCTGCGCACCGCACTCGAACGCGCCCGGATCATCGAGCAGCCGGAAGGCCCCTACGAGAAGGTGGTCATCGGGACGCGCGTCGGTGTGCGCAACGAAACCCGTGGCGCCGACGAGTCGTTCTCGATTCTCGGCCCGTGGGATGTCGATCTCGACAAGGGCATCATCTCCTACCTCTCACCGGTAGGAAAAGGCCTGCTGGGCCGAGCGCTCAACGAGCGCACCGAGATCGAGTTGCCCGAAGGCAGCGCGGCCTACGTGGTCAACAGCATCGACAACGACAAGTATTTGGAGGAGAGCAGCCAGTAGGCTGCTCTCCCTCGGCCTCGGCCTATACCTCGGGCCTTATCCTCTGCCTCGACCCCATCCTCCAAAGTCCGACGTGAAAGGCCCAGGATCAGGCGGAGGCGCAGGCCTTAGGCGGAGGCGGAGCGCGCTACGCTAGCCAAACACAGCCTGAAACGCCTGGTCCAGATCCGCGCGCCGGTCATCCACGTCTTCGATCCCCACGCT
>JAZFYD010000204.1:0-25995 GCA_036443405.1 Planctomycetota bacterium
CTGAACCGGATGGTGCTGGGTGAGGCCGCGCTGCATCAGTGCGACCACGACTGGCGCGGGTTCGCGTGGATCGACTTCGGTGATGTGGAAAACAGCAGCGTGAGTTTTGTGCGTTACGGCGCGCAAAAAAAGGACGCGCTGCTCTTCGTGTTCAACTTCACTCCGATCGTGCGGTCGGAGTATCGCGTCGGCGTGCCGCGGCGCGGTGAGTACGAGGAAGTGCTCAACACGGACGCCGCGTGCTACGGCGGATCGGGTGTCGGCAATCTGGGCTCGATCAAGTCGGAGCCCATCGAGCACCACGAGCAGGCGGATTCGCTGCTGCTTACGCTTCCGCCTCTTGCGGTGATTGCGTTCCGGATTCCGGCGGCGAAGCCGGTGCCGGAGCGCCCGGTTCGGGCGTCAAAGCGCGCGAAGCGGACCCACGCGGCGAAACCTTCGCGTAAACGGGAAGCATGAAGACCGAGTGGAGGTTGAGGCCGCGGCGCTCGCCCTTGAGTTCGAGTTCCCAGAAGCGCGCGGGGCGCGACTGAAGCGCCGTCGGTTCACCGTCGGGCGGAAGGTCGAAGTCCACCTCGAGGTGGCGGCCGCCACCGGTGGGCTGGAGATCTTCCGGCGTCTCGAACACGCGTGTTTCACCAAAGGTCTGGTAGCAAACGACGCGCTCGGTGCGGTTGTCGTCCGTGCCGCTGACTTCGTACTCCTCGGACACGCTACGCAGCGTGATCTCGAGACGGTCGAGCGCGCGGACATCCGTCGGTAACTCGATGGTGGCGCGCATGCGTTCGCCGAGGAAGTAGGGGAACTCGCGGAAGTGCGCGCGGCCGGAGCCGAAACGCAGCGCACGCAGGCAGAGCGCGGCGGTGTGCCATGTGGCGAAGATCCACACGAGGCCGAAAACACTCGAGACGATTTGGAAGAGGAGGAACCGTTCGGTGTGGAAAAACGCCAGGTACCCGAGCGGCCCGAGGATCGAAGTGAATATCGCCATGCCGAAAAACGCGCGGCGAACGTGGCGCCAGGTGTCGTCGGAAACGGCGGAGCGATTCCAGTCGTGGTCGGCAAGCCACGGGGTGTCCGGATGCGTGGCGGAAACCGCGCGGTGGCGGCGCCCACGAAGGACACCCTCGATGCCGAGCACGCACAGGTAGAAGCCGGCCATGCCGAACATCCACGCGCAACTGTTGACCAGAAGCGGCGGAATCCCGCTGGACGGTTTCACGCCCTCGATGACGCCGGTCATGCCCAGGCGGATGATGAGCCAGGCCGCGACGAACGGCAGCCCGAAAAAGAACGCCCGCCAGCCCTGCACGGTCGTACCGCTGACCCCAGCGTGATTCGCGAGACGTAACCGTTCCCGTGTGACCGTCATGTCGGCAGAGCCTCCCCGGCCCCCCGAATCCAGATCGGCCCGCCCCCGCCAACTCCGCAGGCCGAATTTGGTCGGTGCGCTAAGCCCTTGCGGGGCACTCGGTTAGCGGGTCTTGTAGTCGTGGATCAGGCCGGGGATCTCTTCGAGGTCAATGGTCAGGCCGAAACGGTAGGTGCGGCCGTGGCGGGCGCCGAACAACGTCACCTCCGCGGGCCGCCCGCCCGGAATGTCGGGCGCGAACTGGCCGTGCTTGCGCATCAACCCCGTGATGCCGTGCCCCAGCCGGCGCAAATCCGCGCGCACCAAAAACCAAGGCTTCGGCCCGGCGCGCCGGAGCAACCGCCGCAGCGACTTCGTCGGCTTGTGCTTCTTGAGCACACTGTTCATACGGTTTTGGTCCTTGCCCCACCGGAGCGCAATCCAATCGTCCTGCGCGGCCATCTCATGCGAGTAGTGAAACCAGGGCGTCGCCTCCAACATGCGCGCACGTGCGTCCTCGTCCGCGAGGATCGTCCCATGAACCCTCGTTCCATCGATCTCGCGCTCGCTGAACTTCAGGTAGTCCGATAGGTGCGTATGCAGAACTGCGTAGAGCTCCTCGAGCCGCCGGGTCGCCCGGCTGCAGCGCATCCCCCCGACGATTTCGACCCCGTGGTCGATGTCCGGATCGATGCCGATCATCCACTCCGGCCCCATTTCCCGCGCGATCTTGAGAAACGCCTTGAGCGTCTTGCGCACCGGCTCGGGCGCACCCAAGAGCAGGCCCGACCCCAAGAAACCATCCGCGGCCTCCACCAACTCAGCGAGTTCGAACGAGTACAACATCGTCACCGCGAGATCCGGCGGCACCCGCTCAACGAGATCGCGCAAGTTCGCAAACTCCCTGGCCTTGGCCAGAGGGCTACCCGCCTTCGCGCGGTACGCGACGTCGATCCGCGCCTCGCCTGCATCGATCTCCCCCACGAGATCCAACCAGTCCGCGTGATCGACAACGTCGTTCAGGCTTGCGAGCGCCGACCTCAACAACGGTGCCGGAATCGCGTCACCCACAGCTGCCGTCACCAGCCGCCCCAGCTGCTGTAGGTCGCGCCCGTACTCCTTGGACACGCGCGCCATGTCAATGCGCAACGCGATCGTGCCGCGCGGCACCTCCTCGCCCAAACGCGACCCGCCCGGTTGGTACTCATCGCTCATCGCCAGCCCGACGTAGCCCCCGCGCACCTGCGAGAGGCCCGCCTTGTGCGCCGCCGCCAGCGCCGCCGGATCCTTCGCGGGCAAGATCACGGTCCACTGCGGCTGAAAGCTCCCGGGCCGCAACCGGAACGCAACCGCGATCGGCTTCCCGCGCTCCACGGCCGTCGGATCGAACCCGACCTGGCGCGCGAGCATGGTCAACGGATCGAACCCGCGACCGCCGCTCCACGCTCCCGATACCAGCATGCGCACCCGGCGCGCGGACTCCATGTACAGGATCGCGTGCGCGCCCTCCGGCACGAGCTCGCGGATCTCGACCGGCACCTGCCGCATCTCGATCGCAACAATCGGCGACGGCCGCTCCGACTTGCCGCAGGACAGCAGGCCGAACATCACGATCACGATCCACGCTTTGCGCATCGACTCTCCTTCAAGGGACCCGGGAACGACCCGATTCTCCGTGCGGATGGATGAAACACCACCCCAAGTTTGCTGTGCCCGCAGCGCGAGCTACGCGGTTTGCTCGAGCCGGCCGTCCCGCATCTGGAACCGTCGGTCCGCACCTTGGCAGATCGACTCGTCGTGCGTGACCAAGACGAGTGCCGATCCGACCTGACGCCGCATCGCGTGCATCAACTCCATCACCTCGAACCCGGTCGTCGTGTCGAGGTTGCCCGTCGGTTCGTCGGCCAGCAGCAAACGCGGGTTGGTCACAAGCGCCCTGGCGAGCGCGACACGCTGCCGTTCGCCGCCCGACAGCACCTTCACGTTGGTATCGATCCGGTCGGCGAGCCCGACGCGGGTCAGCAAGTCCGTCGCACGCTCGCGGCGCTCGGCCTTGCTCACCCTGTGCGGCCAAAGCGGCACGACGACGTTCTGTTTCGCCGTCAAAACCGGGATCAGGTTGTGCATCTGGAACACGAATCCGATCTTGCGCGAACGCACGCGCTCCATAATGGCGGCGTTTGCGAGCAACTCGCCGTCGATGCTCACCTCGCCCTTTGTCGGCCGGTCCATCGCGCCCATCAGGTTGAGCAGCGTCGACTTGCCCGACCCGGACGGGCCCGTAACGGCGATGAACTCGCCCGCGACCACCTCGAGGTCGAGGGAATCGACCGCCACGATGCGCCCATGTTCGAACGTTTTGCTTACGCCAGAGAGTCGGGCGACGGCCGCATCACTCATAGCGCATCGCCTCCACCGGCTGCACCTGGCACGCGCGCCACCCGGGATAAAACGCCCCGATCAACCCGGTGACGACGCCCACACTGAACCCCTTCGTGAACGTCGAAGGCAGATACGTTGCGATCAAGAGCCCGTCGGGGAACCATCCCAAAAGCGCCTCGGTGCCGGCCACGCCGATCAGAAGGCCCATGCCGCCGCCGAGCATCGAGATCAAAAGCCCTTCCCCAACCACGATGCCCAGCACACGCGCCTTCGACCAGCCGACGGCGCGCAGCGTCCCGATCTCGCGACGCCGCTCGCCGACGCTCATCATCATCGTGTTGACGACACCGAGCACGCCGACCACGAGCGCGATGATCGTTACGATCATGATGAAGTCGTCCATGAAGTCCATCTGCGCGGCGAAACGGTCCGTGAATTCGCCCGACCGCATCGCGATGAGTTTCGGGAATCGGCTTTCGACCGCGTTCTTCACCCGGTCTGTCGCACCTGCGTCGGTGTAGAGAAAGATCAGCGAATAACTGCTCTCCTTGCCGATCGCGATGCGAATCACGTCGCCGTGAACGATCATCCCGAGGTTCTCCCACGGGATCGCACTCTGGAACGTCCCGACGACCTCGAACTTCTCGATCCCGGCGACCGGCGCACCGAAAAGTTCGATGCTGTCGCCGAGCTTGTAGCCACACTGTTTGGCCGCAAACGACCCGAGCAGGACCTCGTTCTTCGCGCGCAGCAACCGGCCACCCGTGAGCGCCGATTCGTACTTCTGCATGATGCGCTCTTCGGGAAAACGTCCGAACAGGGGGATCGTCCCGATGCTCGCGCGCGGATTCATCACCGGCATGAAGTTGGAGCGCGAGATGCTCTCGACGCCGTCGATGTCCACGATCGCATCGACCTGTTCCTGCTTCACCCGGCTGAACGCGAGGTCCGCCGCATCCTTGCTGAACACGACCAACGACGCGCCCGACGTCTCCATGTAGTTGTTGAGACTGCGGCGCATGCCCTCCGAGATGGAGATCAGCGCGACGATCATCGCAACGGGCACGGCGACACCGAGGAGGCAGAGCGAACTCCGCACCTTCCGCTGCATCAGGTTGCGCCAGATATACGCCACGCGGGGATTCTAAGCGCGACCACGAGTTCGCGCTCGCGGGTGACTCGTCTGGCCACAGAGTTGGCGACTCTTGAGACCGCACGCCAGCGCAACCGCGTCACCGCACGCCGAAAAGTCCTCGCACGATGAAATGCCCGCGGAAATCAAAACCGTCTCAATCTGCTTCGGCCCAACTCGGTCACCACCATCCCGCGCAAACCGGCGTTCTCCCGATATCCTTTAGTGAGGTTGCGCCGCGTCGGGCGCCGCCCAAAATGAAGCGGAGCGATTGATGAATCGAGTGACGACCTGCGGTGTGTTCGCGTTCCTGGCCCTGTTCCTCTGGGGCTGCGGCGGTGGCGGTGGCGGCGGTGACGCACCGGCGGACACTGGCGGTGACACGGGCGGCAATCCCGAACCCCAAGCGAACGGGCGCGTGGCCGGGACGATCACGGTCCGCGTGCCGGAGCAGGAAAACGTCGTCGAGGCGGAACCGAACGACAGCTTCGATCAGTCGCACTTCCTCGGTGATCTCCGCCGCGGCCGAACTCTCACGATCTTCGGACACGCCACATCAGACGCGACCGATCCGTTCGACGGCTTCCGGTTCTTCGCTCCCGAGCGCGTGCTCGTCACGGCGCGGCTCGAGTTCAACGACGACGATCAAAACGACTTCGACGTCGCGGTCTACGACTTCGTCGCCAGCGATTTCGTGGCGCGCTTCCTCGCGACCACGTCCCCGGACGAGGGCCAGTTCGCGGCCAAGGGCCAGTTCGCGCTCGTCGTTTCGGGGGCGGCCGGCGAGGGCGACTACATCCTGACCGTCACGGCGGAGGCGATGCCGACGCTTCTCGCGGAAGAGGAACCGAACGACGAGTTCCGAACGGGCACCTACTTCGGCGAGTTGCCCGCCGGGGATCGTGTCTCGATGAACGGCTCCGCGGTCTCGGGCGATCTCGACAGTTTGCACTTCACGACGCGAGGAGAGACGCAACTGGACATCCGTCTCACGCAGCCCAACGGCGCGCAGTTCGAGGCGCTGGTCTACGACATCAGCCACGATCTCGAAGAACCCCAACTGCTCAACACGTTTACGCCGACTCCCGGCGAAACGGTCCTGCGCGGCGAGATGGCGGTGCTCGGCGGCCGCTGGATCCAGGTGATCGCATCCGCCGTCGGCGGCTCCGGTGACTACATCCTCACTGTGTTCGGCGAGGAGCCGCCGGAGCCCGCGGAGCAGGGCGGAGGCGGATCCGAACCGACCTTTGTGCCGTCTTCCGCCGAGGACTTCTGGCAGGGCAAGGCGATCGCGCGCGCGGGTCCGCCGGCGCGGTTCGGCGATCCGGCGGCGCCGCTCGTCGCGGGCCAGGCGCTGGTCTGCGCGAAAGCGGGCTCCGAAGATGCGATGGCGGCCTCATTGGCGGCCAACGGTTGCCGCGAACTCGCGCGCATCCCGGGCCACGCTTGCTGCGTCGAGTTCGACATTCCCGCGAACCTGACGCCGGAGGAGCAGCAACGCTTCACCGCATGCAAGACGCTCGAACTGTCGCGCTGCCAGGCCACGGCCTACGCCGAACCGAACTACTTGCGCCAGCCGTTGCTCGAGCCGAACGACGAGTTCTACAACCTGCAGTGGCATTACGGGGCCTTGAATCTTCCGGCCGCGTGGGAGATCACCACCGGCTCCGCGGACGTGATCGTCGCGGTCATCGACACCGGCTCGCGGACACATCCCGACCTCGATTCGCGCATCATCGGCGGCTACGACTTCATCAGCATCAACTCCATCGCAAGAGACGGCGACGGCCGCGATCCCGACTACACCGACGAAGGTGATCGCTCCCAGCCGAACGGCCGCAGCTCGTGGCACGGCACGCACGTCGCGGGAACGATCGGCGCGGTGAGCGACAACGACGAGGGCGTGGCAGGCGTCACCTGGGAAACCGGGCTGATGATTCTGCGCGCGCTCGGCGAGGGCGGGGGCACAACGTTCGACATCTCCAACGCGATTCGTTACGCGGCGGGACTCGACAACGCATCGGGCACGACGCCGCAGTTGCGCGCACACGTCATCAACATGAGCCTCGGCGGCGGCGGTTTTTCCAACACGATGAACGACGCCTGCCAGGCGGCCATCGACGAGGGCGTCGTGATCTGCGCCTCCTCGGGCAACTCCGGCAGCCAGGGATCGAGTTATCCCGCGTCCTACGACCGGGTGCTGTCGATCGGTTCGACCGACGCGAACAACAACCGCTCGTGGTACTCGACCTGGGGTCCCAACCTGGACTTCATGGCTCCCGGCGGCGACCTCGGCGCCGACCGCAACGCGGACGGCAACCCCGACGGCGTGCTCTCGACGCACCAGCGCGAGCCCACGGTCGGCGTGCCGATGCCCACCGAGAACTACCTCCAGGGCACGTCCATGTCCTCGCCGCACGCAGCGGGCATCGTCGCCCTGATGTTCGCCGTCGCGCCGGAGATCACCCCCGCGCAGCTGGAAACCGTGTTGCAGGACACCGCCGTCGATCTGGGCGCAGAAGGCCGCGACAACACGTTCGGCCACGGCCTCATCGACGCGCACGCGGCCGTGTTCAAGGCCAACCCGGACTTCGGGCTCCTGCCCGCGCGCGCCACCTTGTCCAACGGCTCGCTGCTCTTCGAGCGGCTCGACACCCTGGACACCGTGCGCATCCAAAACGCCGGCGAGGTGTTCCTCACCGTCGAGGAGATCGAGGTGCATACGAGCAACGGCGGCGCGTGGCTCAGCGCTGTCGGCGTACTCAACGACGATCCGGAACCGACGTCCGACATCAAGGAACTCACGATCTCCGTCAATCGGGCGGGGCTCGATGACGGAACCTACTTCGGCCGCATCACCCTGCACACCAACGGCGGGGACGTCATCATGCACATCGTGATGATCGCGCAGGCCGCCCCGCCGACGCCGGCGAACTTCAACATCTTCGTGCGGCTCGTGAATATCGAAACCGGCGAGATCGCGGGCACGTCGGTCGTGAACCCGGCCACCGGTCTCGAGTTCGACTTCGACGAACTGCCCGAGGGCACCTACCGCCTCGAGGCCGGCACGGACGACGACGGCGACGGAATCATCTGCGAAGCGGGCGAACTGTGCGGCGTGTATCCGATCGCGAGCAGCCCGGTGCTGATCCACGTCGGCGCCGATCAGGAACGAGTCGGACTGGACTTCACCGTCACCCCCAGCGGCGCGCTCGGGGGGTAACGGGCCAGAGCATCCCGGCCGCGCACCGTGCCTGTGTGCCGTGCGCAGAGACGGAACAGGCACCTGTCATCGCGCTCGCGCATAATTTCGGCGTGGCTTCTGATCGCTTGCATCCCGGAACGTTCCATCCGCGGCGTCGTGTCCTGACGGACCTGGCCCGTGCGATGCGGGAGTTGGTCAATGGAGAGTCGTTCCCCCGCGGCGGGACGCTGATCGACTATGGTTGCGGGGACCGGCCCTACGAGGAACTCTTCCAGGGTCGTTGCGAACGCTATCTCGGGGCCGACCTCCCGGGAAACGAGCGCGCGGATCTCGAGGTGGATCCGGAACAAGGCGTGCCCGTTGAAAACGGCAGTGCCCGATGCGTGCTCTCGTCGCAAGTCCTCGAGCATGTAACCGATCCGCGAGCCTATCTGGCCGAAGCGCACCGGTTGCTCGCTCCGGACGGTTGCCTCTTGCTGTCAACCCACGGCATCTGGCCGTATCACCCCCATCCAGACGACTACTGGCGGTGGACCCGGGACGGACTGAAGCAGGAGATCGAGCGCGCTGGCTTCGAGGTCATCGAGATGCGGTCCGTCGTCGGCCTCGCCGCGGCGGCCGTGCAGCTTTGGCAAGACGCCACGGCCGACCACCTTCCGGCGCCGTTGCGGGCGCTTTACGTGCTAGGCACCCAGTCCTTGATGGGGCTGTTGGAATCGGTACGTCGCGGACAAGCGCGGGACGCGAGCGTCTACGTCGTGTTGGCCCGCAAGCCACCGAGTGCGCGCTGAACCCGGCGCCTGCGAATCCGGTGGCCGATGTGCTTGTCGAGAAACCGCCTCGCGCGACGCACGAGTCCTTCGGGACGCCGGGCCAACGGCGCCACACGTGCCGCTCCGCGGGAGAGTACCGCGTGCATGTAGTCGTCTTGCTCCCACACGGACACGAGTCTCATGTAGCTGAGCGGCGCGCCGAGTTCGTCCCCCATCTTCGCGATGTCCATGGCAGTCACGGTTTCATCGATGATCTGCAAGCCGTCGCCGCGCACGCGCAACGCCTCTTGCTTTCCCGGGCTCGGCACCGTGATCAGAACAACACCGTCGTGGGCAAGCAAAGCGCGGAGGCGTGCGTGCAGGTCTCCACGACGATCGCTCGGGATGTGCTCGTAGACGTCCGGCAGCAAGATCGCGTCCCACGAACCTTCAAGGTGCTCCGTGAGTACGTCCAGCTTGCGGTACTCGACGCGTGGGTGCGGGAAGAGCCTTTGCGCGATCTCGATCGCCTTCCCGCTGAGATCGACCGCGAGCACCTCTGTGTTCGACGCCCCTTGGCATGCGACGTGGTACGCGCCCTCGCCTGATCCGCACCCAACGACCAGAACCTTCTCCGCCGCTGCGGGCAGCGCTCCATGGAAAAAACGGAGCTGCCGCCTTACACGTTCGTTGCCTTCGATGAAGTCGCGGACGAAATTCTCGGTGAATTCGTCGTAATACGCTTCGATCTTTCCGGACATCAGAGGCGTCTCCTGGGTGGCAAGGGGGAATCTGACCGCTACGGCTGCGACCTCGCGCGCTCGCCGAGCAGAGACGGGAGCTTCGCATCCAGGAACGCATGCAGTTGGGCCGCGGTCGCGCCGTGGGGAATGCGGACGCGAAAGCAGCGGTCGGCGTGCTCGAACGCGCGAGAGAGCACACTCTCGGTCTGGCGCTCCAGCTCGTCGGCGGTCGGAAGGAAGCCGCAGCAACGCACGCCGCGCAGCGCTTCGGAGATCTCGGCATACGGCGCGATCTTCTCGAGCACGACCTTCGCCGCCGGCCGCGCCAATTCGGTCGGGTTGGTCTCAAAAAGCACGATGCGATCCTGTCGGGAGTCGCGCACAAGATCGAAGACCGCTCCGAGCCGCGCGGAACTCGCGCACGTCAGTTTGCCGAACAGGCGCTTCGCGGAGACGCGCCGGCGGACCTTTCGCGGCCCGTGTTTGCGCATGCGGTACGCCCACTGAAGACGGTCGGCCAACGTCCGGCCGCGCATGAGCGCACGTCCGAGATGCGGCTGGTCCTTGACGTTGGAACCGTAGATCTGCAAGCGCTTCGGCGAGCGGTGGGCGACGCCATCCCGATCGACGACGAGCAGATCGTCACTCAGGTAGCGCCAGCCGTTCCCCAGCACGAGGTGCAACATCGCGGTCTTGCCGACGCCGGACTCGGCGACCAGCGCAATCGCCCGCCCGTCGCGCTCGACCGCGCTCGCACACAGGTGCGATTGACCAAGCGGAACCTGCGCCACCTGCGATGCGTAGTCGAACAGCCCGTACAGCAGATCGCGCGCGACCGCCTCCTCGGGCAGGAGGAAGTCCCAGTCGCGGAAACGGCGCAAGCGCTCCGGCCCGTCCTGATTCCCGAGCACCTCGGGTTTGGGCTGGACGAGAAGCCGCAGGCCGCGGCCGTCCTTGCCTAGTTGGTACGCAAACGTCTCGTGCTTCCAGCGGAATGCGTTCTCCGCGGCGTGGCCGAGACCGGCCGGCACGCTCTCGCGCAACTGAGGCAGGCACTCGACGAACTCGATGCCGAGCCGCGCATCGCCGGGATCAACGTCCGCCAGCGAGCGCAGCTCGCGCCTAAGCGCGGTGGGCACGGGCCCCTCCCCGCTCAGACAAAACGCGAGGCGCCCCAGTCGGTAGCTACCGCTCATGCTCTTCCCCGCCGCCGCAACGTTGCGATCGAGTTCCACGTGTCGGCAAGCGCGGCGCGGCCGCGTGCAAAACACGCGAGCACACCGAGATCGACGATGACTGTGAGCGAGAACGCGATCGCGAGCCCGGCCAGCGGCGATGCGTCGAACCGGAAGCGGAACAATACGAGGATGGCGAGCGTGACCACGGCGGCGAAAGCGAACGGGGCAACCGTGCGCCAAAGCCCCGACGCCGTGACCGGACCGCGCCGCCCGATGTACCACCACAATAGTGGCGTGCAGATCAGGCAACTGCTGCCCGCATACGCGGCGGCGACACCGAGCACGCCGAACGGCAATCCCGCCAGGATCGAACCGACGATCAGTGCCATCGAGATCAGCCCCCAGCGCAGCTGCTCCCGCGAACGGTTCTGCGTTATGAATAGCCAACCCGCCGTATGGTTGATCGGCTGGACAATCGCGGTCAGTCCGAGCACCAGGAAAACGGTTGCCGCGCCGCCCCACTGGGGTCCGAGCACGAGTCCGACCAGCCAGTCCGACGTCGCGATCATGAAAACCACACCGGGCAGGGTGACGAGCACGATCTTGTCGAGAAAGCGGAAGTACGCCTCGCGGTAGCGGTCGGGTTCGTCGGCGAGGCGGCTGAGCGCGGGAATCGCGACCGACGTAGCGGGCCCGTTGATCTGGCGCAGCGGAAGCATCAGAAGCCGGTACGCGTGGTCGTAGAGGCCGGCGGCGACCATGCCGAACACGCGCCCGATCAGAACCTTGTCGAGATTGCGCGCGACGTAGTTGAGCAGGTTGTAGCCGGTGAGGTTCGCGCCGAACCCCAGCATCGAGCGCACCGCGCCGAAGCCGCCGGGCCGTCGCGGCCGCCAACGGCAGAGCGTCCACGTCAGGATCAGAAACGTCGCCTCGATCGTGAGGTGCATGTAGACGAGCGCCCAGTAACCCGCGCCGCCGCGCGCGGCCATTACACCCACGGTGAGGCCGGCTGCCAACGCGCCGATGTCGATCGCGGCGAGCGCGAGGAATCGCATCTGCCGCCGCAGCAGCGCCTGGTGCTGAACACCGAGGCCGCCGAGCAGGAACACGCCGGACAGCGCGAACGTCACATCGCGCAACTCGGGCTTTTGATAGAACGCGGCGAGCGCGGGCGCGAGCGCAGCGGTGATTCCGACGAGTACGAGACCGGTCGCCGCGTTGATCCAAAACAGCGCGCTGACCTCGGTGTCCTGGATCTCTTTGCGCTGGATGGTCACGGCGCCGAGACCGAAGTCCCGAAACAGCGCCACAAAACCGGTCACCGCGGTGACGACTGCGACCACGCCGAAGTCGCGGGGCGACAGGAGCCGCGCCAGCAGCGCGGTGGACGCGAGCCCCAGTGCGAACTTCACGCCCTGGGCCGAAAACGCGATGGCCCCGCCGCGCACGGACCTGTGTTTGATGTCGACCTTTACATGGTCCGTGCACAGATGCCGGTCGGCGCCGGACTCGGTGCTGGGGGCGTCGGGCGACTTCGGCGTCTTTAGGGTGGGCATGACACAGGTTGGGGATCGCGCGGGGAGCGGCGCGCGGCCAGACGGCAGTTGTCTGGATATCGGCAATCCGGAGGTGTTTGGCGCACCGCGGGTCCCGCGACCGGGACGGCTTCCATGGTCCGGCACTCAACTGGCCGGCGGATCCTGTCGAAATTGAGGCGTCCGGTTGTCTCTAACGAGAATCGCCGCCGACCGCGAATCCGCGCGGTGACGGGGTTTTCGGACGACCTGCCGGGCATCAACTCGGAATGACATTGGCCAGCAGGATCCTCGGAATTGGGCTGCTCCTGGGCGTGCTCGGCCTGCTCGGCTGGCAGGCGCTCGCGAGCTTTCCGCTTTCGACATGGCAGGAGCGGCTGTTCTTGCCGCTCGGGCTGGCGGTCGCGGGCGTGATCATCGGGATTCCCGTCTTGATGCCGGGGGCGTTCGTCCGCCTCGGGAAACACGCGCGGTTGCTGCTGCCGTTGCTGCTGGTCACGCTGCTCGAGTTCCTGATCGACCGGTTCGCCCAGGACCACGCCGGCGCGATGTACATGCAGCCGATTCCGATCTTCACCTTTGGGTTGTTGCAATTCACCGTGACCGCTGCGGAGGCCGCGACGGTCCTTATTCGCGTCGGCTACGCGGCGTGCGTCACGACGATCGTGCTGCGGGTCGTGCGCGAGCGCGCGGTCGGAACCATCAGCACGCTACCGGGGGTGCGGAGTTTCTATCTGCGCGCGTGCGTTTTGGGATTGATCGGATGGAGTGTGCCGTTTGTCGCCGCGATCGTCGCGATGCTGGGCGCCGCGTTGAGCCCGGACCACGCCACCGTGATCCTCGCGCTCTTCGGTTGCCTGATCCTGACGTGGAACCTGCTCACGGCCGCGCTGCTGCCGGCGGCGCTCGACGAACGGCTCGGGTTTTTCGAAGCGTTGTCCACGGGGTTCCGAGTGAGCCGCATCGGACTCGGGCGATGGTGGCTGCCGGTTGTGTTCCAGGTGCTCCTGCTTGGGCTGTGGACGTATCCCGCGTGGGCGGTGGACACCGCGCACATGGAGGATCGGCTCGATTGGCAGGTTCACGCGCTGTGGATCGGCGGGTATGAGAACCACTGCCATTGGCAGTCGGACCTGATACTGGCCCTGCGCATCCGGCCGCTCGGTTTCGCGCACACGCTCCTGGGATTGCTGTGCGGCATCTATGCGGTCGCGCTGAAGCTCCATATCGCGGGACGCCTACCGCCGTGTGTGTACTTCCGCAAAAGCGTGCCGCCGGAGATCATCAGCGAGTCCGCAGAGCGGCGGCGCAGCGAACTGTGGGCGCCGGGCCAGATCAGCTGATCGCGAGTTTCCAAGAACGCGGCGACTTCCTAACCCGCAAATGTTGGTGCGTCACGGCGGGGGCGTTTAAGTTCTGGCGCATGCGAGATCCCCGCGTCGACAAGTTGGCCTCCATCCTGGTGCGATACAGCACCGCCGTCAAAAAGGGCGACAACGTCGTCATTCAAGCGTCGCCGAAGGCGGAGGCGCTGTGCACCGCCGTGTATCGCGAGGTGCTGCGCGCCGGCGGGCACCCCTGGATTCGGATGGCGCCGTCGGAGTGCGCGGAGATCTTCTTCAATCACGCGAAACCCGAGCAGCTGGCGCATGTGAGCCCGTTCGACAAACACGTGATGAAGACGACGAACGTCTATCTCAACCTGGGTGCGCCGGACAACACGAAGAGTTTGAGCGGCATCGATCCGCGCAAGCAGGCGGCGTCGAGCCAGGCGCGCCGAGCGATTTTCGACGTGTTCATGAAGCGCGCTGCGCTGCCGCACGACGATCCGCGGCGGTTGCGCTGGAGCGGGACGGTGTTTCCCAACCAGGCGAGCGCGCAGGACGCGGAGATGTCGTTGCGCTCTTACGAGAACTTCGTGTTCGGCGCGTGCAAGTTGGATCACGACAACCCCGTTGCGTCGTGGAAGAAGCTCGGCCGCTCGCAACAGCGGCTCGCGGACTTCCTCACCAACGGCAAGGAGATGCACATCCGCGCGCCGAACGGCACCGACATCCGGTTCGGCATCGAGGGGCGGACGTGGATCAATTGCGACGGTAAGGAGAACTTCCCCGACGGGGAGGTGTTCACCGGACCGATCGAGAACGCGACCGAGGGCACGGTTTGCTACAGCTTCCCCGCTGTGCATGGCGGCCGCGAGGTGAACGGCATTCGGTTGGTGTTCAAGGCGGGGAAGGTCGTCGATTGCAGCGCGACCCACAACGAGGAGTTCCTGATCGGCATGCTCGATCAGGACAAGGGCGCGCGCGTGCTGGGCGAGTTGGCGCTCGGCAGCAACTACGACATCAAGCGGTACACCAAGAACACGCTGTTCGACGAGAAGATCGGCGGCACGTTCCACGCCGCCTTGGGCGCGGCGTACCCCGAAAGCGGCGGCACCAACAAGAGCGGCCTCCACTGGGACATGGTCTGCGACCTCCGCAAAGGCGGCACCGTCGAGGTCGACGGCAAACTGGTGAGCAAAAACGGCCGCTTCCAAAAAGCCTCGTGGCCCCAGCCCTAACCGCCAAACGGTTCCTCCAAACGGTTCCTGGACCCGTCTCGTGCCAGCGTAAGTATCTGGGGAGTCAGCGTTTGGGGCGAGGCGATGCGGCACGCATGCCGCACTTAGGGACGTAACGGATGCGGAACGCGCCAGTTGACGGGATTCCCAACCCCCAGCTGCGGCACCAATGCCGCACTAGGGCGTCGTAACCCACTACCTAGAAACAGCTTACGGAGTTATCCACAGGATCCTGGAACCACCTGGCGGCGGATTAGTCGAGATGACTCTTTAGGAACGCGGCGACCCCCTGGAAGTACGTGTTGGCGGCTTCGTCGAGCAGGTCGTTGTGGCCGGCGTTGGGGATTTCGATCCACACCTTGGGGCCGCCCAGCGCGGCGTGCAAGCGGCGTCCGAAACGGATGGGGATGATGCTGTCCTTTGCGCCGTGGAGACAAAGCGCCGGCACCTTCACGGTCGACGCAAGTTCGGAGTGGTCGAATCGATCCCTCATCAGCCACTTCACGGGCACGAACGGATAATGCGTGGCCGCCACATCCACCACGGAGATCGTCCCGTTGTGCAGCACCAACCCGGCCGGAGCCTCGCGCGCCGCTAACCCAACCGCGACGCTGCAGCCGATCGACTCGCCCACGTAGACGACCGGCCCCGGCGCGTTCTCGGCCAGCCACGCACGCGCGGCCTCACCGTCTTTCAACAGCCCCGCCTCCGTCGGCGAGCCCCCGCTGCCGCCGTACCCGCGGTAGTCGAAGAGAAACACGCCCGGCCCCAAGTCGCGAAGCGTCGCGGCCCACGGAAGACGATGGCCACGATGCCCCGCGTTGCCGTGGAAGATCAGAAACGTCGCGCGCTTGCTCCCGGGCCAATACCACGCACGCAACTTCACGCCGTCGCTCGCCACCAAATCGACATCGATCAACCCCGGGTACGCGTTCGCCGACGGCAGCCGCGGATCCTCCCGGCTCGGGAAATACTGCAATCGCCGCTGCGCCAGATAGACGACCACCAGCAGTGCGGCGTACATGACGAGTCCCGTGATCAGATAACCCATGAGACGGCGCTTCACCGCGCCCACCCTACCGGAGCAGAGCAAGCGTCGCTCGTGCCAACCCGTCGTTCGGCGGCCCATCCGCCCGCCGCGTGAGTTTGGCGATCATCTCGTCGCGCGCCTCCACCGGGTCGGACCAGCGCAAGAGCTCCGAAGCGCTCTCGCACCCCTTCGGCCCGATCTCGATCAGCGCCGCGAGAATCATCGCGCACCGCCAGACTCCGTGCTGTGCCTCCCAATCCACGCAGCGGTTCGCTTCTCCCGGAGCACACGGAGCGCCTCAAGAGCACCGGTGCGAATGTGTGGCATGGACTTCCACAACGACAAATCGAGCAAAGGCTGAAAGTAGATCTCGTCCGGTTCCAATTTCGCCAAAGCGATGGTGGCGTTCGCCCTGTCCAGTCGCCCACCCGCAATGCGAATCTCACGCAGTCGCTGCGCCGCGTCCGGATCCGTCGTGCCCATCTCACCCAACAGCCAAATCGCGCGGCGACGCTGTAGAGGGTCCGAGCTCTCCGTGATACGCGTCAGGGTCTCCGGAATCTCCGCCGCCAGTTCCGGATGATGAGTGAGCCCCGTCAACCCGAGACTCACTACACGCGGGTTGGGATCGCGCAACGCGCGTTCGAACACCCGCGCCCCAAACTTCCCCATGGTGTGCAACGCCTGCGCCGCCTTCATGCGGGTGTATGCCGATTCGCCCCGCAACCCCTCTTCCAGAGCGCGACGAACCTTGAAGTCGTTGCGGGTCGTCACTCGCCCCAACGCCCAACAAAGACGCGCGCGCTCGTAGCTTCCCGCCGCGGGCCAAAGCGCCAACAATCGCGGACCCACTTTGTGAGCCGCCGGCCCCCAGAGTGCGAGCGTGTTGATCGCGACGACCCGGTTCCTTTCCAACGGAGTCTCGAGCCACATGCAAATCCGTTCCAAGTCCGCCACCGAAACGTCGGCCCGCGCTTGGTCCAGTGTGCGCGACATCCGCATCGCCTCGCCAAACCACTCCACGCGGATCTTGTTCACGCGCCCGTACCGCCGGATCGCGTCGCGAGTGCGCACCACGATCACTTCGCACTCCTTGACCGCCGGGGTCAGCGAGCCCTCGTGATCCAACTCCCACAACGCGCGAAGCGCTGCATGCGAGCGCAAGACACGGCCACCTCCGAGCGCCCGGAGCGCAGCGAGGCGGACATCTGGATCTTCATCCGCCAAGAGATCCCGAGACAGACCGTCCAATTGTTCCGGCGGGAGTTCCTCCAGAGCCGCGAGACAACCCAGCGCGGACAACCGACGCCGCGAATCCGGCGCGCGAACATCCAGAATCAGTTGGCGCGCGAGGCGCTTCGGAGCAACCAACCCTAGCGCTGCCATGAGAGGCGGGCGTGCGATCCCCACACGCACCGCCAACTGCGCCGCGAGCAGGTCCACCATCCCGCGGGCGTCGGCCGTTTCGAGTTTGTGCACCAAACGCGCGGCGCGCGCGATGACGCGATCATCCGAATCCCGTAGCGCGAGACGAACGAGTTCTACGATCTCGTCGTCAGTCTTGATGAGCGCGAGCGCCTCCAAGACCAGGCGGCGCGAACGCGGCGGCCCATCTTTCAACACCGCACCGCAAGCCGCAGCACTCTCGGGCCAACATGCGGGCACCGCGCCGGCCGCCATCATGCGCCGATACGGAACCGGATCCCGCAACGCGTCGGCGAGCGCCGCAACATCCAACCGATCGCGGCCGAGCGCACGAAACGGCGGGGCGCGCAGCCAATCCGGCAACAGCTCTTGTTTGGCTGGATCGGTGCGATTCACTCCGATCGGCGCGGCGATGCGCAAGAACTCGCCAAGTTTCGCCGAGTCGCCCGACGTGTCCCGCGGCGACGACAACGCTTGGTTCACCGCCTTACCCGCTCGGCGAGAAATCGGCCCAAGCGAGTAGCTCCACAGTTCGGACAGACAGGGGACGACCAGATGACGCGCGACCCGGCGATCCCTGAACCAGGCCCACGCGGCGGCTCGCGGCGCGGCGGCATCGTCGGCGAGCCCCTGGATGACTTCGGCAAGAGCGCCGGCATCCCATCGCCTCGTTTCCCCAAGCATCACCAACGCTCTCACCCGCACCTCAGGGTCGGCGTCGTGAACAGCGGCACGCAGCTCGTCGCCGGTGAGACGCCACGATTCAGCGGTGAAGTCGAACTTACCGGGTTTGCCCACCGTCGGAACGCACTTCAGAAACGCCGTCCGCGCCTTCTGTCGTTCCTCCATCGTGCCGCGATAGAGTTGCGGCATCGGACGCGCGGGCTCGTCCGCGCGCCCGGGCGTCGCTAAGAGCAACACCGCAACGCACCATCGCGTACCGTTCGCCATCGCTCCCTTGAACGAACGGTCACCCGGCTCGGATCGTTTTTTCGAACGCCAGAGTTCGCGGGTCGGTCAAAATGTCCCGGTGCCGGCGCCTATCGAACACACCGATCACCGGCCGTGGCCGTTGCCTTCGTCGCCGTGGACCATGGCGCAACGTTGGCACGATCTTCTTTTCATGCACTGGGCGGTGCCGGTCGACGTGATGCGCGCGCTCGTTCCCGATGAACTCGAACTCGACACGTTCGAAGGTCGAACCTACATCGGTGTTGTTCCGTTTCGCATGTCGGGCGTTCGCCTTCGATTCACGCCGGCGCTTCCGGGCATCGGCGCGTTCCCGGAACTGAACGTCCGTACCTACGTCACCTGCGACGGCAAACCGGGTGTGTTCTTCTTCAGCCTCGACGCGACGAACGCGATCGCGGTCGCCGCCGCGCGCGCGTGGTTCAAACTCCCCTACATGCGCGCGCGCATGTCGCTTGATCCCGAACGCGACGGGTGGGTCCACTACAAGTGCGAGCGAACGCACAAACGCGAGCCTCCGGCGGAGTTCATCGCGCGATACGGCCCCACCGGCGACGTCTACACCGCCGCAGCCGGCACGCTCGACCACTGGCTGACCGAGCGTTACTGTCTCTACACCGTCGATCGGCGCCACCGGGTCCGGCGCGCCGAGGTCCATCACGCAACGTGGCCGCTGCAACCTGCGGAATGCGAGGTCGAAACGAACACGATGACCGCGAGCCTCGGCCTCGATCACGGGGGCGCGACACCGCTGCTCCATTTCGCGCGCTTCATGGACGTCGTCGTCTGGCTCCCGCGGCGTCTCTGACTATCGCTTCGCGGCCGAACGTGGTCAGATTCGCGGATGGTCGAGTTCGTCCCCCATGAAGATCGTTACGATCCGGGCGTGCCGCCGGAAGAGGCCGCGCGCGCGTTCTTTGATGTCATGCGGCGCCGCCGATCCGTGCGCATGTTCAGCGACCGCCCCGTCTCGCAGGAGACCATCGAGTGGATCGTGCGCGCGGCCGGTTCCGCGCCGAGCGGCGCCAACAAACAACCTTGGCGCTTTGTCTGCGTGAAGGATCCCGCGCTCAAACGCGAGATCCGTTTGGCGGCCGAGGTCGAGGAGCGGGAATTTTATGAAAAACGCGCGCCGAAATCCTGGCTCGACGCGTTGGCTCCGCTTGGCACCGACGAACACAAGGAGTACCTGGAGATCGCGCCGTGGCTCATCGTTGTCTTCCTCCTCGCAAAGGATGAAGACGGTTCGCAGGTGTATTACCGAAACGAATCGGTCGGCCTCGCGTCGGGTCTCCTGCTCGCCGCCGCGCATCACGCCGGCCTCGCGACATTGACGCACACACCGAGCCCGATGGGGTTTTTGCAAAAGGTCCTGAACCGGTCCGAAAACGAGCGGCCGTTCCTGCTGATTCCGGTCGGCTACCCGGCCGAGGACTGCATAGTCCCGGCGCACGCGCTGTCGCGCAAGCCTCTTGAACAAATCATGGTGATCGATCGATGAACCGTTTCGCTGTACTCGCCGCGACTTGCCTCGCACTTTGTGTTTCGCTCACCGAGGCGCAGGACGCACCGGGCAAAGACCTCGTCATCCGGGGTGCGCGCATCCTGACCGTCACCGGCGGCGTGATCGAAAACGGCGCGGTCGTCGTCAAGGGCGGCAAGATCGCCTGGGTCGGCCCGGACGCCGATGTCTCCGTGCCCGCGGGCGTATCGGTGCGCGACGCGAAGGGGCAGGTGCTGATCCCCGGCCTCGTCGACACACACAGCCACATCGGCGTCTATGCGATCCCGCGGGTCGCGGCGAACTCCGACGGCAACGAGATGAGCGGACCGGTGCAGGCGCTGGTGCGCGCGCAGGACAGTTTTTTCCCGATGGACCCGGCCATCAAGATGGCGCGCGCGGGCGGCATCACCACGGCGAACATCCTGCCGGGCAGCGGCAACGTCATGGGCGGCCAGGCGGTGTATCTGAAACTCAAGCCCGGCACCGTCGACGAGATGAAGATCGATCTCGCGGGCGGTCCCGGCGGCATGAAGATGGCCAACGGCGAGAACCCGAAGCGCAGTTACGGCCGGCGCAACAAGGCGCCCGCGACGCGCATGAAGATCACGGCGCTGCAACGCGAGATCTATCTGAAGGGACAGGAGTACCAGCGCAAGTGGGCCGCGTTTCGCGCGAAGGAAGAAGGCGCCGAACAACCCGACCGCGATCTCGCCCTCGAAGCGGTCGTCGAGATCCTCGAGAGAAAGCGGACGGTGCACTTCCACACGCACCGCGCCGACGACATCCTGAGCGCGATGCGTCTTGCCGAGGAGTTTGGCTTCGAGGTTGTGCTGCATCACGTGACCGAAGCATGGTTGGTGGCGGACGAGATCAAGCGACGCAACGTGCCGTGCTCGCTCATCGTGCTCGACTCTCCCGGCGGGAAACACGAAGCTATCAACCTGCGCTTTGAGAATCCGGGCATCTGCGAGCGCGCAGGCATCAAGGTCGCGCTGCACAGCGACGACCCGGTTTCCGAGAGCCGGTTCTTTCTCCGCGCGGGCGCCATCGCGGTGCGCGGCGGCATGACCAAAGAGGGCGCGCTCAAGGCGCTGACCATCCACGGCGCCGAGATGATGCACCTGGAAAACCGCATCGGCTCGATTGCGGTCGGCAAGGATGCGGACCTCGTTTTGTTGTCCGGCGAGCCGTTCAGCGTCTACACACGCGTGCTCGCAACGTGGATCGAGGGCGATCTCGTCTTCGACCGCAGCCGTCCAGAGGACGCGCGCTACGCCACCGGCGGATTCCAGCGCGCCGACCGCTTGCCCGCGCGCCCGTACGCGGGGATCTCGGGACCCGCGGTTCCGGCTGCTCCCGCAGGCGCGCGCGGCGACGCGCTAAGCGGCACGTTCGCGGTTTACGCGGGACGGCTGCATCCGGTCAGCGGTCCGGCAATCGAGAACGCCGTCGTGCTCGTGCAGGACGGCAAGATCGCGGCGGTCGGCAAGATCGGCGAGATCGCTCTGCCGACCGGTATCCCAATCGTCAGCGCGCCGATCGTCACGCCCGGCCTCATCGACGCGCACAGCTCCGTCGGCCTCAGCGGCCAGTTCAACGTCAACGCGGATCAGGACCAGGAGGAGTTGACCGATCCGAACCAGGCGGCAGTTCGCGTGCTCGACGGGTTCAATCCGCGCGAGCGCCTGCTCGATCACCTCGTGAAACACGGCGTGACGGTGATCCAGTGCGTGCCGGGCCCGACCAACCCCATCGCCGGGCAGTGCGGCATCTTCAAGACCCACGGCGGAACGGCCGCGGACATGCTGGTGCGTTTCCCGTCGGCGGTGCTGTTCAACCTCGGCGAGAGCCCGAAGCGTCACTACGGCGGAAAGAACAAGGCGCCGGGCACGCGCATGGGCACCGCGGCGCTGATCCGCGCGGCGCTTTCCAAGGCCGCGGACCAGGACGGCGGCAAAGACAACGACGACAAGGGGCGCGATCTCGGCAAGGAGGCCCTGCGCCTTCTGCTCGAGAAGAAGATCCCCGCGCTGTTCTCCGCCCACCGCGAAGACGACATCATGACCGCCGTTCGAATCGCAAACGAGTTCGGACTGGACTTCAACCTCAGCCAGGCGACGGAGGGTTATCTGGTTGCGGAGCACCTCGCCAAGACCGGCGTCCCCGTGCTCATGGGCCCAACCATGCAGCGCATCGGCGATCTGCAACGCCAGCACACGTGTCTCGAAGGCGCGGCGCTGCTCGCCGAGAAGGGCATTCCGATCGCGATCACGTCGGGGTTCGAAGGCTACGTGCCCAAAACGCGCGTCGTCCTGTTCGAGGCGGCGGTCGCGGCGGTGAACGGTTTGGGGTACGAGAACGCGCTGCGGGCGATCACCCTCGACGCGGCCAAGATCCTGCGCATCGACAAAGACTACGGGAGCATTGAACCCGGCAAGGTCGCCGACCTCGTTCTCTTCGACGGCGACCCCTTCGAGTACACAAGCCACGTGAAAAAGACCTACGTGGCCGGCAAACTCGCGTACTCGCGGCCCTGATCCAAAACAAAAAAGCGCGCGCCGCCCGTGAGGGAGACGCGCGCTTGCGATTACGTTGGTGGCCTAGCCGCCGATTCGTCCGAGGGCTGCCTCGGCCATCTTGGCCGCGCGGGTGCCCGCGTACTTCTTCACGACTCTCTTGTAGCCCTTGATCGCGGGGCCCATCTTCTTGGCTTTGCCGCCCGCTTTCTCTTCGTTCGCAGCGGCCTTCTTGAACGACTTCATCGCGGACATCTCGTTCTTCACGTTTGCATCCGCGTCGAGTTCCTTCTTCTTGTCCGCCGCCCAGGTCGCGACATCCATGCCGGCGAAGTCCTTGCCGATCGCCTTGATGTCGTCGTAGACCATGTCGAAGTCCTTGTCGGCGATTCCCGCCTCGACGAACTTCTGCATGTGGGCGCCGTACGCCTCGGCCTTGGTGCGCAGGAACTTGGCGTCCTCGGCGAGGGTGCGGTCCTCACCTTCCGCGAATTTCGCAGCGGCGGCCCACGCCTTGCCGATCTGGCCCTTGTCGTACATCTTCACCGCGCCCTTGAGCTTGGCGTGCATATCACGACCGAGGTCCGGGATGAAAACGGCCTCGAGAAGCTTCTCGATCTGCGCTTCGCCGGGTTTGCCTTCGCCGACGACCTTGCCCGTCGCGTCGATGAGATACATGTGCGGGATGCCCGTGCGGCCCCCCGGCACGGTGAATCGCCCAAGCGTTGCCCGGCCGGGATCGGAAGCGACCCAGTACTCGGCACCCTTGGCGCTGATGAGCTTCGACTTCACGACGCCGGTGTTCTCCGCGGTGATCGCGACCACGCGGAAACCGCGGTCGAAGTACTTCTTATGCAGCTTGTTCAGGTCACCGACCTGATTCATGCACGGGGGTCACCAAGTGGCGAAGAACTCGAGCAGCCAAACCTTGCCGCGCAGGCTGGCCGCGGTCGGCGAATCTTTGCCGGTGTTCAACCACTCGTTCGAGGTGAGCTCCGGGACCTTCTGCCCGTCGAGCTTTTTCCAGTCAGCCGATGCCGGCAGCGCGAGCCCGGCAACGACGCCGAGCAGGATCAGTGATTTCTTCATGGGTATCTCCAGGATGGACGCTCCATAGCCTACAACCCCGCCGGGTCCGCCACACCCTTCACCGCGGCAAATGGGTGGCCCGCAGCGGTGCGCCCTGGCCCGATTCAGGGCATTTCGCGGCCCACATTCGCGGCCGTCGCCGGGCGCAAGTAATCTAGCGCCCGCGTAGTCGAGGGATCCGAGAAGAACGATGGCCGAAACCCCCATGATGCGGCAGTACAACGCCGCCAAGTCCAAGTCCGAGGGCGCGCTGCTCTTTTTCCGCATGGGGGACTTCTACGAGCTGTTTTTCGACGACGCCAAGGTCGCGAGCCAAGCGCTCGGCATCACGCTGACGTCGCGCTCGAAGGAACGAGACATCCCGATGGCCGGTGTGCCCGTGCGCTCCGCCGAGGGGTATCTGCGCCGGCTCGTGAAGCAGGGATTCCGCGTGGCGATATGCGAGCAGCTTCAGGATCCGGCCACCGTGAAGGGGATCGTCGACCGCGATGTCGTTCGCATCGTGACGCCGGGCACGCTGACCGAGGACGACGCGCTGCAGGCCAAGTCCAACAACTACCTGCTGGCGCTTTGCCCGGGCGCGCGGCGCGCGGGCCTCGCTTGGGCGGACCTCAGCACGGGGCGGTTCCTGCTGGAGGACGTGCCGAAGGCCGAGATGTTCGACGCCGTTGCACGTGTGCGCCCGGCGGAGGTGCTGTTGCCCGAGGACCAGCTCGAGAGTGGCGATGAGCTGGTTGCCGCGCTCGCGCGCCTTACGGGCACCGCGCCACAAGGCGTTCCCGGTTGGGTGATCGAGGAGTCGTCGGCGTCGCGTGTCCTGAAGGAGCACTTCAGCGTCGCGACACTGGAGGGCTTCGGCCTTCGGAAAAAGGACCCGTCGCTCGGCGCCGCCGCGGCGGTGCTCCACTATCTGAAAGAGACGCAGCGGACCGCGCTCACCCACATCACCGCGCTCCGCCGTTTCCGGTCGGGCGATTTCATGGTGCTCGACCACGCGACCCGCTCAAAGCTCGACCTCGAAGCGCTCGAAGAGACGATCGACAAGACGCTCACCGCGGCGGGCGGGCGATTGCTGCGCGAGCGGCTGCAACTGCCGCTGACGGACGTCGAAGCGATCCGCCAGCGTCACGACGCGGTCGAAGAACTCGGCAACGACACGTTTCTGCGCCGCGATCTGAAAGGCGCGCTGTCTGCCGTGCGCGACATCGAGCGGATCGTCTCGCGAGCCGCCACCGGCCGCGCCCACCCGCGCGATCTCGTCGGACTGCGGCTCAGCCTCGAGGCGGTGCCGTCGATCCAGACGTGTCTGGCCGCGTCGCGCAGCGAGGTGCTGCAGCGTGCGCGTGCGGAGCTCGACCCGGTGCCGGAGTTGCGCGACCTGCTCGCGCGGGCGGTCGCCGACGAACCGCCGGCGCATCTGCGCGAAGGCGGCGTGATCCGCGATGGCTACAGCGACGAACTCGACAAGCTGCGCGCGCTCAAACGAAGCGGTAAGTCGTTCATCGCCGAATTGCGCGCGCGCGAGGTCAAACGCACCGGGATCGACAACCTGAAGGTCGGCTACAACCGGGTCTTCGGCTACTACATCGAGATCACGAACTCGCACAAGGACAAGGCGCCCGAGGACTACATCCGCAAGCAGACGCTCAAGGGCGCCGAGCGCTACATCACGCCGGAACTCAAGGAGTACGAGGCGCAGGTGCTCAGCGCGGACGAGCGCGCGCTGGCGCTGGAGCAGCGGTTGTTCGAGGAGTTGCGCCTCGCGGTCATCGCCGAGGTGCAGCGTCTGCAGCGCACGGCGGCGCTGGTCGCGGAGGTGGACGTCACGCGGTCCCACGCGGAGGCGGCATCGGCGTTTGGCTACGTGCGCCCGGAAATGGACGACGGCGACGTACTTTCGATCTCAGAGGGCCGCCATCCGGTCGTGGAGCGGGCGCTCACCGACGAACGCTTCGTGCCGAACGACCTGAGCCTGGATCGCGACGACCGCATGGTCGCCGTCCTGACCGGGCCCAACATGGCGGGCAAGTCCACCTACATCCGCCAGGCCGCGCTGATCACGCTGATGGCGCAGGCGGGGTCGTTCGTGCCCGCGACGGCGGCGCGCATCGGCGTTTGCGACCGCGTCTTCACGCGCATCGGCGCCGAGGACGATCTGGCCGGCGGGCGCAGCACGTTCATGGTCGAGATGGCGGAGACGGCCGCGATCCTGAACCACGCGACGGAACGCTCGCTGGTTGTGCTCGACGAGGTCGGTCGGGGCACCTCGACGTTCGACGGTGTCGCGATCGCGTGGGCGGTCACCGAATACCTCGCCCAGGTTTCGCGCTGCCGCACCCTGTTCGCGACCCACTATCACGAACTCACCTCACTCTCCGAGGAGGTGCCGGGCGTTTTCAACCTGCACGTCGCCGTCGAGGAATGGGGCGAGGAGGTCGTGTTCCTCCATCGGATCTCAGACGGCGGGACCGACCGCAGCTACGGGATCCACGTCGCGCAACTGGCCGGACTACCGGTGGCGGCGATCGAGCGCGCCAAGGCGCTGTTGAGCGGGCTGAGCGGGCGCACCGAGGGCCTGAGCACGCTCGGGTTCACGCCGATGCAGGACGCGGTGGCGG
>JAZFYD010000205.1:0-19635 GCA_036443405.1 Planctomycetota bacterium
CATCGCATGAGGCCAAGGCCGAGGCCGAGGACTTTGTTCTCTTTAGTTCAAAGAGAACAAAGTGTGAAACCACTCCTCATCCGCCCGCTTCATCGCATCCTCGAACTTCTTCAGCACCGGATCGCGTTTGGCGGAGGCCACGAGGCGCCGGTCCTTCGCCAGCGCGCTCTCCAGCGCAAAGCCCGCGCCGCTGTCGTCACCCAAGAGCGCGCGCGCCTTCGCTTCGTAGTACAGATACCAACGTGTGGGCGAGCTGCGTTTGACGGGTAGCTCGCCGTCCAAGTCGAGCCATCGCAGCGCGTCCTGCGCGCGGCCCTGCTCCAAGAGCACACCGGCGAGGGCGTCGCGCTGCAGGTGCTGCACGCCGCCGCTCAGCTTCACGGCGCGCTCGGCGCACTTCACCGCGAGGTCGAGTTCGAAGTTGTTGAGCAACAAGTAGCGGCTCGTGAGCCAGTTGAGCAGTGAATCGTCCTTCCACTTCTCCGCCGCCTCCGCGAACTTCGTCTTGGATTTCTCCGCGAGCGCGAGAAACAGATCCACACGCCCTTCCATGCGGCGGGACGACCAATACCCCTCGTCGTCGCGGAAGCCGAGACGGCGCCGATACTCGATGCACGCGCGCGCCGCGTCCGCCGCTTCGCGGTTTCGACCCAGGTTGGAGAGCGCTCTCATGTGCTCGTGCGGAACGTCATCCTCCCACGGCAGCCGGTGCAACAACTCGGTGAGCGCCAACTCTATCTCCGCGAGGTTGCGGCCACGGTCGCGGCGACGCCGGCACTCCATCGCCAGATCGAACAGATAACCCGGCTCGAGTTTCGCGAGGTCGCCGGAGGCTTCCGATGCGGTGAGCGCCTTGCGAAACGCCGCGTCAACGCTGGCGCGCGGATAGAGCCGCAGCGCATTGAGCGCCTCCCACCAAAGCGCGGGCGCGTCGCCGTCCTCGTACTCAGAGTCCTGCAGCTTCGGATCGAGCAGGATCTCGGCCAGCGGCGCGAGCCCGGCTTCGCAACGGCTCCAGCCAAGCGCGTAGCAGGCGCCGCGCAAGAACGCGTGCCGGCCCGCGTGAAACGGCGGCCCGACCTTGTCCTCGAGCGCGTACTCCTTTTGCACGACCTCGCGCAGCGGTTTCACGACCGGCGCAAGGTCGGCCCCGTCGAGCAGGCGCGCGACGACCTTGAATCCGCCGATGATGCGCGTCGGATCCTCGCGCTGGCCCGTGAGCAGCGAATCCAGCATCAGCTTCGCGCTCTTGGCGTCGTTGGAAAACGCCATCGAGTCCAACAAACGCGCACGCACTCCCCGAGGCCCCTCGGCGAGATCGTCGGTGGATCCGCCGGCGGCGAACGCAGCCTCCCAACTCCGAAGCAACGCGAAGAAAAAGCCGGGCTCGCACTCGGGCATCGCCTTGGCCACCTGCTCCAGGTCGAGCCGGCGCCCGTGATCCGCCCCTTCGAGGAACGGGCGAAGCGGGATCGAGAACGGAATGCTGTGCCCGCCGCGGGCGCGATCGGACAGGAATTCGAAGGCGGTCTCGCCGATCGCGGCGAATCGTTTTTGTACCTCAGCGTTTACCGGAAGGGGCAACAGCGCCGCCAGCGCGAGCTTCCGCTCATCTTCGTCCATAGCGTTTTCGTGTGCGGCGAGGAGCGTCTCGGCGTGGATTCCGTCGATGCGTTCCAGGTTCGAAAGGGCTTCGAGGACTACCGCGCGAACTTCGATGCTCCCGTCGGGAACGAGAGCAACCAATGGCTCGACGGCTTTCAGGCGGCGCAACGATCGCACGACACGCGCACGCGAAGATGCGTCGCGTCGAATCTCGCCGGCGAGCAGGTCGGTGTACTTGGATCCGCCGAGCTTCCAGAGCCGCGCTGCAGTCTGCGCCCGCGCCCCGCCGACGGTCTCGGACGCGAAGTGCTTCGCAAGCGCATCGGGATCGACCATCATGTCGATGCCGAGGCTGCGCCGCCGCGGATCGGGCGACGCCGCGAAACGCGCCGCGATCTCCGCTGTCTCCGGTCCGGCGTGTTCCGTCAGCGCGCGCGCAGCGGCCGAACGCAGAAACGCCATGCGGATGGACTTCTGCGTTCCGTCCCGCAGGATCACGAGCGTCGCCAACTCCTCGAGGAACTTCAAGTCGTCCGCCTGCTTCACGCGCGCGAGCAACTTCGCGGCGCGTTTGAATTCCACTTGGCCGTACTTGGCGGGATCGAGCAGCCCACGCGCGAGGTCGCGCCCCTCGGGCGCATCGAACGACAAGAGCAAGTCGAGCGCCGCCTTGCGGATCGAAGAGTCCTCGTCCAACGCCCCACGGCGGGCCAGCGCGCGCAACTCGGATTCCGGTAACACTTCGGGCGCCATGTCGTAGAGCGCGCGCCTAACCTCGCTCGGCCACGTCGACGCGAACAGCCCGCGCCCGCCGTCGGGCCGCATCTGCCGAAGCATCATCAACAGCGTGCGCGCCTCGAACGTATCGTCGCGCAGAAGGACTTCGAGAATGGGGGTACCCGCCTCGCCCAGGCCAACGATGGCGTCGGCCGTGACATGAAACGCCGAGGTCTCCTCGCGAAGCAACGCGAGGTACGTCACGAAGAGCGGATCGTCCATCGAGGCTTTCCACGTTCCCGCGCGCAACTCGCGCGCGCCGGCGCCGGCGAAATCGAGCGCCGCCTCGAGTCGCTGCCGGTGCACCTCCGTCGCAAGCGTTCGGTCCTCCATGCGGTCACGCATGTTCTCGCGCGCACGCTGAAACGCCGGACGCCGCTCCACACGCGCAAGGTCGATCGCCTCGCCTTCGGGGCCCACCCACTGTTTGCCCGCGATGTCTCTTTGCGCTTCGTCGCTGCGCGTTTTCTCCGCGATGGACAGAACGCGCAGGTATCGCTTGGCCAACTCGGCGAGTGGTGGATCACGAGGACGTTTCGGCAGCGTGACCCAGGCGCGGACCGTTGCGCTCGCATCGCCGCGCGCTTGGACCATGAGCGGCGCCGCGCGAGGCACTTTGCTCATGGCGGCCAACAACAGGACGCGCTCGCCCGCTTCAGCCTGATTGATGCGTTTCACAACCAGCGGAACAGCGGGTGCCCCGATCAAAGCCAACGCCCGCACCGCACGCGCCGCTTCGATCGCATCACTATCGCGCAGAGCCGCAAGCTGCGTCTCAATCCGCGCGCGCAGCTCATCACTCGCCGCGGGGATCGGATCCCCGGCGGGAAGCTCATACGGAGCGGCAAGAAGCAGGAGCAAAATGGCGTGCACGGAAATCAAAAGGTATCAGGTACGAAGACCTCGGCGTTCGCCAGCGTCGCAGCGGACCCCCAACCTCCACCAAGCCCGGCACCGTATCGAACAGGTTTCGCATCGGAGTGTGACTGACACCATTTCGAACATGGCGGGTGATCCGCACCCCAACACGCAGGCAAAGCGGCTGGAGCCTATCGCGCGCGGCCGCTGCCGCGGCTTCTCTTGCCGTCGCTCTCCGTTTTCTTGTCGGCGGGCTTGCGACCCCTTGGATTGGACTCGACGACTTCGGCCAACGCTGCGGGCAAGTTGGCCACCAGGTCGGTCGCGATCATGGAGTTTTCGCCAATCGCAGCGGACGCAAGATCGCCCGCACGGCCATGGATCCACACACCCTGCACCGCCGCCGTCAGCGGATCGCCTCCGCGCGCGAGCAGAGCGCCGATCAGCCCCGCGAGCACGTCACCGGTGCCGCCGGTCGCCATGCCGGGGTTGCCGGTCCGGTTGTGATACCAACGGTCCCCGTCGCACACGATCGTGCCCGCGCCCTTGAGCACACAAACGGCGCCGCACATCTCGGCGATGTCGGTCGCCGCCTCCAGCCGGCCGACCTTCGCACGCGGGATCTCGCGGTGAAGGATGCGCGCGGCCTCACCGGGGTGCGGCGTGAGAACGCGCGCTTCACCGCCGGCATTTCGAAGCTCTTCGTGTTCCGCGAGCAGGGTGAGCGCGTCCGCATCCAGCACGATCGGTTGGGAGAGTCCTTTCAGGAACCGGCGCAAGAACGCCGCGACACCCGTCGTGAGCCCGGGCCCGATAACGATCGCGTCCGCGTTTTCCGCGGCTTCGCGTGCAGCGACCGCAGCCGCTGCGCCCAGTACGCCTTTGCGACTCTGGAGCGGCACGGTCATGGCGCACGGCAAGTCCGCGGCCACCAGCGGTTGCACCTCGGCCGGCGTCGCCACCGTCACGAGTCCGGCGCCACCGCGCAGCGCGCCCCAACCCGCGAGCCGCGCGGCTCCCGACATGCGCACCGAGCCTGCCACGACCAGGACGCGGCCACGGTCCCGCTTGTGTGCATCACGCTTCAATCGAGCCAGGCTCGGCACTTCGTGGATACGCTTCACAGTTCGACCTCGATCCCGCCGCACGGCGTACCCATGCGCGTGTCGACGGAGCGCGGGTAGAAATCCGCAACGTCGTCGGCCGAGAGCAGCCCCTCATCGACGAGTAGCGCAGCCATGAACGGATAAAGCGCGCGTGTCGCGCCGTCCTCGATCTTGAGCGCGATGCCGACATCCCCGCCGAACGATGACGCGATCAGGACCCCCTCCGCGCCCATCTTCACCAACATCTTTCCACCGGACGCGCGCATCAGTTTGGTATCGAACCGATCCGGTCCCGCAACCATATCCGGGTGCGCGGCGATCGCTGCCTGCACCCGAGCGATGTGCCCACGCGTCGCATCGTCGATTTCATCGAAGAGATCGGGCGTCCCCCAACGCTGGATCGCGCGCGCCATCGCCTCGATCGACAGAAAGAAGCTCGGTACTCCGCAACCGTCGGCGCCAATGCCCAGATCGTCCGGCGTAACACCCGCGAAGCGAGCCACCTGCTCGCGGTTGCGCCGCTGCACCGGATGGTCCAGCTCGGCATAACTCTCGGGATCCTCGCCCGTTGCGATCGCGGCCGCGATCATGCCCGCGTGTTTGCCGGAACAGTTGTCCTCGAGGCGGCCGGGTTGGTACCCCTCGCGAGCATACTGCTCATACACCGCTCGACTGATCGACCGGTGTCCTCCGCAGCGCAACCAGCCGACCTTGGCGCCGATGCGTTGCAGGATGCCGTGCGCCACCGCCGCATGTTCGGGCGAACCGTTGTGGCTGCCGACCACGAGCGCCAGCTCCTTTTCCGTGAACGCGAATCGATCCGCGGCGCCGCTCTCGAGAACCGTCAGCACCTGAAACGGCTTGGCCGCTGATCGGAAAAACGCACGCAACCCGACGTCGCCCTTGGACCGCGTGACCTTGCCGCCGCGCACGACGCAATACGCACCGTGATGCGCGGACTCGACAAAGGGTCCGCGGGTGACAACCACGAGGCGCCCGTCCGCTCTTTCATCCGGCACGGCGCAGATGATACGGACTCCGCGTCATCCGCGCCCTCCCTATGGTTCCCGCTAGGCGCGCGGCGGAGTCGATTCGGCGTCAGTGCCCCGACGGGGGCGGATCGAGGAAGACCTTCCCGGCGAATTCCGGGACGTTCCACGGCGTCGAGGCCTCGAACACATCGGGCAACGCGGCCTTCATGGCCTGCCCGATCGCATACGTGATCTCGCGCAGGTGCGCGTCGTTGTTGGCGGCCGAACGCGGCAGGTCCAAGATCAACCTACGGCCCTGCGAATAGACCCGAGCGGCGCGCAACCCGGTTCGGTTTGGGCTCACGATGCGATCGAACCAGCGCCGGCGCGCGTCGTTCACGAAAAACTCGTCGAGCCAACCGCGTGACGGGAGCTCGCCGGTCCAACGGCCGATCGGCGAGGTCACACGACTCTTCCCATCGAACTCGTGGAACGCGTGGTCGTGACCGGAGCCGGGCGGCACCTCGTCCACGCCCCTCAGGAAAAACGCGGTGCCGGCGAAAAAGAACAGACCGAAAAACGCGAGGCCGGCGCCGCGCTTGCCGGTGAAGAGGCTGTGGAAAAAACCCAGCACCAGGAACAGGCTGCCAATGCCGAAAATCGGCGTAATCACGCGGTACGTGACGCCGACGCCCAGGAGCTGAGAGGCGACCACGACCCCAAAGGCCGCCAGCATCAGCAGGAACCCGACCGTCACGAATTTGGAGCAGCGACGCTTGGCCGGTTTCCCGCCGGTCGCCGGTCCATGGTTCCGGTCCCGCTCGATCGCGGCTTCGGGCACGACCTGCGACATCACGGGAATCTGCGACGGCCGCGGCGGAGGCGGCGGCGCACTCGCCGGTCCCCTCTGCTCCTGCACGCCTTCCGGTGTCGCCTCGTACGTCCGGTACGTCGCGTGCATCGGATCCTCGAGAATGCGCTGCGTGTGCTGAGCCGCCTCGATCTCACTCAGGCCGCGGCTTCGCGCCTCATAGTACGTCCGGCCGCGGTGGCCGAAGAGCGCCCAGAGACCGTAGATGCCAAACGGCGAGAGAAACACGGATAGACAGCTCAGCACGCTGATGACGGCCTGAGACGTACGCGCTTCGGGGCGGAATTTCTGCAGCTTTTCGCCTGTCGCGCGGAGGTACCAGCCGAAGAGCAACATCGCCCACCACGGCAAGCCGAGCAACACATTCCGGTGCGCGAACAGCGCGATGCCCGCGAGCACGTAACAAACCACACCGAGCACCTGGTTGATCGTCGCGATGTTGTCCAAGTGGTACTCGAACCGTACCGGGCTGTACGGGCCTGCGTTGGAGGGGCGCTCCTCCGCAAAGCCCGGACGCGGACCCGGGTCCTGCGGCTCCGGACTGTCGAGAATCGCGGACACCGCGCTCGCCATCTCGTTCGCGCGCTGGTAGCGGCCGTCGGGATTTTTGTCGAGGCTCTTGGCGATCACGTCGTCGATCCGGCGATCGCACTCCTCCGGGCGTTTCTGCGACGGCAGTTCGAAGCGGCCGATGGGCAGCTCGCCCGTCAGCATCTCGTACAAGACGACGCCGGTCGCGTAGAGGTCCGAGCGTTCGTCGGCCTCCTTGGAGTGCTCGCGCTGCTCCGGCGCCATGTACTCGTACGTGCCGAGCGTCAGGTGCGAGCGCGTCAGGCGTGTTTCTTTGTCCGGATCGAGCAGGCGGCTCAGGCCGAAGTCGGCGACCTTGACGATCGACGCCTTCGCCATCAGTACGTTTTCCGGCTTCACGTCGCGATGCACGATGCCGTGGCTGTGGGCGTGGTCGAGCGCTGCCAACACGGAGCTGACGATCTTGAGCGCCTCGGGCGCGGGCAGTCCGCCGCGGCGCATGACCTCGCGCAGGTTGGTGCCCTCGACGTACTCCAAGACGAGATACGGATGGCCCTCCCACTCGCCGCGATCGAACACCGTCACGATGTTCGGGTGCGACAGCCGGCAGAGCACGTCGGCCTCGCGCCGGAAGCGTTCGAGGAACTGGCGGTCCTCGGCGAGATCGGGCGGCAGAATCTTCAGCGCAACCGGCCGGCCAAGTGAGAGTTGGATGGCCCGATAGACCGCGCCCATCCCGCCGCGCCCGATGAGCGACTCGACACGATAGCCATTGATCTCCTGGCCCAGAAACGGGTCGGGTTTGCTCTCGCTCACACGGGTTTCGATGTTGGGGTCGATCATGCTTCCGGCTCCGCCGTACCTCGGTACCAAGTCGTCTTTCTACCCATCACCGAATCACTTGTTCGCGCCATCTTCGGCGGCCGGCTTGACCGGCGCCGGCGGCGGCGCGTCCTTCTTCCAACGCTCGCGCTGATACGCGGGCACGAGGAACACGTTGACCCAACGACCGTCCGAACGCACCTGCGCGAGATGGCCCAGCGCCATCAGAAAACGGTCGCGGTCCGCTTTTGTCTGAAATGACTCCTTCGGCATGCGCGGCTGGCGCGTCGCCTGCAGAACCAGCAGATTGCCTTTGCGTCTCGTGATGACCCCCTGCGGGAACGAGGGCCAGAGGCTGCCCTGGCGCAGCAACCAATCCTGCGCCCCGGAGTCGCCGATCAATGTTTCGATCGTCGGCGCCGCGGAGTCTCCAAGCGTGTTCGTTCCCGTGGCCTTCGCGATCACGTGCGGCGCCAACGGATGGAACCAGGTCAATGCGGGCCGGATCGGCGGCGTCGGCAACGCACGCGTGGTCGGCTGTTGCCTCGAAGTCTTCAGCACGATGAGGAGGGTGCCGAGACCGAGCAGGAACGCGACGGCGATCCCGAGCCGCACCATCATCCCGTGATTCCTCCGCCGCGCCCGGACATCAGGCAGCGACGATTGACCGTCGCCCTCAAGCAGCCGGTACGTGTGCACCGCCGCCTCGCCCGGCGGGAGACCGGCGGAACGCGCATCGAAATAGGTGCGCCCTTTCAAACCGAACGTCAGTTGGAGAGCGTAGATCGCATACGGAAACAGAAGTCCGCTCAGCGCCGCAGGGATCGCGAGAACGAGTTGCGCACCGGGCGCCCAACTCCGATAGCGCGTGAGGCCGGTCCTGAGCGACAGCGCGAGCCAAGCCAGGGCGAGCCCGCCGAACCACGCGGCGAACATCCGGACCATCATGTCCGGTTGCCGCGCGAAGTAGTTTTGCGCAGAGTCCCACCAGGGATGCCCGAGTTCGACCCGGCCGTCGCTGTTGACGTAGTTGATCGAGAGCGGGAACGCGACCATCCAGATAATCGTGCCCAGACCGAGCAAGATGCCGATGATCGCGTTGGCGGCGCCGAGGGTGCGGAACCGGTGTTCCATGCGCACCGGGCGGAAGTCGCTCGGTAACTCCGCCGCCGCCGATTGCATTTCCTCGAGCGCTCGCGGCGCGTCAACCTGATCCATCCCGCCGGCCCGATCCGGGCCCAGGATGTCGTCGGCTCTGGCCGCAGCCTGTTCGCCGGTCGCTCCTTCGGAGCGCGCTTGGTAGTAGATGCGCCCGCGATGACCGGAGAGCACCCAAAAACTGTAGATCGTGTACGGCAGCAACACGCCGGTCAGGCCAGCCACGATGGCCAACAGGTGCTGCACGCCCGGTGCGGAGGCGACATGTTTCCTGAGCCTGTTACCGGTCCAACAAAAGAGCCCACCGAAGATGAACCAGAGCGCGCCGATGCCGAAAAACACGACGACCGCCCAACTCGCTGAAGAGGCGTAACGACCACTCAGCGGCCCGCTGACCATTCCGATGAGGAACCAGCCGAGTCCGCAAAGCAGCAACAACCCGCCGATCACGCGGTTGATCGCCACGAGGTTGCTGAGGTGGTGCTCAAGGCGCATCGCGGACGCGCGCGCGAAAGACACACGTCGCGCGGCCTCCGCGGAATCGCGGGCCGCCGTGTCGATGGGATTCGCTCCGGCGGCAGCCGGGCTCGGCGCGGGCGAGGGCGTTCCCGCCGACGGCTGACCCGGCGCGCGTTCCAAAACGACGGAGACCGCGTCCCCCATCTCGCGTGCGGTCTGAAAACGCTCCTCGGGATCCTTCTCGAGGCTCTTCTCGATAAGGCCGTCGATCTGGGAGTCGCATTCGTCCGGGCGGCGCTTGCTCGGCAACGGGAACCGGCCGATAGGCAACTCGCCCGTCAGCAACTCATACAACACCACTCCTGTCGCGTAGAGATCGGAACGCTCGTCCGCTTCCCGCGCGCGCTCGCGCTGCTCCGGGGCCATGTACTCATAGGTGCCGAGCGCGATGTTCGTGCGTGTCAGGCGCGTGTTGGCGTCGGGGCCCAGCAGACGGCTGAGGCCGAAGTCCGCGACCTTGACGACGCCGCCCTTCGCGAGCAGGACGTTTTCCGGTTTGATGTCGCGGTGGACGATGCCCTGGCCGTGCGCGTGCTCGAGCGCGGACAGCACCGAGCTCACCACCTTCAGGGCCTCGCCGGATGCCAGCGGACCTTCGCGCATCACCTGGCGAAGGTTCGTGCCATCCACGTACTCCATGACGAGGTACGGGCGGTTGTCCACCTCGCCGCGATCGATGACCGTGACGATGTTGGGATGCGACAACCGGCCGAGCGCGTCCGCCTCGCGGTGGAAGCGTTCGATCAGTTGCGGATCCTGGAGCAACCCCTGCGAGATCACCTTGAGCGCAACCGAACGACCCAGCGACAGTTGCGTCGCCAGATAGATGGCGCCCATCCCGCCGTGGCCGATCATCGACTCGACGCGATAACCATCGAAGGTGCGACCCAAGAAGGGCTCGGGGCTCCATCCCGTTGCACGGGTTTCGATTTCGTTGTTCACCATCATCAGATTACCCTCGCGACGGCCTCTCCTACAGGCGTGTTACCGAGATAGAGAAATCCGCGCCAGTTACCGGGGTAGCGGCGCAGGCGTTCCACGCGATCGCGATCGAGTTTCACCTCGAGGCGCTGTCCCGAGACCTTGACGGGCGGCCGGCTCTTCATGTGCTTTCCCTGGCCCGAGCAGGACCAGACGATCGTCAGCGGGTTGCGGCGCAGCAGTCCGCGGCACAAGGGGCGGTTGAACGGCAGCGTAAAGTTGGCGTGTGTCTGGCCGGGCCGGATCGTGAGCGCGGGTTCGGCGCACAGATGTAGTCGCTTGAGACGGCGTTTTTCAGCCAGCGCGCGGAACGCAGTGAAGATCGTGCCGCCGCCGAACAGGACACCCATGATCACCGTGCCGGCGACGAGCACCTGCTCGAATGCGTCCTTCCAGACGCGCGTCTCCTGTTTGTCGACGTTGGCGCGGATCACCGGATGCTCGGGACTGAAGTCCCGGGCGCGCTCCAAATAGACGAGCGCATCTTCGGCGCGGCCTTCTCCGGCGAGGCGGACGCCCTCGTTGTTGAGGCCCGCGGACGTCGGTGCGTCGCCGTCCATCGCCGGCCCTTCGACACGAACCAGCGGCCCGCTCAGGCGGTATTCGCTCGCGACTCCGAAGTAGAGCCACAGGGCTGTGAGGGCGGTGAGGAGGATGAAAGCTATGGTTCGCATGGCGTCGCTCCGTTGCGTGTGGCGGGTTGGGAGAGTGGCCGGTTAGCCGAGTGAGGTGGCGGGGGCGCCGAAGCACCCCCCCCAGTTCCGACTCAGCGGGAAATGGCGATCTCCGCTTCGGCTTCGTGGTCGAGGTCGTGGTTGACGTGCGTCTTGGTGTGGTCATGGTCATGCGAGGCACCCAGCAGACGATCGATGGCTTCGATTCCGTCTTCCTGGGGAACATCCACGTCGATGGGAATCAGGCCACGGCCGTTGGTGCGGTTGCGACCGTAGAAGTCGAGGCGTTTGTTCTGCTCGGTGATCGTCGCGCGAATTTCGGCAATCTTGTCGCGCGTCTTGTCGAACGCCGAACGGTCGAACACGTAGCCGGCCTCCGCGCGGGTCTGCGCGACGGCGCGGCGCGCCTTCAGGTTTTCGAGCTCCGCCTTGAGGCAGTTGATGTCCTCGCGCAAACGCAGGTGCTCCGACATCGCGTTGTCGATCTCGGCGGCGGTCTGCGCGCGGGCCCCTTTCAGCTCCTCGAGGGTGTCGCCCAGGTGGCCGCACATCTCGATTTCGGTCGAGAACGACTTGGCGCGCAGAAGCGCGTCGCGATTGAGCGCCTTGCGGCTGTATGGCTCGCCCTTGATGTAGTAGACCTTCTGGGTCTGGCTGAGCATCGTGCGAACGATCTCGAGCGCCTTCTTGTCGCGCTCGACGACCGCTTCACGACGTTCGAGTTCGGTGCCGCGCTGCGCGATCATCGCGTCGAGACGATGCAGCGACTCGCGACCGCTCGTCATGGACTCCTCGCAGCGGCGCGAGAGTTCCTTCGCTTCCGAGAGCTTCGCCTGGAGATCCATCTCCGGCGTGGTCAGTTGGGCGCGGATGCTTTCGCGCGCGTGGCCCATGAAGTGGCCGACGGCGTCAAAACCGATGAAGGCGACAGCCACCCCCACTCCGATCCCGATGAGGATCAATTTCTTGAACATGGAAACCTCCGTTTTGTTTCACTGGAGGCGGGAGCCTCCGGGTTCCTGTTTCTCCGGCTCCGGTGAACGTCCAAGTGCTCCGGAGCCGGACCTGTTTCTTTGGTTCATCGCCTGACGGCGTTGAGACCTTCCTTTTGAATCTAGTTACGAAAACCACGTCACAAACGCGACGAGGAGAGAAGCAAGCAACACGAGGATGCCGAACACCTGCGCGAGCATCGGCAAGGGCGAACGATCCGTCGGATGCGCGTCCTTGTGCAGCATGCGCGCGCGCTTCGAAGTGCGCGGCGTGAACCACGACGTGAACGACCAGAGCGCGGCGTTTGTCTTCGTGGCTTGATCGGCGGCGACCTTGCGCGCCAACTTCCAGTAGACGATCGCCGCGGCACCGTTGGCCAGCGACGCGAACAGCGGGACGAGGAAGCTGGCGTCGTCCATGCGGGACGGCCGATCCACCGCCACAATGATCGCGGTCAGCAAGAGCGCCGCGGATCCGATCGTGAACAACACGGCAGCGAGCCTGTTCATGGCAACCGCGCGCTTGCGGCGGTCAACCACCTCGGGGCGCGGGCGCGGGGCCGGTGCGATCCCGTCTGCGAGACCGGCCGCCTCGATTCCGTCGAGACCGCGCTCGCGCGCATCGAGATAGACCCGCATCTTCCGGTTGAGGAGCAGCACCCACGCCCAGACGGCGAACGGGATTCCCGCAATCGTCGGCGCGGCGAGGAGAGTCAACGCGAGCAGCGTCGAACGCGACATGCCGCCGAAACGGCGCGCGGCGTTGACCGTGCGGACCAGAACGAAACCGAACACGATCACGATGAGGCCGGCGACGCCCTGGTCGAGTTCGTAGGCGCCAATGTTGAGTTGCTCGCCGCCGATCAGAATGAAGCCGCCGAGAATCATCCCGACGATGCCGCACACGCCGAGGATCGTGAGCATCAGGTCGTAGCGTGAGTCGTAGACCGTCGGCGCCACGCTGGCGCGGCTCGGGGTCTCCTGAACGGCGCCGGCCAACGGCCTCGCGTGATCGGCGCCGCTGAACAGCTTCCCGAGGTCCCGCCCCATCTCACTCGCGTGCTGGTATCGGGATTCGCGTTCCTTCTTGAGGCCGAGATCCAAAATGCGGTCGATGCGGCCATCGAGACCGGCGACCTTCTCGCTCGCCATCGGGAACCGGCCGATAGGCAGTTCGCCGGTGAGCATCTCGTAGAAGAGGACGGCGGTCGCATAGACATCGCACCGCGGGTCGGCATCGCGTGTGCCCTCGCGCAATTCCGGCGCCATGTATTCGTACGTCCCCATCACCATCCGTGTGCGAGTGAGGCGCGGCTCGGCCTCGTCGGCACCAATGACGCGTGACAAACCGAAGTCCGCGACTTTCACTGCGCCATCGTTTCCGATGAGCACGTTTTCGGGTTTGACGTCGCGATGGATCACATCGTGGTCGTGCGCGTAGTCGAGCGCTTCGAGCAGCGCCGACGCGATGCGGCACGCGGTGTCGGGCTCGACCCGGCCACGACGCAACATCTGTCGCACGCTCTCGCCCTCGATGTACTCCATGATGATGAAGTAGCGCCCTTCCCATTCGCCGCGGTCGAACACAGACACGATGTTTCGATGCGAAAGCGAAGCAAGGATCTCGGCCTCGCGGTGGAAGCGAGCGAGAAACTGCGGATCGTCTTTGACTGCGTCGGGCAGGACCTTGATGGCGACCGATCGGCCGAGGCTCAACTGCGTTGCGCGATAGACCGTGCCCATGCCGCCGACGCCGAGGAGTTCCTCGATGCGATATCCGTTCACATCGCGACCCAAGAACGGATCGGCGACCGTCGGGCGGTCGAGAGCACTGAATCGGCACCCGCAACCGCAATGCACGGTTCGCTCGGGTTCCGTCACGGCGAGTCGCCGCGCACATGCGGGGCAGGTGACCAACATTCGTTCCTTGGATCCAATCACGATGGACACCCCTTACGCAATCGGAATACCGAAACTCTGACACGGCACAACTCGTGTGATATCCGTGACTTACGGATTCGGTCTCAGCGGACGCGGATTCAAGGTCGAAAGGATCTTTCCGGCGAGGATGAAAGCTCTTTGCATCCTGGCCCCGACGGCGGCGGACGGGCCCATCCAACCGCCCGAAACCAGGCGAATCCTCGGACGGGGCCCAGTGGCCGGTCCGTGCGGCTTTATCCCCCCCAGTACCAATCGGGAGCCGCGGACCTCCAAAATGGAGCACAAACCGTTACGGGCAAACGACTTGCGCCGACGGTTCCCCGATCGGCCACCGAGTTATCCACAGGCTATCCCGACGGGGTCTCGCTCACGCTTACCCCACCTGCTCATCGATCTTTTTCTTGAGTGTCGGATAGGTGATGCCAAGCAGTTTCGCGGCCTGCGTCCGGTTGCCGCCGGTCGCCTCGAGCGCGCGCACAACCATCTCGCGTTCCATCTCCTTGAGTGTACGCACGCCGGAGCCCGATTCGCCGGCTGGCGTGCCCAGTCGAACCTCGAGCGGTAAGTCCTCGGGTTCGACGCGAGAAGTCGCAAGCAACACTGTGCAACGCTCGCAAACATTCTTGAGTTCGCGAACGTTCCCCGGCCATGCGTACTTCTCGAGTAGCCCCGCGGCATCGTCGGATAGCTCCATCTCGCCGAGGAACTTTCTCGCGAGCTTCGTGATGTCGGACCCTCGCGCGCGCAACGGCGGACACTCGAGCGTGACCACACCGAGTCGGAAGTAGAGATCCTCACGGAAGTCGGCGCTGTTTCGAAGATCGCGATTCGTCGCAGCAACGATGCGCACGTCCACGCGCGTCGTCTTCGCCGATCCGATGCGATGGAACTCGCGCGATTCGAGAACACGCAGCAACTTGCCTTGGAGGCCAGGCGCAATCTCGCCAACCTCGTCGAGAAAAATCGTGCCGCCGTCGGCCTGTTCGAAACGACCTGCACGCGCACGATCCGCGCCGGTGAACGCGCCCTTTTCGTGGCCGAACAGCTCCGCCTCGAGAAGCGACTCGACAAACGCGGCGCAGTTCACGGCGACAAACGGACCGCTCGATCGAGGGCCGCCGCTGTGCATCGCACGTGCGACGAGTTCCTTGCCGGTTCCGGTTTCGCCGGTCACAAGAACTGTTGCATCGGTCGGGGCGACCTTCGCGATCTCCTCACGCAACGTACGCATCACAGGTGATTCGCCGACGAGTTCTTTCGAGTACTCCTGTGGCCCGCGCACGAGGTCCTTGGGCCGCACCGAAGCCACGGCGGCGCTCGCCAGCGCGGCGAGCATTTCGAGATCGGCCTGCGTGAACGCCTCGCCTTGTGTTCGATCGACATACAGCGCACCGAACCGATCGAGCGGCGCGGCAATGGCCGAGAGCACTTTCTCCGTGACCAGCGATGTCGCGCGTGGTAATTCGAGCGACGGCTCGCGAACCAGCACCGCCTCCCCCGATTGGAGGACGTGCCGAACGACGCTGCGCGAGTGGGTCCCCACACTCTCCTTCCCGATGACCACCGCGGCACGGCACGGCTCGAAAATCTCCTCCAGGACGACCACGATCTCGGAATTTCGCCGCGTCGCATCACCGGTCAGCGCGCCGGCGAAGCGGTAGACCGCGGCGAGACGGCCGAGAAGCTCCTCCTCGCGGCCAGTCACGCGTGCGCTCTGAACGTCTACCCGGGACTGAATGGACAGCGGCGGCGACTCGGTCAAGACGGTCGGCCGGTCCGCAGCTCCGTCCGCCAAGAACACGAGCGTCAGCCCGCGGACCGCAATCTCGTCGCCGGTCCGCAACATGTGACTGGTCACCCGCCGGCCGTTCACGAAGAGGCCGTTTCGGGAGCCGAGGTCCTCGGCCATCCAATCCTCGTCGCACTGCACGATTCGCGCGTGCTGCCTGCTGGCCGCCTCATCGAAAACCCGGATGGTGCAGTCCTCGGCGCGGCCGATCACAACCTCACCGTCGAATCGAAACTCGTCCTCGGTCGACTGACCGCGCGAAACGCGCAAACTGGGCATGGCGCCATTCTACGGATCCGGCGGGCCCCTCCGTAGCCCGCTTTATTCATGAGGCGGGGTTGTTTGCGCGCGAACGGTCTGACCAAACAACCCACGCTGCTCGCCGCACGAGCCTTTTCGACGAGTTCGGCAAGTTTGGCCGTCCAGAACGCTCGTCTGGCTAGGTGCCTTTCTGGATGCAGCCGGGTAGACTCCCAACATGGACCGCCTGGTCGAAGTCGAGTTGGCCCGAATCATCATCAACGAGACATCGGACCAGCAGTACATCTTCCTGCGCGAGAAGGGGGGTCAGCGGCAGTTTCCGATCGTGATCTCGACGTTCGAGGCGGCCGCCATCGACCGCTACGTCAAGGAGGCGGAGACGCCCCGTCCGCTCACCCACGAGTTGCTCCACCGCGTCATCGAAAAGCTCGGCTGCAAGGTCTTGCGCATCGAGGTGACCAAGCTCGAGGAGGGGACGTTTTACGCCAACCTCGTGCTGGGCGGCCCGGACGGCGAGGTCCCGGTGGATGCCCGTCCGTCCGACGCGGTCGCGATTGCGGTGCGCAACCACTGCCCGATTTTCGTCAACGAAGACGTAATCGAGGAAGTGGTCTTCTAAGAACGTTCGCCGCCGGCCCTCGACTCAGGCTCCTGGCCTCCCCCGCGCCGGCCTAGCCTCCCCCTAGGCGTTGACTTCGCACCAGCACCCGGTAATCAAGTTTCCGGTTACGTCGCAACCATCCATCGTTCAGGGGAACTCGCCTCTTCGCAAGCCCGTTTTGGTTGTGGTGTATCGGTGTCCCAACGGACCTACGTAGCCTCATTGCTCCTCGTCTTCGCCGGCGGCGTGCTCGCCCACCCGTCGCGGGCAAAACAACCCGTCCAGGACGGCGACTCCCACTACCTGGCAGCGATCTGGAAGAACGGCCCGGAAGTCGACCGCATGACACCGCGGCTGCTCACTCCCAAGGCAACGGAGGAGCATGCGCCGCCCCGCGAAAACTGCCTAGCCGTGACTTCGAAGGACGGCTACAAGAGCTGCATCCTCCCGTATATCCGGTCGGTCGGCACGATCGCCCTCGCGCCGCTCGCCGCAAAGAACAAACTCGCGCGCCGCATCACCCAGAGTCTCGACGAAGCCTGGGCAGCCCTTACCAAGGAAGCGAACGGCAAGCCGGGCGCGAATCGCGTCCTGCGAATTCTGACCAAGCACTATCCGCGCAAGGATCTTCCGGGGCGTTGCTTCACGCTGCATGTGACTTTCTTCACCGTTCGTGACCCGTATTTCGACGAATCGGACGACTTGGCGGCAGTCCTCGAGCGCACACGCGGCAAGCCGGTCGCGGGCACCATGTTCGAACTGCGAAAGACGTATCGCATGGAGGACGGGAAGCGGCGTCTGATCGAGGGCGGGATCGAGGTCAGCCCGAACGTGCAGGCGCGCATACAACGGCGCGGATTCGCGGAGGCCTCGAAGAACGACCTCGCGCGGCGGTTCGTCGATGTCTTCCACGGTGCGCACTTCCAGCTCTACGGCGGCGGCACGCGCCACGGATTCGCGTGGTACGACCTGTCCCTGGGCAGCGGCCCCGTGAAGGAATGGAGCACGGCCTACACCATCGAGCGCAATACCGATGGTCCCGAGCAAATCGAAACAGAGGACGTGGATCCCGCCGTGCTCGACGCGGTGCTCGAGATCCTCAAACTCGCGTAGCCGCTGACTTCCGCTTGTCGCGCCATGGCGCAAGCGAGACAGCCCGCACTTTTTCCATCGAACCGTTTTTGCGCACGTCCGTTTTGTGTTGACGTACTTCGCGTTGCGGAAACGCGGAGAGGAACGTTGCGCAGCGTTCGCCTATCGATTTTCAGCGAGGAGATAGACGGATGCGATGGATCAGCGATCACCATCTCGATGAAGGTGGATTCAACGAAACGATTCAGCGGCTCGTTCGCGGCTCGCCCTGGTGGATGCTATCCATCGGTGCTCACGCGATGCTGCTCTTCTGCCTATGGATGATTCCGATGGAGCTCGCCACCGGCGAGAAGGAACACATCATTCAGGCGAGCTTGCAGGAGAAGGTCGAAGAGCCGGACGAAGACGAACTGCTCGACGAACAGGAGCCGGACGTACCGGAAGAGACGGTTTTCGAACCGGTCGTCCCGCAGGAGGAAGAGGTCAAAGCCGAGACCGATGTCGACCTGCCGAACGAGGACACCTCCGGCGTCGACGGGCCGAACAACGGTCCGCTCGCCGGGGTCTTCACAAACGCTGTGATCGGCCTGGGCAACGGCGGTGGCGGTGGCCGACCCGGAGGCGGTGGAAACAAAGACACGACCCCGGGCGGCAGCACCGGCATGACTCAAAACGCCGTCGAAATCGCGCTGCAATGGCTGGCCGACCACCAGGACGTGGACACATCGGGCGGCTGGGACTGCGACGACTTCGCGAAACACGATCCGGCCGACGACAAGTGCAGCGGCGCCGGCAAGCCGCACTACGACACCGGCGTGACCGGTCTCGCGCTGCTCGCGTTCTTGGGCGCGGGTTACACCGACCGCGGCAACGCGCACCAGAACAAGTTCGCCCGCAACGTGCGCATGGGGTTGCGCTATCTGATGTCGGTCCAGGACGACGAGGGCTGCTTCGGCGCACGCGCGAGTCAACACTTCATGTACAACCACGCCATCGCGGCGCTGGCCATGTGCGAGGCCTATTGGATGACGCGCAAACCCGCGTACAAAAAACCCGCGCAGGACGGCCTCAACTTCATCGCGATGTCGCGCAACCCGTACATGGCGTGGCGCTACGAGCCGCGCGGCGGCGAGAACGACACGTCCGTGACGGGATGGATGGTCATGACGTTGAAGTCCGGAGTGTTCGCGGGTCTCGACATCGATCCCGATGCGTTCGAGGGCGCGCGCCAGTGGGTCGACAAGATGACCGACCCGGAGTTCGGGCAGGTGGGCTACCTGCAAGCGGGTGGCTCCCCGGCGCGGCCGGAAGGCCTGCAGGACAAGTTCCCCGCGGAGAAATCGCAGTCCATGACCGCCGCCGGGATTCTCACGCGCATCTTCCTCGGCGAGAACCCGCAAAAGAGCGAACTGATCCAAAAGGGCGCGGCGTTGTGCGCGGAGCAACCGCCGGTCTGGAACCCCGACGACGGCTCGATCGACATGTACTACTGGTACTATGCGACGCTCGCCATGTTCCAGGTGGGCGGCCCTTCATGGCGGAAGTGGAACGCACACATGAAGGAAGCGATCGTGAACCACCAGCATCCGAAGAATGCGGGTTCCAAGAAGGGCTCGTGGGATCCGATCGGCCCGTGGGGACCCGACGGCGGCCGCGTCTACTCGACGGCCGTGCTGGCGATGTGCCTCGAGGTCTATTACCGCTACGACAAGGTGATCGGCATCCGCTGACCCCTGATTCAAGCAACGAACTCGAAGGGCGGTCGAGCGCGGCCGCCTTTCGCTGCCGTCCTAGGCCCGCCCCGTGAACGAACTCAAGACGGCGTCCCACACCAATTCGGACGCGATGGCGGCGGCCTGGTGCGGATTCAAAGCCGGGTTGGCCACCTCGTTCGTCGTCGCCGCATATTCTGGGCGCGATGTTTCTCGTCCAGACAAGTGCGGTCAGAAGAACGGGGGAAAAGGGAGGGGCGGCCAGAACGGCCACCCCTCGAAAGAACGGATGGTTGGAATCCGTTACCGGGTCCACCAGCTCGCGAGCAGGTTGACACCGGGTACGTCGATGTTCTGTCCGATCACGCCGCCGA
>JAZFYD010000206.1:0-10019 GCA_036443405.1 Planctomycetota bacterium
GTTCCCGGCAAGATACCCGTAGGCATAGGCCACCGAACCGCGCACCTGCTGCATCGAATCGCGGGCGAGCGCACGCAGCTTCGGCAGAACAGCGGGGTCCTTCTTGCGTGCCAGCTGCTCCACCGCGGTCATGCGCACTTTCTCATCTTTGTCCTGCAGGCGTTGCAGCAACACGAGCTTGGCGGCCGGCTCGTCGCGCTGGCCGAGCGAAGCCACGACGGCGAGTCGGACTTTCCAACGGTCATCCGCCGCGAGCTTGATGAGCGTCGCCGTGTCGATGCCCTCGGCAAGACTCGCCAGAACCGCGTCTTCCGCCGGCCCGACCTTCACCGCCAGGACGTCCACGAGTTTGCGGATCACCTCCTTGCCGGCCTCGGGCACGAGCAGGTGAACCACCTCCTGCACAAAGACGTTGGCCTCGGGCTCGCGCTGAACCGCCCGCACGAATGCGTCGACCTGGTTTTTCGTGAGCGATTCGCCGCCACCGGGGAGCCCGGCCACGAGGCGCACAGCGTCCATCTTCAGGTCGATCGAACGGAGATCCGTCAGCGACCCCGCGACCATCGTGCGCAGCCGGCGGGCTCGCGCTTCGGGATCGGTGTTGTCGCGGAACCAGCGAAGGTTCTCGGAATAGAAGAGCGCCCAGCTTGACTGCTTGCCGATGTCCCACCAGCGCTGCCAGTCGTAGCGCTTTGCGACCCTGCGCAACTCGTCGATGAGTTCGTCCCGTGCAACCGCCGATCCGTCGACATGCGCATACGCGCAGGTCCGGTCGAGATCGCCGACGTGCACGACCAGCACCGCCGCGCTTGAAGGCAGCGTGCTGACATCCGCTTCGGTCGTCGTGAAGAACTCCCGTTCGCGGAGGAAGGTCACGAGTGCGACCATCTCCTCGCGCGGAATCGCGTAGGCCTGACCCCGCAGGTACGTCGGCGGCTCCGAGCCTACGGTCGAGATCCGGATCGGCCCGACGGCCTGCTCACGCGGCGAGAGGAGATCGATCGAGGTCTCGGCGTAGTCGTCGTCGGAAACTTCGACCAACTCGCGGCGCGCACGAAAGCGCTTGCCGTAGTCGGCCCACCAACGCGCCCAGCGCGGTGCATGGTCGGGCAGGGTCTGGCCGGTGATGCGACGCAACATCGCATAGGCCAGCGGCCGCACGGTCGAGAAGTCCCGGTAGTGACGTCCGTCCGCGCCGACGGAGTTGATCAGGATGATCGGGATGTCTCGGTCGAGCAGTCGCGCAAGCTCGTTGTCGCCGGAGCGAAGGCCCGCCTGCGCGAGCGCCAAAGCGGCTGCGGCCTGGGGGAGCTTGCGCGAATGGCGGAGGCCGCGCTTGCCCCGCAGCACCTCAAGCGACGCCGGCTCCAAGGGATCCGTCTGGAACGCGCGCCCCATGAGCGCGATCGACAGCGCCGCGTAGCTGCGCTCGCGCCAGTGTCCATCCTCGCGATGAATGAGCGCGTTGAGCGCCTTGATGTTGGTCTCGTCGTTGCGGGAGGCGAGCAGCTTCATCGCATGCCGCGCAACCTGCGGCGAGTCGTCGCCCAGCGCGCGGTAGACGCGCGGCCCGCCCTCTTCCCAGGTGAGATGTTCCGACTCGATCAGCCGGTCCCAGAGAGTCAGGCCGATGACCCGCGTGAACCCGCGCTCGGCCTTTCGGCGATCCAGGAGACTCAGAATCTCGTCGCGGTGATCGCGCGTCACGCGGTTGCGGACGAACTTCAGCGCCTGACGCCGCAGGGTCGTGCGGCTGTCGTAGAAAAACCGGAACGACTCCTCGATCGCGAGTTTCGGATCGAGTTTGTACGCAGCGAGAAAGAAGTCATCCGCCTGCAGCGCTTGCTTGGGTTCCGACGCGGCCAGGATGAGGGCCAGCGCGTGCGACTTCTCGCCGATGTACCCGAGCACGTATGCGCAACCGGGTTTGAGCTTGGAGGCCTTCGGATCGGAACTCGCGAGCGTTCGGAGCACCAGGTCGCGGCTCCGCTCCTTTTGCACGATCAGCTGTTCGGCGGCGCGACGAGCGCTCTCACCCGGCCAGCCCGACAAACGTCCAAGAGTTTCGACAAGCGGATCCTTCGGCGCGGTGCGCTCGGTATCTTGCCCGGCTCGCTCGCCCGGGTCCGGCTCGGCGAACTTCGGCTTTCTGCCCCGGTTTACCGGTTTCGGAGTTTGCGCTTGCACCGCCGACGTCCAGACCAGGACCGCGGCTGTCATCAACAGGTATGCCCTCATAAGCCCCTCAGGATCGCCCCGATTGGTCATAGCCGGGTCATGGCGGACTCGCTCGGAAGCGCGCGGAATCGTATAACGGAGGCCATGGCGGACGCATTGGAAACGCTGCTCGACGAGGCGCGGGCGCTTCAGCGGAACGACCGGTTCGAGGCCGTCGTTCCCGGCGAGGATTCCGGGCACCTCGTGGAAGCAGCGGAACAGGATTCGTTCGCCGAGGCGATCTTCAGCCTCATGACGGATCGCCAGGTGCGGCCCGAGCACCGCGCGCGCATCTACCGCGACCTTGTCAAAAAACGAGATGCGATCCTGGAACTGAGGGATCCTCGGCTTCCCGATCTGATTTTTTGGGGTGAGCACGTCGATTCGCTCTACAAGGCGCACACCAAGGGTCGACTCAACGCGTTTCATTATGCGCGTGCGCTCGAGGCAACGTGCAAGCGGTGCAAGATCGACCTCTTGCCGCTGGTCGGTCAAATGACGCAGTTCGGCCGGGCATGGGCCGAGGGCCGCTATCGCGAGTTGCTGGATATGGCGGACTCGCCGGGGGGGCGGCCGCTCGACGACGCGCAGGACGCGCCGGACGCTCAACCGACTTCGTAGAGGTCGGCGCGGCCCCTGAATCGCCGGAGAAACTCCTCCCGCAACTGGGGGTGGGACATCAGCGTCCGGTCCGTTTCGAAGAGTTCGAACGCGTCGTCCCGCGCCGCCTCCAGGATCTTGGCGTCGCGCACCAAATCGGCGTGGCGAAAGTCCGGCAGCCCGTGTTGCCGCGTTCCGAAGAACTCGCCCGGGCCGCGCAGCCGAAGATCCTCCTCGGCGATGAGAAACCCATCTGCGGTCTCCTCCATCACCTTCAAACGGTTCGTCGCCTCCTCGGTCGGGTCGTTGGCCAAGAGGAAACAAAACGACCGGCCGCCGCCGCGTCCCACACGCCCCCGAAGCTGGTGCAGCGTGCTCAGACCGAAGCGCTCCGCGTTTTCGATCACGATCACCGACGCGTTCGGCACGTCCACTCCGACCTCGAGAACCGTAGTGCCGACGAGCACGTCGAGTTCGCCGGCGCGAAACCGCTGCATCGTGGCGGCGCGCTCTTCCGGGGGCGTTCGCCCGGTGACCAATCCCGTGGCCAGGCCGGACAACTCCCCCTGCGTGAGGTGGTGAAAGCCCTCCTCGGCGGCACGCGCGTCGATCTCCTCGGACTCCTCGACCAGCGGAAAGATCACGTAGCTCTGTTTCTTGTGCTGCGCGGCCTTGCGCACGACCTCGTACGCGCGTCCGCGCCGCTCGTGAAACAGAACGTGGGTTTCCGGGGGCTTGCGGCCCGGCGGCAACGCGTCGATCACGGAGACATCGAGATCGCCGAACGCGGTGAGCGCCAGCGTGCGCGGGATGGGCGTGGCGGTCATGACGAGAACATCCGGCCGCTCGCCCTTGCGCATGAGCTTCGCGCGCTGGGCAACGCCAAACTTGTGCTGCTCGTCGACGATCACCAGCCCGAGCCGTGCGAACTCGACCTTCGGCTCCAGGATCGCGTGCGTGCCCACGAGCAGATTCACCTCCCCCGATGCCACCGCGCTAAGGAGTTCCCGGCGGTCGGCGGCCTTGGTGCTACCGACCAGCAGTCCGACGCGCACGGTGGATCCGCCGAGCAGCGTGCGCAGCGTCTCCGCGTGCTGGCGCGCGAGAAGTTCCGTCGGCGCGAGAAATGCGACCTGCGATTGGTTCGCGATGGCGACCAGCGCGGCGTAAACGGCGACCGCCGTTTTTCCGGAGCCGACGTCCCCCTGCAGCAACCGCCCCATCGGTGTCGCGCGTTCGAGATCCGCGACGATCTCGGAGACGGCCCGTTCCTGCGCCCCGGTGAGTTCGAACGGAATCCGCGCCCGGATGCGCGCGTCGATTTTCTCGCCGCACTTGTGCGCGATACCGACTTGCCGCCGCGCACGGTCGCGCTGCATCGCGATCGCGAGTTCGAAGTGGAAGAACTCGTCATAGCGGAAACGGCGCCACGCGCGTCCGAGCGACTTGAAGTCCTCGGGGAAGTGCACGTCGCGGACGGCGCCGGCCAGATCGGGAAGCGAACGCCGGCCGCGCAACTCGTCGGGCATCGGATCGGAAAACGCGTCGCCGACCTGTTCGAGCGCGTGGTGGACCGCGCGGCGCAGTCCGACACTCGTCACTCCTTTCGTGAGCGGGTAGATCGGCACGATCCGGCCCATGTGCAGCGGATCCTCGTCGCTCAGGGACTCATAGTCCGGCGAGTTGAGCTTGCCGTCCTTGATCTTGCCGTGCAGCACGACCGCGGTTCCGACGGGCAGATTCTGGGTGATCCAGGGCTGATTCCACCAGCGCACCTCGATCTCCCCGTTCTCGTCGGCGACAAACGCCTGTGTGTAGCTGCGCCGCCCCCGCATCGGCCGCTTGCGGATCTTGGTGATCTCGCCGCAGACCGTGACCGTCGCCCCCTCCTGAAGCGTCGCGATCGACTCGAACGAACGGCGATCCTCATACCGCCGGGGCAGGTGATGCAGCAGATCCGCGAGCGTATGCAACCCAAGCTTCTGAAGCGCCTTGGGAGGCGCCATGCCGAGTCCGGGAAGACCGAGGATGGGATCGTCGAGGGAGGGCACCGCGGGGAAGGTTACCGGATCAAAGCCTTGGCCTCGGCCTCATGCGTCGTGCCGCGCTCTCTCGGTCCCTTTGCCACTCTCTCCTGCCTTGCTCGCGTAGGCAGGGGGAGTGGTCTTGGGAACCGAGGGCGGTGGCGTACGACGCATGAGGCCGAGGCCGGGGCCGAGGAGTCGCGGGGCGACTACCCCTCCAGAACCTCTTTCAACCGTTCCATTCGGATCGGCTTGATCAGGACCCCGATCTCCGCGGCTTTCAGCCGTGCGCGTTCGCTGCCTTCGGGTTCGTCTCCGGTCAGGAGGAACACCCGGCCCGGCAATGAACACGCCAGTACCGCGCCGTCGGCGTCGGGGAGATGGCGATCCACGAGCGCGACCTCGCAGTCCTCCGCGAGCATGACATCGGCGGCGCTGCAGCACTCGACCACCTCGTGGCCCATCGTGCGCAGAAAGAGCGAGAACACCGACCGCTGCTCTTCGCTGTCTTCGACGAGCAGGATCTTCATGGTGCGAACCCGCGCCGGCTCACCACGGCATCGCTCCGTTCAGAAACGGGTTGGTCTCGCGTTCGGCGCCGATGGTCGTGCTCGGGCCGTGGCCGGAGTGCACAACCGTTTCGTCGGGCATCGCGAGGAATACGTCTTTCAACGTCTTTTTCAAGACCGCCGGATCGCCGCCGGGAAGATCCGAACGACCGATGCTGCCCATGAACAGGCAGTCGCCCGAGAACACGACGCCCGGCGCGACAAATGTCACGTGGCCCGGTGAGTGCCCCGGCGTGAACACAACTTCGAATTCGAGTCCCGCTACCTTGACGTTCTCGCCCGCGACGAGGTCGACGTCCACCTCGGGATCGCGATAGCCGTCGAGTCCGTACGCGGCCGCCTGCTGCGCGACGTTTTTCAACAAGAACCCGTCGCCCGGATGGATGGCAAACGGGATGTCGTAACGTTCCTTGAGATCCGGCACCGCGCCGATGTGATCGAGATGCCCGTGCGTGTTCAGGATCATCACGGGCGTGAGAGCGAGTTCCTCGATGCGCGCCGCGATGCGATCGGCTTCATCGCCGGGATCGATCAACACGCATTCGCTCCCGCGATCCTTGGCGACCAGGTAGGTGTTTTCCTGAAACGGCCCCGTGACCAACTGTTCGATGAGCATCTTTTTGAACGTAACTCCGGTTGTGTTCAAGTCGCACTGTCTCAACATGGCTCAACATGTCTCAACGGCGTCAGCCGTTGAACCAGCTACCGCGTCAGCCGTTGAGACAGCGGCCCTTCGCGTCGCTTCGGGGCGTCAAGACGGCGTGTTACTGTACCGCCTGTTCAGGCCGAACCCCACATCCAGAGAGCTCGAACAGGCCTACGAAAAGGCGGCGGCGGGCGAGCGCTTGAGCCTCGCGGACGGTATCCGTCTCATCGAAGACGGCGACCTGCACGTGCTTGGCGCGCTTGCGCACAAACGCCGCATGGCCTTGCACCCCGAGCCGCGCGTGACATATATCGTCGAGCGCAACATCAACTACACAAACGTCTGCATCACGTACTGCCGGTTCTGCGCGTTCTACCGGCGTCCGGGCCACCCCGAGAGCTACGTTCTCTCGACCGCCGAGATCGGCCGCAAGATCGAGGAGATGCAAGCCCGCGGCGGCATCCAGATCCTCCTCCAGGGTGGCCACCACCCCGATCTGCCGCTCTCCTGGTACGAGAAGCTGCTCCGCCACATCAAGGAGCACTACGGCGTTCACGTGCACGGGTTCTCCGCGCCGGAGATCGAACACATCGCGAACGTCGAGCACATCCCGGTCAAGGAGACGCTCGAGCGCCTTCGCGACGCGGGCCTCGGAACGCTGCCCGGCGCCGGCGGCGAGATGCTCGTGCAACCGGTGCGAGACAGGATCGCCAAGCTGAAAACCACCGTCGACGATTGGATCGACGTGCATCGCATCGCGCACAACATCGGCATGCGCTCCACCGCCACGATGATGTTCGGGCACTACGAGACGCGCGCCGACCGCATCGAACACCTCGAACGAGTGCGCGAGCTGCAGGACGAGACGGGCGGATTCACCGCATTCATCCTCTGGACGTTCCAGCCTGAGAACACGGCGATGAGCGACGTGACCAAACTCGAGTCGCACGAGTACCTGCGCACGGTGGCCGTATCGCGCCTCTATCTCGACAACGTCGACAACCTGCAGGCCTCCTGGGTCACGCAGGGTCCACGCGTTGCCGAGATCAGCCTGCGCTTCGGCGTCAACGACATGGGCTCGACGATGTTCGAGGAAAACGTCGTCAGCGCCGCGGGCACCACGTTCGCCATGGACTCCGAGTCGATCGAGAGGTCGATCCTGGATGTCGGTTTCGAACCCCGGCGCCGCAACGTCTACTACGAAGAGGTGGCGGTGTGACCTCCACGACGATCCCCTCGGTGTTCGCCGACTCCCCCATCATCGATCTACTCGAGAAAGCGGTGGCGGACGACCGCTTCTCGTTGAAGGACGGCGTGCGTCTGTTCGACACGGACGACCTGCCGGCCCTCGGTTGGGCCGCCAACCACGTGCGCGAAAAACGGCACGGCGATGTCGCGTACTACCTGAAGAACCGCCACATCAACTACTCCAACGTCTGCAAGTACGACTGCATGTTCTGCTCGTTCTATCGCAGCAGCATCGACGAGGACGGCGCGTGGGAGTGGTCGGTGGACGATGTGCTCAAGCACGTCGCGGACTACAAGGACAGCGGCCTCAAGGAGTTCCACATCGTCGGCGGTGTGCACCCGGACCTGCCGTTTTCGTACTACACGGACATGTTGCGCGCGCTCAAGCGCGAGCACCCCGACGTCGCACTCAAGGCTTTTACCGCCATTGAGATCGCGTACTTCGCGGAACTGACCGGCAAGCCGCTGCACGACGTGTTGTCCGAGTTGAAGGACGCGGGCCTCGCGATGATCCCCGGCGGCGGCGCCGAGGTCTTCGCCGACCGGGTTCGTTACAAGGTCTGCCGCGAAAAAGCCGACGCCGACCGCTGGTTCGAGGTGCACGAAGCGGCGCACGCCCTCGGCATCCCGTCCAACGCGACGCTGCTTTACGGCCACATCGAAACGTCCGAGGAGCGGGTCGATCACATCCTCCGCCTTCGCGATCTGCAGGACCGGACCAATGGGCTGTTGAGCTACATCCCGCTCGCGTACCACCCCTCCAACAACCGCCTCGAGAAACTCGGCGCGCCCGACGGCGTCGACGCGATGAAGAACGTCGCGGTCGGCCGGCTGCTGCTCGACAACGTCCCGCACATCAAGGCGTACTGGATCACGCTCGGCATCAAACCCGCGCAGCTTGCGCTGAGTTTCGGCGCCAACGACATCGACGGCACGGTCACGTGGGAGCGCATCTACCACATGGCGGGCGCAGACACGCCGGAGAACATGACCGAGGAGCGCCTGCGCCAGGTGATCGAGGAAGCCGGCCGCACGCCGGTCGAGCGCGACGCGTTCTACAACGTCGTGACGCCGGCTGCAGGTGCGGTCGAGGAAGCGCTGGCATGAGTGTCACGGTCCGGCTCTACGCCGGAGTGAAAGAGCGCGCGGGGCGATGTGAGCTGACGGTCGAAGCCGATTCGATCGAGTCGCTGAAAGCCGCCGTCGCCGCCGCTTGCCCGCCCATTGCGGATCATCTCGCGTTTTGCCGGTTCGCGACCAATGACGAGTTCGTCGGCGAGGACACGCTCCTCGCGCCGGGCGCCACGGTGGATCTCATTCCGCCCGTGTCGGGCGGCTAGCCGTCGCGCCGGATAGACTGACGCCGATGCACCGGAGTACGACACACGTCGTTCCGATCGGTTCCGTCCACATGGGCGGCGGCCGGCAGATCGTCGTGCAGTCGATGACCGACACCGATACGGCGGACATCGAGAAGACGGTCGCGCAGGTGAAACTGCTCGCCGACGCCGGGAGCGAGATCGTCCGCATCACCGTCAACAACGACGAAGCGGCGGCCGCGGTTCCCGAAATCGCAGCGCGACTCAAAGGCGTCGGCTGCGAGGTTCCGCTGGTCGGAGACTTCCACTTCATAGGCCACCGTTTGTTGCGCGCGCATCCGCGCTGCGCCGACACGCTCGCGAAGTTCCGCATCAATCCGGGCAATGTCGGCCGCGGCGGCCGGCGCGACGAGAACTTCGAGACGTTCATCCAGATCGCGCGCGATCTCGACAAACCCGTGCGCATCGGCGTCAACGCCGGCAGCCTCGACCCGGAGTTGCTGGGCAAGCTGATGGACGACAACGCGGCGCGCGAAAAACCGCGAAGCGCCGAGGACGTCGAGTCGGACGCGCTGGTTCAGAGCGCGCTGTCCAGCGCCGACGCCGCGCTCGACCTCGGGCTCCCCGAAAACCGCATCGTGATTTCCTGCAAGGTGTCGCGCCTGCCGCAGATGGTTCAGTGTTATCGCGCCCTCGCGAACCAGGTCCGGTTCCCGCTGCACCTCGGCCTGACCGAAGCCGGGATGGGCGGCAAGGGCCTCGCCGCGACGACCGCGGCGCTGTCGATCCTGCTGCACGAGGGCATCGGCGACACGATCCGTGCGAGCCTGACCCCGGAGGTCGGTGGCGACCGGGCGCGCGAAGTGCGCCTCTGCCAGGAGATCCTCCAGGCGGTGTGCCTGCGGTCGTTTCGCCCGGAGGTGACGTCGTGCCCCGGCTGCGGCCGCACGACATCAACGCTGTTTCGCGAGCTTGCGCAGGACATCTCCGAGCACCTCGAACAAAAACGCTCCGAGTGGCGCCGCACGCACCCCGGCTCCGAAACGCTGAAGGTCGCCGTGATGGGCTGCGTCGTCAACGGCCCCGGCGAATCCCGCGCCGCGCACATCGGCATCTCGCTACCCGGCAGCGGCGAGGAACCGCGCGCCCCGGTCTTCATCGACGGCGAACGCGCGACGTTCCTTCAAGGCGACAAGATCGCCGAAGAGTTCGTGGCGATGGTCGAGGACTACGTGCAACGCACGTGGCCGGGCGGCTAACGAGAACGAACACCCGCGATCGGTGCCTGGTAAGCGGAAGGGACCGAGGCAAGTGAGCCCGAACGCGCGATAGCCGGAAAACGATCCAGCGAATCGTTTTCCGGTGTGACCGAGTTCCCAACATCGCGTAGCACGCA
>JAZFYD010000207.1:0-5781 GCA_036443405.1 Planctomycetota bacterium
CGTGAGGTACTTCGAGGACGAGAGTCGCTCGAGGCCGGCCGGCGCTTTCATGTGGCCGATCCGAAAACGGCAGAGCGACGTCTTCTGGAGTCCGATTAACATGTCCTGAAGCCCGGTGACTTGACTCTTGCTGAAGTCGTATTGCGCCTTGTAGATCACGTTGCCGTGAATCGTGCCTTCGACGTAGAGACGCGCGCGTCGGAAGAACGCGTAGTCGTCCGCGGCGGTCTCCCCCCCGCCCGAAACGGTGCGGTAGTCATCATCGGCGGACAGGAAACCGAAGTCGAACATGATTCGACCACCCATCTTGAGCTTGAATTTCTTGTCCGCCGTTTCCAGGCGCAGTCCGTCTTTCCAGAAGGCCTTCAACGTGTTGTCTGCGGCCTTCTCGGCCGCCTTTTCGGAAGCCGCGAGATACGCATCCACTTCCTTGTCCAGGGTGAACGCCACCTTCTGGTCCGCGCTCGCGGCCGAGCCAAAAAGCGCCATCGCAAGGACGAGCCCAAACGCCGTCCTCAACAGATTCCACATTCCTACGTCTCCTCCGAAAGTTGAAGAGTCATTCCGGACCGTCGTGACGTCCGACGAGCGCGCATCGCAAGCGCGCCACATCAAGAGTACCCAACGGGCACGCCAACTTTCGGCACCCAAACCACCGGGCGATTTGGCGCAACACAAGTGATTCGACACCGTCGACTCGGAAGTCCGCCCGCTGTTTTGGCGATTCCCTTCTCGCGGGCCCAGGCAATGGTGAACCCGATGGAAGCGACGTCGCCTCGCCCGACCAAAACAACGTCCCGCCGCAGCGACTCGCACGCGCCCCGGGGTTCGCTTCGCGGCCACGACGGACCGGGAGAAGACCGCTCTTAGCCAAGTCTCGCGAGCGCGACGTTGGGCACTCCGGCGGCACGTAACCTCCAGCGTCGCAGCGATTTACGCCTCGTATGTGGGGACGCGAGGCCTCCGCTCCAACCGCGTCAGCGGTTGGGCCAACAACAACGCAGGGCCCTGCCCTACAACGATTGCTTGGGCTGCTCTTCCGCCACGTAGCGCGGGCGGTAGATCGGAACGCCCTTGCCGCCGCGCAGCGTGTGACGTTCGTCGATGATCTGCGCCGCGATGCCCACTACGCGCGACCAACCGAACAGCACGGTGTAGTACTCCGGTTCGTTCAAACCGGCGGCACAGAGCAGCGATCCTGATATCGCGTCCACGTTCGGATACGGGTTCGAGATCTTCGGATGCTCCTTGAGGATCGGCGGCACGACCTTGCGCAGTGCGAGCGCGGTCCGCACGAGCGGGTGGTCGCCGAAGTGCTCCTCACCGAAGGCGTACTGCACACGCGCACGCGGGTCTTCCGCGCGCAACACCGCATGGCCGAATCCGAAGACCTTGCCGCCTTTCGCGACGAGGTCCCGAACAAACCTCTCGATCTCGGCTTCGTCCGATGTCCCGACCTCTTGCACGAACTTGAGGCACTCCTGGTTCGCGCGGCCGTGGAGCGGGCCATAGAGCGCGCCCATCGCGCCGGCCAGCGAAACATAGACGCCGGCCAAACCCGAGGCGACGGCCTTGCCGGTGAACGTCGACAGGTTTCCGCCCCCGTGATCCATGTGCAACACGTGGAAGAGGCGCAGCAATTCCGGAAGTTGCTCGTGCCCCGAAGGAACACCGAGCATGTGCGAGAAGTTCGCGCCGTAGCTGAGGTCGTCGCGCGGCGGAATCGGTTCGCCCCATCCTTCGCGCAACCGGAAGATCGCCGCGGTCACCACGTTGATGCGCGCGATCATGTTCAGCGTGTCTTGTTTGTAGTCGCCGGTCTTGCCGGCCATGCCGAGCGCCAGGAGTCCGGTGATGAACCACTCCATCGGATGCGCGTCCGACGGCAGGCTCTTGAGCGTCGTGAACACCGCGTCCGGGACGGACTGGCGCGACCGGAGGTCCGTGCGAAACGCCTCCAACTCCTCGTCGGTGGGCAGACGCTTGTTGAGCAGGAGGTAGATCACCTTCTCGGTCGGCAGCGGCGCGAGCTGGTCGATCGCATAACCGACGTAGGAAACCCCGGTCTCCTTGTCGACTGAACTCGTTCGACAGGTCCCAACGGGGAAGCCGCGCAAGCCTGTGTCGAGCTGGTTTTCGTGGATTTCGTAGAGAACTTTGTCGTTATCCGGCATGTGCCTCGCCTTGCCGTTGAAGGTAAGAGCGGAGGCCCGTTCCGTCAATCTCTGCGGCCGCAGCCGATGTCAGGAAAGCGCTATTTCACGCGGCTGGAAGCCCGTCGCGTCGGCTGCAACGAAATGGTAATGAACGCCGCGCCGCTCCCCTTGAAGCGCAAATCGATGGTCGCTGCCGTGCAGGTGGCCGAACACGCAGGCGCGCACCCCGGCCGCCTCGAGTAGCGGCACGAACTCGGTGTCCCCGAACCCCTCGTAGGCCGGCGGAAAGTGAAGCATCGCGACGAGGGTTTCAAAGCGGTCGCCCGCCGCTTCGATCGAAAGTCGCAGGCGATCGACCTCGCGGCGGTAGATCTTCTCGTCGTGCTCGGTGGAATGGGGCGCGCCGGGCGCCGACCAGCCCCGTGTGCCGACCACGCCGAGCCCTGAGCCGAGGTCCACCGCGTTGTTTTGCAGCAGCGTCATGGACTCCGGCAGCACCTTCTCCACCTTGGATTTGCTCGTCCACCAGTAGTCGTGGTTGCCCTTCAGCAGGATCTTCCGGCCCGGGAGATCGGCGATCAGGCGCAGGTCGACGAGCGCTTCCTCGAGACTCATGCCCCAGGAAATGTCGCCGGCGACCAGCACCGTGTCGTCCTCGCCCACCGTGGCCCGCCACTGTTCTTGCAGGCGCTCGGTGTGGCGCTCCCAGGCGGGCCCGAAAACGTCCATCGGTTTGTCGACGGCCTGGCCCAGATGGGTGTCGGCGATCGCGAACAGCTTCATGCGGACTCGTATCGCTGCCGCTCGGTCTCCAGGAACGCCACGACCATCGACGCGAGCCCTCTGTAAAAGCGGCGATGGGCGTGCCGCGCGACCTCGGCCAACGCCTGCGGCGCCCACGACAGCAGATGCCGCCGGAAAAACGCACGCGCGCGCTGGCGGGCCTCGGCCTCGTCTGTGGCGCCCTCGCCGGCCGTGGGCAGCGCCGCATCGTCCTCGGCGGCGGTGTCCGCTCCGGCCAACTCGGCCATGATCCCCAGGACCACGGAGAGGTGGTCGCAGGGCAGCCCGGCGCCGGCATCGACGCTGAGGCCGTGTTCGGTCAAGAAGCCGCTGACCGCCGCGAGCGGGTCGTCCGTGGCCCCGGGATAGTCCGAGGCCCGCAACGAAACCTTGCGGAACAGCTCCTCGTACTCGGAGTTCAGCTCCGAGGCCGACGCGGTCGCATCGTGCGCATCCAGAAGATCCGACATCAGATCCACGCCCTGCGCTTCGGCGAGCCGCGTCAGGCCCTGCTCGCACAAGCGCCCATAAAGCTCGTGATCGGGCGCGGACGCGAGCAGCCGCGCGAACAACACGTAAAGCGCGCGCCGAACTTCGCTGGACTCCGCCTGGGACCGCATCGGCGAAAGCGTAGGCGCGCGAACGGTCAAGGTCCACCTTCACCCAGCGCGCGCAAAACGCCGTGGCGTCTGGCAACTGGATGGAACCGCGCGGAGAGCCTAGACTCTGGCCGCTTTCGCATGAGTGAACTGAAATCGACCCCCCTGACCGAGTGGCATCGCAGTCACGGCGCGCGCATGGTGCCGTTTGCCGGGTTCGAGATGCCCGTGCAATACAAAAACGGCATCCAGGAAGAGGTCCGCTGCGTCCGCAACGAAGTCGGGCTCTTCGATCTCTGCCACATGGGCCGGCTGGTTCTCACCGGTCCGGACCGCGTGGCGGCGGCCGACCGCGTTCTGTCACAGAACGTCGGCAAGTTGAAGGAAGGGATGATCCGGTACGGGCTGATCACGACTCCGGACGGCACCGTGATCGACGACGTCCTGATCTACAAGGGCGCCGACGAGGTCCATGTCGTGATCAACGCCTCCGGGCGCGAGGCCGACGACGCCTGGTTCCGCGAACAGACCGCCTCGTTCGACGTCGAGATCCAAAACGTCTCGGACGACCAGGCGATGATCGCGCTGCAGGGCCCGAACTCGAAGGCAATCCTGCCCGCCGTGTGTAACGTCGACCTCACGGCGCTCAAGTACTACAGGTTCACGCCGGGCAAACTGCTGGACGGAATCGACGCGCTCGTATCGCGAACCGGCTACACCGGCGAAGACGGCTTCGAGCTGTTTTTCCCGAAAGAGCACGCGACCACGGTTTGGGACGCGCTGCTCGCGACCGGCCACGGAGTGCAGCCGATCGGGCTGGGCGCGCGCGACATCTGCCGGACAGAAGCGGGCATGCCGCTCTACGGCCACGAACTGAGCCGGGAGATCACGCCGCTCGAGGCCGGCGTCATGTTCGGTGTCGATCTCGAAAAGGAGTTCATCGGGCGCGATCCGCTCGTCGCCATGAAAGAGGCCGGCGTCCCGCGCGCGCTCATCGGGTTGAACATCGAAGGCAAGCGCGTGCCGCGCGAAGGCTGCGCTGTCTCGATGAACGGCAAGGCGGTCGGCATCGTCACCAGCGGAACGTTCAGTCCGACCCTGGAACGCCCCATTGCGATGGCGCTCGTTTCCGCGGACGCCGCCACCGAAGGCCTCGCCGTCGAGGTCGACGTTCGCGGCCGTCCGGTCGGCGCTACCGTCGACGGATTGCCGTTTTACAGCCGCAAACGCAAGAAATCATCGCCGGGCAAGAGCTAGGCGATTTCCCGGGAGTAACCATGGACCGCCCCGCAGACGCACGTTTCGCCGAGAGTCACGAATGGGTGATAATCGATGGTGACACCGCCACCTTGGGTGTGTCGGATTTCGCTATCGAACATCTGGGCGACCTCGTTTTTGTCGATCTGCCCGAAGCGGGGGGCGAACTCGAGAAGGGCGGAACGGTCTGCGAGATCGAATCGGTCAAGGCGGTCGGTGAGGTCTACAGCCCGGTGTCCGGCACGATCACGGAGGTCAACTCGGGATTGGCCGACGAGACCGCGCCGCTGTCCAGCGACCCGTTCGGCGCGGGTTGGCTCGTGAAGATCAAACTCAACGATGCGTCGGAAGCGGAAGCGCTGATGGACGTCACTGCGTACGAGGCCTATCTGGAGACCGCGGATCCCGGGCCGTAATTCTTGCTCAACGGCTTACGCCGTTGAAGCCTCGCATTCCAACGCTCCCTCGCATTCTCCACCGCCTCCCTCGCATCCGGTCGCATCCCACGCATCCCACCAGCGTCCCTCGCATTCCAACGCCTCCTTCCACTGGCTCCCCTTAGACTGGCGCTCCCGTGTTTCCCATCCTGTTCCAAATCCCCAACACAGGGGGCATGTCCGCCGGCGCGATGGCGTTCGAGATCATCCTCGGCGTCGCGGCGGCGCTCGCGTGGCTCTGGGCCAGCACCCAAAAACGCGAGGAATGGTGGGTCGGGATCTTCAGCACCGCGACCTTGCTGATCGGCGGCCACTTCGTCGCGAGCAAGTTCCTGGGCCCGACGGTTCCGATCCACACGTTCGGCGTCGTCGTCGTGATCGGATTCCTGCTCGGTGTTTGGTTCATGACCAAACAGGCGACGAAGGAAAAGCGCCTGGAGATCGATTCGCGCCACGTTTTCGATCTCGGCATGTGGCTCCTGTTGGCCGGCATCGTCGGCGCACGGTTGTTGTACGTATTCTTGAACTACGGCGAGTACGCCGACACGC
>JAZFYD010000208.1:0-26384 GCA_036443405.1 Planctomycetota bacterium
CACTTTGTACTTGTAGCGCGAGGGGTCGTGCGGGGCACGGGGAACGGAACTGCAACCAACCAAGGCGAGAACTGCTGCGAGTTGGGTAAGTCGCGAGTGCATCCGACGACCTAGAACCGCCTGCGTCGCCTCTTGCGCCGCGACACCGGCGCGCGTGGGGCATCATCCGTCACCTCGACCGCGGCTTGGTTCTTGCCCAGTCCTTCCAGCGCTCCGATCAAGTCGTCGGGGGTTTGGTAGCGCTCGGCGCGGTCCTTTTTCATCAGCTTGAGCACCAATGCCTCCAGCGCGGCATAGACTCACGCTTCGATCTCCGACGGCAGCGGCGGCTCCTCGGTCAGGTGCTTGGCCATCACGAGCTGAGCGGAACCGGAAAACGGAGGTCGGCCCGTGAGCATGTGGTAGAGCGTCGCACCGAGCGAATAGAGATCCGCGCGGATGTCCACCTCGGTGATCGCCTCGGCCTGCTCCGGTGAAATGTAGTCCGGCGTGCCGAGGCTGCGACCGCCGCCTTCGGGCCGGTCCTTGGCGAGGCCGAGATCGCAGAGCTTTGCCTGGCCGTCCTTCGTGACCAGGATGTTGTCGGGTTTGACGTCGCGGTGCACGAGGCCCGCTTCGTGGGCGTGGCGCAGCGCGCGCGCGATCTGCAGCCCGATCTTTTGGACTCGCGCCGGGTCGAGCGCACCACCCCGGTCGAGCAACGCCTTGACCGTGTGGCCGGCCGCGTACTCCATGACGAAGTACCGCAAACCGTCGGCTTCGCCGGCATCGATTCCCGAGATGACGTTGGGATGGTTGAGCCGCGCGACCGCACGCGCCTCGCGCAGGAAACGCTCGACGTATTCCGGATCGTGAGCGAGATGCGGCGCGAGCACCTTCACGGCCACCTCGCGATCCAGGCTCAGTTGCATCGCCTTGTAGACGCTGCCCATCGAGCCGGAGCCGATCTTCTCGAGGAGCCGGTAACCGCCGATGGTGCGCTCGTCGGCGAACCCGCGCTGCTCGTCGCGAAGTTGCCGGGCCTGGTCGCGGGTCCAAAGCCCCTGCTGGACGCCGAGGTCCTCGATGGCCGTGGCCTTTTTCGGGCCGAGCTCTTCCTTTTGCTTGTGCCGGAGCCGCGCCAGCTGAATCGCCTGTTCCTTGGTCGCCAGCTTCTGCTGGATCGCCCGTTCGAGGATCTCTTTGTCGCGCGACGGCATGCAAAACGGATTCTACCTTTTCGAGATAGAAGCCGCCCGGGCAGGACACGCCGCGGCGCCCCGGTTTGGTACCGCGTGGGCTAACCGCGGCGGCGGGGCTTCTTCCGGCGACCGCTGGTCTTTTTCCGGGATCCACCGGCGGCACCCGTCCGCAGCGCGCGCCGTGCGTTGCGCCGGCCGGCAACGGGCTTGGGTACGCTCGTCCCGAACACGTCGCCGAGGCCGAGTTTCTTCAGGACCTGCCGCTCCGCCGCGCGCATCTGCGCGCTCGCCTTGGCGCTCCGGTCGTCGTGGCCTTTCAAGTGCAGCGAGCCATGGACCACGTAGAGCAACAGCTCATCGAGCGGGTCGATCCCGCGCGAGCGTGCCTCCCGCGCCGCCGTCTCGGCCGAAACGACGATCTCGCCGTGCGGGAAGCTGATCACGTCGGTCGGCGTGGGGTCGTCGAGGAATCGGCCATGCACCTCGGCGATCGTCTTGTCGTCCACCAACGCGACGACGACCTTGCGGTTGCCAAGCACCTCCTCGACCGCTCGACGGCAGGCGGCCTTGGCCCGGGGGATGAACTCCTGCTGATCGGCGATCTGGACGCTCACGGCCGCGATCTTTTGCTGCGGGGAGCCTTCTCGTACGCCTCGACGATGCGCTGCACCAGGCGATGGCGCACGACATCCCGTTTGTCGAGCTTGCACATGCCGACGCCCTCGACGCCGGCGAGGATGCGAGCCGATTGCTCGAGCCCCGACTCGTAACTCAGCGGCAGATCGATCTGTGTGATGTCGCCCGTCACGACCATGCGCGAGCCGCGGCCCATGCGCGTGAGGAACATCTTCATCTGCGAGGGCTTCGTGTTTTGCGCCTCGTCCAGAATGATGAAAGCGTCACTCAGGGTGCGGCCGCGCATGTACGCGAGCGGCGCCACTTCGATGATGTCGCTCTCGGCGTACTTCTTCACCTGCGCCGGCTCGGACAGCACGTGGAGCGCATCGTAGAGCGGGCGCATGTACGGGTTGACCTTCGCCTCGTAGCTGCCGGGCAGGAAGCCGAGCTTCTCGCCAGCCTCCACCGCCGGCCTCGTCAGGATGAGCTTCTTGACCTCGCCGTCCTTGAGCTTGCGCAGCGCCATCGCGACGGCGAGATACGTCTTGCCGGTCCCGGCGGGACCGATGCCGAACACGAGCTCGTTCTTGAGCATCGCGTCCACGTAGGCGTGTTGGTTCGGCGTGCGGCCGTGCACCGCGGGGCGGTGGCCGTGCGCGGGCAAGATTGTGAACGCACCGCCGGAGCCCGCGCCTTCGAGGTGCGCCGGCGAGCCGCCCGCGCGCAGCATCAACTCGAGTTCCTTCGCCTCGAACACGCCGTTCACTCGGTGGCGTCGCAACAGCTCCTGCGCGATGCGCTCCGCCGCCACGACCTCGGCATCCTCGCCGTCGATGTGCAACCGGCCGTTTCGCACCGTGAGGAAGACCCCGAGGTGCTGGCGAAACAACCGCGCGTGGGCGTCGTTGATGCCGAGAAGCGCTCGGACCTCCTCGGTGTTTTCGATCGGGATGGTGGCGCGTGTCATAAGAAAAGTGGATCAACCGCCCATCAGGCACACGACCGCGACCGGGCCGGCGAACAGTACTCCGTCCACGAGGTCGAGCATACCGCCGAACTGGGGCAGCATCGAGGAGGAGTCCTTGATGGAGGCCCAGCGCTTCAGCCCGGACGCGACGAGGTCGCCCACCATCGAAGCGGCGCCGATCAGCGCACCCAGGATCGCCGCGAACCACGCGGGCATGTCGTGGCCCGCGAGTTCCGCCGGGAAACACGCGGCCACACCCGCGGCGCCGGCGATTCCGAACAACGCGCCCTCCCAGGTCTTCTTCGGGCTCAGCGCGGGTGCGAAGGGGCGCTTGCCGAGAAAACGCCCGGCGAAGTACGCGCAGATGTCGGACGACTTGGAGATCGCGACCACGACATACACAGCCTCGATATGGGCAACGGCGATGCGGTCCAGAAAGGAAAGCAATCCGCAGCTGTAGAGAATCGCGGCGCTCAGCCCGGCCGCTTCGGGAAACGCGACGGGCGCGGAACGGACCGGAGCGAGAACGAGCAGCCGGATCGCGCCGGCCATCAGGGCGGCGAGCGCGAGGAGTGTGCCGTCCACCGGCCGCCCCTCCAGAAACGCGGGCACCAAGACCACGGTGACCGCAACGCCGCCCGTTGCAAAGAGCCCCGGCGCGCACTCGAGCCGCTTGCCCAGAATCTGGAGCAGCTCTTTCAGCGTGCCGAGCGCCAGCAGCCAGATCAATACGCGCGTGGCGATCGCGCGCTCGAACACCATCGTGTCGAGACAAAAGACGCCGGCGATCGCTCCGACGATGAGCGAGCCCAAGAGGATGCGTGTCTTCACAGCCGTTCCGGCACCAGTCCGCCGAACTTGCGCACACGCCGGCCGAACTCAGCAAACGCGACGTCGAGTTCCTCTTCGCGGAAGTCGGGCCAACAGGCTTGCGTCACGTAAAGCTCCGCATAGGACAACTGCCAGAGCAGGAAGTTGCTGACGCGCATCTCGCCGGCCGTACGCACGAGCAGGTCGAGCGGCGGCATGCCGGTTTGGTAGAGGTTGGCCTCGATGAGCTTCTCGCTCACTTCCTCGGGGTTGAGGTCGCCCGCCGCCACCTGCTGCGCGATCTTCTGGAACCCGTCGATGAGTTCCTGCCGGCCGCCGTAGCTCAGCGCGAGACAGAGCGTCGTGCCCTTGTTGTTCTTGGACAACTCCTCGGTCTTGCGCAGCTCGCGGAGCACATCGGCGGGCAATCTGTGCAGCCGGCCGATCGACGTCAGCCGGATGTCGTTCTCCATGATCTCCTTGCGCTCGCGAACCAGGAACCGGCGGAGGAGCCGCATGAGCAGCTTCACCTCGCGCGCCGGGCGCTTCCAGTTCTCCTCGCTGAACGCATAGAGCGTCAACTGCTGTAGCTTGCGACGCGCGCAGTGGCGCGTGACCGCGCGGACGGACTCGACGCCTTCGGCGTGGCCCCGCGCACGCGGCAGCTTGCGCGCCGCCGCCCAGCGCCCGTTGCCGTCCATGATGATCGCCACGTGGCGCGGCAGAATGTCGGTTCCGCTCATGCGCCGGCTTCCAGACTGACCGTCTCGGTGCGCTCCGGGCCAACGGACAGGATGTCGATCGCGGTGCCGATCTCCTGCACGAGCGCGTCGACGTACTGGAGCAGCGGCGAGGGCAGCTCGGACTTGTCCTTGATGTCGCGCACCGGCACATCGAAGCCGGGCAGCTCGCGGTAGATCGGTTTGGCTCGTTGCAACAAATCGAGGTCCGCCGGGAACTCCTCGATCCGGCGTCCGTCCACTTCGTACGCAACGCAGATCTTCAACACGTCATGGCCGCGCAGAACATCGATCTTGGTGAGCGCAACCGCGTCGACGCCGTTCAAGCGGCAGACGTGGCGTGCGGCAACCGCATCGAACCAACCGCACCGGCGACGACGGCCCGTGACCGTACCGAACTCGCGGCCGTCCTCCTGGAGGCGCCGGCCCGGCTCGCCGTGGTCCTCGGTCGGAAACGGGCCCGTGCCGACGCGGGTCGCATAGGCCTTCGCCACGGCGAGCACACGGCCGACGGCGCGCGCCGGAAGCCCGGTCCCGCACGAGATGCCGCTCACTCCGGAGTTGCTGGTGGAGACGAACGGGTACGTGCCGAAGTCGACGTCGAGCAACGCGGCCTGCGCGCCCTCGAGCAGGATGCGCTTTCCGGCATCCGCGGCGTCGTTCAGGAACCGCCCCGTGTCGCACGCGAACGGACGCAGAAACTCGACCCAGCTTTCGACCTCGGCGGTCGCGGCGGCGAGGTCGACGCCTTCTTCGCCCAGCGCCTCCAGGCGGGCGTTGCCGCGCTCGAGAAGGTACGGCAGCCGGTCGCGACGGATCGGGTCGCTCAGGAGATCGGCGACGCGGAATCCCTCGTAAAGGTGTTTGTCAGCCATCGACGTGGAGATGCCGCGGCCGGTCGTGCCGATGCGCCACAGATCGTCGCGGGACTTGTCGAGCGCGCGGTCCATCGGTCCGTGAAACGGAAGGACGAGTTGCGCGCGGTCAGAGACCTTCAAGCGTTCGCGGACGGGGTAGCCCTTCTGCTCGAGCAGGTCGACTTCGGTGCGCAAGACGGTCGGGTCGAGAATGACGCCGTTTGCGATGACGCCGGTGGCGCCCTGGAGCACGCCGGACGGGGTCAGGCGAATCGCGAACTTGTCGTCGCCGATCTTGATCGTATGGCCGGCGTTGGAACCGCCCTGATAACGAACGACGATGTCGGCCTCGGCGGCGAGGTAGTCGACGACCTTGCCTTTGCCTTCATCGCCCCATTGCGCTCCGAACACACACGTGACCGACATGATTCTCCTTGCGCGGCGCCTAGCCGTGCGCCTCGATCATCTCCCGAAAGCGCTGGAAAAGGTAGCGCGAGTCGTGCGGCCCCGGGCTCGCTTCAGGGTGGTACTGGACGGCAAACGCCGGGAGTTCCTTGTGGCGGAAGCCCTCGACGGTGTTGTCGTTGAGATTGATGTGGGTCAACTCGAGCCCGCACTTGTCCAGACCGTCGGCGGCGACCGCGAATCCGTGGTTTTGGCTCGTGATCTCCACCTTGCCCGTCGCGAGGTCCTTTACGGGTTGGTTTGCGCCGCGGTGGCCAAATCTGAGCTTGAATGTCTGCGCGCCGCACGCGAGGCCGAGGATCTGGTGGCCGAGGCAGATCCCGAACGTCGGGAACTCCGGCAGCAGCTCGCGCACGGTGTCGGCGACATGCGTCACGGGTTCCGGATCGCCGGGGCCGTTGCTCAGGAACAGGCCGTCGGGTTTGAAGTCGCGGATCTCCTGTGCGCTCGCCGTCGCGGGGAAGACACGCACGACAAAGCCGGTCTCCACCATCAGGCGCAGGATGTTGCGCTTGATGCCGCAATCGATCGCCGCCACGCGATAGCGTTTCGCCGGGCGCTCACCGGGTATCTTGAACTCCTCGACGTCGCCGTCTTCCCAGTCGTAAGCCTCGTCGCACGTGACCTTACCGACCAGGTCCTGGCCGGCCATGCCGGGCAACGCGGCCGCCCGCTCGCGCAGGGAGTCGTCATCGAGATCCGTCGTGCTCAAGATCGCGGGCATCGCGCCGTGGATGCGCACGCGCCGGACGAGCGCGCGGGTGTCGAGTCCGGAGATCCCGGGAATGCCGTGGCGCTGGAGGTAGGAATCGAGGTCCCCTTCCGCTCGGTAGTTGGAGTGGACGCGCGCAGGTTCGCGCACGATGAACCCCGTGACCCAGGGGCGCGCCGACTCGGCGTCGAGATCGTTGACGCCGTAGTTGCCGATGTGCGGGTAGGTCATCGTGACCATCTGGCCCGCGTAGCTCGGGTCGGTCAGCACTTCCTGATAGCCGGTCATCGAGGTGTTGAAGACGACCTCGCCCGTCGACTCGGTACGTGCGCCAAACGCGGCACCGGTGAATACGGTGCCGTCGCTCAAAACGAGTTTCGCCTGGTCCATCGTGTTGGGTGCCGGATCTCTGGGGTTTTCGAAGCGGAGGGCACGGCCGCTCTGGGCCGCAAAACCGGGGGATTCTAACCTCCCGGACGGATGCGTTCCCGTTCCGTGGCGCCGTCAGCGGCAGATCGCCGATGCGACGACCGCGGCGCCGAAGCCGTCGTCGATGTTGACGCAGCAAACATTGGCGGCGCAGGAGTTGAGCATCGAGAGCAGGGGCGCGATGCCGCCGAACGAGGCGCCGTACCCCACCGATGTCGGGACCGCGACCACCGGGGCGGCCACCAGCCCCGCAACGACGCTCGCAAGCGCCCCCTCCATGCCCGCGACCGCGATGACGACTCGCGCCTCCTGGAGCGCTTCGACCCGGGTCAGGAGGCGGTGCACCCCCGCAACGCCGACATCGCACCAGACCTCGGCCGCAAACCCGAGGTAGCGACACGTCGCGCGGGTTTCCTCGACCACCGGCTGATCGGACGTGCCCCCTGAGACGATGAGGATCCCCGTTTTTTTGGCCGAACGCGCCGAGAGCGCCAACACGGTGCGGCCGACCGGATCGTGGACCGCCTTGGGGAACGCCCTCTTGAGCGCGCGAGCCTGGGCCGGATCCGTGCGCGTGACCAGGAATCGCTTGCTGACCTTGTGGATCGCCCGAGCGAGCTTCACGGTCTGCGCGGACGTCTTGCCCGGGCCGTAGATGACCTCGGGGTGGCCCTGGCGCAATTCCCGGTGGTGATCGATCACGGCGTCGCCCAGGTCCTCCCCCGCCGGCGCCGCCCGCATGCGAGACAGCGCCTTCTCGATGCTCAGCTCACCGTTGCTGACCCGCTCGAAAAGCTCCCGCAGCGCGTGTTCGTCCATCTGGCCAAGAGCGTACCCGGTTCGCGGACCAATCAAACACTCCGGAGTCACCCCGGCCTCGGCCCTGGCCTCATGCGTCGTGCCTCACCTGCTTGGTCCCCCGACCACTCACCCGCAACCAGGTCGGCAGTCAGGGGACCGAGAGAAGGGGTCCTACGCATGAGGCCGAGGCCAGGGCCGGGGACTTTAGGTCACTCGGTGTAGGGGTTGGCGTCCAGTGCCAGATCGGCGCGCTCGCCCGCGGCCAGCAATTCGGCGCCGCGCACAGCGATCATCGCGGCGTTGTCGGTGCAGAGTTTCTTGGGCGGTACGAAGAGTTCGATGCCGGCGGCCTCCGCGCGCTCGGCCGTGATCTCGCGCAGCCTCGTATTGGCGGCGACGCCGCCGCCCAGAACCAGGCGCGTACGGCCGAGCCGCCGCGCCGCGCGGATCGCCTTGTGACTCAGGACGTCGACGATCGCCTCCTGCGCCGAGGCCGCGAGATCCGCCACGGAGAAGACCCTGCTCTCATCGCGCCGGCGGCCGTCTTGGCCCTTCACCTTGTAGAGCACCGCGGTCTTGAGCCCCGAGAAGCTGAAGTCGTCGCCGGGTTTGTCACGCAGCGGCCGCGGCAACTGAAACGCCCCCGCGTCGCCGTCGAGCGCCGCCTTTTCGATCGACGGCCCGCCGGGGTACGGCAGGCCAAGCAGCGTTGCGATCTTGTCGAAGCACTCACCCGCCGCGTCGTCCTGCGTTTCGCCGATGCGCTCGTAGGAACCGCGCTCGCGCACATCCATCAGCAGCGTGTGCCCGCCGGACGCGATCAGCGCGAGAAACGGCGGCTCGGGCGCCGGATCCAGAAGATAGGCGGCGGACACGTGCGCTTCGATGTGATGCACGCCGATGAGCGGCAGGTCGTGCACCAGAGCAAAGGTTTTGGCCGCACTGAGGCCGACGAGCAACGGGCCGATGAGGCCGGGCCGATGCGTGACCGCCACGGCATCCACCGATCCGGCCTGCTCGCACGCGTCCTGGAGCGCCGCCACCATGTTTTCGGCGTGTGCCCGCGCCGCGATCTCGGGAACGACGCCGCCGAACGGTTTGTGAAGCGCTCCCTGCCCCACGACGATGTTCGCGAGGATGTTCGGGCCGTCGACGATCGCGACCGACGTGTCGTCGCAGGAGGTATCGATGCCGAGTACGCGCACGGGATTGGCAGGCAGCCGCCTATTGGATTTCGGGACGAACGACCTCGCCCTTGAGAACCGCGATCGCCGCCATCAAGACGCGGTCCTGAAAGTCGGGGAACGGAACCTCGGGTGTCTTCTTCCAGTCCGCATACCGCTCCGCGTCGAAGATGCTCGCCAGGATCTGACGGTCGTCGCGCGACTGCGGAACCCGCAGGTCCGGAATCAGCCCGGCAAGCGGATCCGGATCACCCGGGGGCGAGTGACGCTGGAAGTAACGTCCGCTCGGAGTGCGATAGAGCGCCGTCGTGATCTTGAGCAGCGCCATCTGTTTTTCGCTGGACGGGATCTCGCGCATTGTCTGCACCGCGAATTTGCCGTAGCTGTGCTCGCCGATGAGGACGCCGCGGGCGTGGTCCTGTAGGGCACCCGCCAACACCTCGCTCGCGCTCGCGGAACCTGCGTTGATCAAGACCGCCAAGGGCAGGTCCGGCGCTTCCGTCTCCGGCGTCGCCGTGTGCACCTCCAGGCCGTTTCGATACTGCACCTGAACGATGATGCCGGATTCGATGAGGGCGTCCGCGACGCCGATAGCGGCGTCGAGCATGCCACCCTTGTTGCCACGGAGGTCGAGCACGAGCGCCTTCGCGCCGGCGTCGATCAACGCGCGCAGGCGCGTTCGGAAATCCTCGGCCGTCGCAGCGTGGAAACCGCCGAGGCGCAGGTATCCGATCCCGGCGTCCGCATCGACCATGCGCTTTCCGAAAACCGATCCGTGCGGAACGTGCCCGCGTGTGATCTCGATGTCGAGCGTCTCGTCCGCGCGGCGCACCCCCACGCGTACGTTCGTGTCGATCGGACCGCGAATCCGAACGAGCGCACCGCTGGGACCGTCTTCAGCCGTCAGCTCGCCCAGCGAAACGCCGTCCACGGAGATGATGTCGTCGCCCTCGCGGACCCCGGCGCGGTCGGCCGGGCCATCGGGGCACACGCCGTTCACGTGCAGCGCCTCGATCCGACCGACACGGTTCGCGTCGAGGGTGATGAACCCCACACCCGCGTACCGCCCCTGCGTCTCGTCCTTTTGCTCCTCCAGCAGCCACGGCGGAACGACCTCGGCATGGCGATCGAAATGCTGCAAGTAGCGGTTTGCGGCGATGTAAAACGCCTCCTGCGCCTGTTTCTCGTCCCGAACGCCCCAGACAAACTCCCGGTCCAAGGCAAGGCGCATCGCACGCCAAACCTTCGGATCCCAGTACACCTGGTCGCCGGCCTCGTCGGGCCCGGCGATGTACAGGCCCGCCAGCGCCACCATCACGGCGAGCAGGGGAATGATGAGAACGAAAAACTGGCGTCGGCTCACGGGAAGCGATCCTAACCCGGACCGCTCGCGACGAACCTCAAACGGGGGCGCCCGAACCCACTACCGTTGCCCGAATTCGCGCCATTTCGGCGGGGTCGGACCGGAGTGTCGGGGCCGATTTGGAGCCGGTGCCCGTTGCGTTCGCGGCGCTTGCCCCCTACGATGGCCAGCGCAGGCACATGAAGATCGAGCGGAGAATAGAAGACGGAATTGCCGTCTTGGTGTTGGAAGGCGAGTTCGACTCCTTTGAGACAAACCTCGTCGACAAGCACTTCACGGCCTGCCTCGAAGAGGGCCACAACAAGATCGTCCTGGATTGCGAGAAGCTCTCGTTTGTCAACTCCACGACGATCGCCTACTTCATCAAGGCGCAAAAGACCGCCCGCTCGCAAGGCGGCGAAGTGATCTTCGCCCGGCCCCGCGATTTCATCCGCAAGACGCTCGATACCTTGGGCCTGGGCCAAGTGTTCCGGATGTCGGACTCGCCCGACGCCGCCATCGCCGAGCTGAAGTAGCGCCGGCGCGCAGCGCCCATGGCCGGAATTGGCCGGTCTTATTACGGCCGCCTAGTCGAAGTCACCCCGGCCGAATTCGTAGCTGGGGCGCAGGGCCACGTTGCACACGAGCGCGGAGGCAACGATCGCTGTGACGGCGCTCGAGCGACCGTAGCTCAGAAACGGCAGCGTCAGCCCCGTGATCGGCATCAAGCCAACCGTCATGGCGAGGTTCACGAACGCCTGAAATCCAAACAGCGCGAAGACTCCGACGCACAGGAGCCGGCCTGCTGGATCACGGGTGCGCGCCGCGACCGCAAGGATCGAAACCAGCAAACCGGCAAAACAGAACACGACGAGAATACAGCCGGCCAGACCCCAGCGGTTGCCAACCGCCGCGAAAATGAAGTCGTTGTGGCGTTCCGGCACGAGTGAAAGCGCGGTGCTCTGAAGCTCTTCCGAATCCAAGCCCGAAAAACCGCCCGAACCGATCGCCGTCGTGGATAGCTGCAACTGATAACCCTGGTTGCGATCCTGCGCCCGTTTCTGTTCCCGGGTCAGCTGCTTCAGGTTGACCTGGCTCAGGAAGACGTCGATGCGCGCGCGCTGATACGGCTGGAGGCCATAGCGGTAAACGGGATAGATGAGGCTCGCGCCCAGGACCAGGATGAGCACGAGATGCCGCAACCGCGCGCCCGCCGCGAACAGCATCGTGAAGAGGATCGGCACGCACAGGAGCGCCGTCCCCAGATCGGGCTGTTTCAACACCAGGGCCATCGGCAGCACCGTCAAGAGAAACGGCGTTCCGAGCCCCCTGAACGTCTTGTAGCTGGACTTGAAACGGATGAACCGCGCGAGCGTCAGCACGAGCGCGAGCTTCATGAACTCGCTCGGCTGCACGTCGAAAAAGTAGAGATCGAGCCAGCGTTGGGCCGCGTTGCGGCGCGTGCCGACCAACAAGACGAGCACCAGCAGGAAAATCGTGAGCGCGTAGAGCAGGTACGCCTTGGAAACCAGCGTCTTGTAGGGAATCGCCATCAGGATTCCCGCGCCGACGAATCCCAGCACGATGCCGGAGAGCTGGCGGAGGTGCCAGTCCCCGATGGGACGCGACGCGATCACGATCGTGATGTCACTGAGCACGAGCAGACCGAGACCGACGAGCATCAGCGTCGGCAGCAACACCGGCCAGTAGAGCGACGCACGCAGCGTCCTGCCGTACCCGGGCATCAGCCGTCGCTCTCCGATCGATAGAACGCGCGGAAGAACCGTTGGAGCCGCGGGCCGCACGCCCTCGCGCTGGAGAGTTCGGTGCGTAACACCACCATCGCGAACGCGATCGCGGGGCGGTCTCCACGCCCCGGCGCAAACCCGGCGATCCACGCGTTGTACAGCTTCAGCGTCGCAGGGTCGTCCTTGGTGCGCAGCACGGCAGTTCCGGTCTTGCAGGAGATGCCGTACGCCGAGAGGCCGTAGTCGTCGGCGGCGCCGCCCGGCTGCGTGACGCGCGCGAGGCCGGCCCGCACCGGATCAAGAACCGCGGCATCGATGCCAAGCGGCTCGGCCGGACGGACGACGGGCCGGTCGCCGACGCGCGCAACGAGGTGCAGGCGCGGAGATCGACCGGTCTTGATCGCCGCATACATACGCGCGATCTGCGCAGGGCTGACCGTGATGTCGCCCTGGCCCGTCGCGGCGGCGATGCGCAGGTGTCGGTTCCAGTCCGCGGTGTCGGCGGGAAAGTGGCCCAGGAATCGGCCGTGTTCGATCTCGATCCCGGTCGGCCGGCCCAAACCGAGCCGCCTCCCGGTGTGCACGAACGAAGCGAAACACGCGTCGCGGCGAATCAGCGTCTGCACGTAGATGTTGCACGACTTCGCGAGGGACGTCGGCAGGTCGAGCGGTCCGTGCGCCGCATGGCACTTGAGGTACGGAAGACGGCGACCGTCGATGTAGAAGTAACCATCGCATTCGATGATCTCGTCGGGCTGAGCTTGACCGGCGGCGAGGGCGGCGAGCGCGGTCACCGGTTTCAGAATCGAACCCGGTGCGTAGTGCTCGCGGCAGGTTCGTTCCAGAAGCGGCGAGAGATAGCGTCCCGGCTTGCGCTCCCGAGGCTTGGTGTTGGTGCGCTCGACCATCTCCTGCATCAATTCGACGTACTCATCGCGCTGGTACGTCGGGCGCGTCGCCATCGCCAGGACTCCGCCGGTCCTCGCATCGATCACGATGAACGCGCCCATCACGTGCCCAACCGCATCGTGCGCCGCCGCCTGGTCGCGCGCGGACAAAGTCAGCTGCAACGTCTGTCCGTGACGCGGCTCGCGGTAGCTGACTTCGCGTTGGCCGTCGGGACCGGGGCGGCGCGCCATGCTGAGCTCGCCCGGCCGCCCCCGCAACTCGCGTTCGTACTTGCGCTCGAGTCCTTCGATGCCCAGGAATGCCTCTTTGGCCGACCCGTCCGCGGCCCGCTCGATGAAGTCCGGCCCCCACCCCATCCGGCCAAGCAGGTGCGAGAAATTCGCCCCCTCGGGATAGATCCGGTTTTGCACGACGCGAATGAAAAAGAAGGGGTTTCGATCGCGATTGAGTTCGACCTCGCGCACGACCTCGTACGGCACGTCACGCCGCACCGGCCGAAGACGGCGATAATAGTCCGCGCGAAGCGTCGCGCGCGCGCGGGCGCGCTTTCGTGTGTCGGTAACGCGGCGCACATCGAGCTTGTCTTCGATCAGCCGGTCCACGCGATCGCACTGATCCAGAATGCGGGCTTCGAGTTCGGCAGGCGAGACACCAAGCAGACGAGCCATCGGCCGGAGATCGCGATCGTCGCGGAATTCGAACAGCTTGCGGCCGGGTCGCGGTCGCTGGCGGCACACCCGGCAGAACTCGGGCTTCCTGAACTCGAGAGTCTCCGCGTCGACATCGAAGAAGTGGTCGGTGCTGCAGTTCTCGCAACGATGCAACCGCGCCTTGAACCGACGAACGCGAATCATGAGGTCGAACGCGGGCGCGTCGGCGGCCAGCACGCGACCGCGCGCATCGAGAATCTTGCCGCGAAAGCCCGGCACTTCGCGTACCACGACGGACTTCCGGCGCGCGACCTCGACGTAGCGGTCGTGTTGCAATATCTGAAGGTGCACGAGCCGGCCGATGAGGATCAGCGCTCCGCCTAGTCCAAGCGCGGAAAGCAGCAGGAGGCGTTGTAGGTAGTTGAGTCTCACGCCACTCTCTTAGGCGAATTGGTAGCTGCGGCGGCCGAGCGCGCGGCGAAACAGACGTGAGGATTCGAGAAGGGCAAAGAGCGCGGGCGCGCAGGCGGCGCCGGTGCACGCCCGAAGAAGTTCAATGCCGAGGCCGGGGCCAGGCGAGGAGCGGACCGTGGCCACCACGAGCAGGAGGCTTACGAACGCCGTCGCAAGCCCGGCAAGCAGCGCCGCCAGAAACTGCGCGATCGCGGACTCCGGAGGCAGGTAGCGGCGCAACCGGTGCGCGAGATACGCCGCGGTCCCGTACAGGAACGCGTAGTGCCCCAACGGCCACGCCGAACTCATGCAGTCCTGGAAAAACCCGAGCAGGATCGCAAGCGACAACGCGGCCGGCGAGCGCGCCATGAACCCGATGTAGATGGCGCCGACGAGCGTGAGATGCGGCGCGGCGTCGGCCCAAAACGGGTGCATCGAGCTGGCGAGGACGAGGCCATTGCCGGCGAACACGAGCAGGACGAGACCGAGGGTCGCCACTCAGCGCCTCCGCAGGATCTCGACGTGGGTGAAGTCGCGCTCCAACGCCGCGGGGTTGACGTGCACCTCGAATACGCGGTCCCGGTTGCTGTCTTTGACGCGCACGACCCAACCGACCAGGAGTCCCGGCGGGATCCGTGCGTCGTAGGCCGACGCAAAGACGGCATCGCCCTCGCGCACGGTGTCCGCCTCGCGGACATATGCGATCCGAAGCTCGCCCGCCAGCTCACCGTCACCGTTGCCGACCGCGATGCCGCGAATGCGCCGTCCCTCGGAGACGATCTCGACGTCGAGCTTGAAACGATGGTCGTCGATGCGCCGCACCACCGACCGGCCGCCGCTGCTCGTGACGACGACGCCGAGCAACGCGCGACCCGCAACGACGGGCATGCCGGCGCCGATGTCGTTTTCGTTCTCGGGTGCGCGGTGCCGGACCGAGAAATGGCGCCGGTAGGGACTCAACTCCACACCGGCCAAACGGGCGGACACCGCGACCGGCGGTCGTTCCCAGTCCATCGATTCGAAATAGCCCGAGAGATCCCGGAGGTTCTCGATCTGGGCCTTCAGCCGCGCCGCCTCGCTCTCGTGCACCGCCACGAGCTCGCGGGTTTCGGCCGTCGCCCTCGGTCCGCGCGCTGCGGGCGCCCCCCCAAGCAGCGGCATGACGATGCCACCCTCGTAGAGTCCCGGGAGGATGCCCTCGCCCGGCACACCCCGACCGCCAAGCACCGCGGCGCAAAAGCTGGCGGCTAGGAGGACGAAGAACTTACGATTCGGACGTTTGCGCACCGGTTGGACCCCAAACTACCAATTCTAGGGGTCGTTCGCGGATTGGCCACCTCTATGAGGTGCTTCGTAGCCCGCGGCGCGGCGGCCATCGTCGCCCCGAGACCGAGTTGCCCGTTGACCGAGACCCGGAGGCGAACGCCACCGATGCTTCAACGCCGTCAGGCGTTGAGCCAGAAAAGACAAGCAGAAGAAGCGAACTAGCGAGCTTCTTCTGCTTGGTCGAGGATCGACTTCACCTCGTTCAGGTTGTCGAGGAACACGCCCGTCCCGCGAGCGACCGCAGTGAGGGGATCCTCCGACATGCGTACCGGCAGCCCGACTGACTCACCGATCGCCCTGCCGACGCCGCGCAGGAGCGCGCCGCCGCCGGCAAGCGTGACGCCCTGTTCGATCAGGTCGCCGGCCAACTCGGGCGGACAGGTCTCGAGCGTCTCTTTCACCGCGTCGATGATGCCCTGTACCGGCTCACGGATGGCCTCGCGGATCTCCTCGGACGTCACGATGACCTTCTTCGGAAGGCCCTTCTTGGCGTCGAGGCCACGCACTTCCATCGTGACCTCCTTCTTGAGCGGATACGCGCTGCCGATCGTGATCTTGACGGTCTCCGCGCTCTGCTCGCCGATGAGGAGGTCATACGCCGTGCGCATGTGGTTCACGATGGCTTGGTCCATCTCGTCGCCCGCGACACGCTTGCTCGTCGACTGGACGATTCCGCCGAGGGACAGGATTGCAACCTCGGTCGTGCCGCCACCGATGTCCACGATCATCGAACCGCGCGGTTCGGCGAACGGGAGGCCGCAACCGATCGCCGCGGCCATCGGCTCTTCCATCAGGAACACGCGGCGGGCGCCGGCGCGCTCGGCCGAGTTGATGACCGCCCGCTTCTCCACCGGGGTGATGCCGGACGGAACGGCGATCACCACACGCGGGCTCACCGCCCAGTTTCGGCCGTGGACCTTGTAGATGAAGTACTTGAGCATCGCCTCGGTGATCTCGAAGTCGGCGATGACGCCGTCCTTCATGGGCCGGATCGCGACGATGTGCGCGGGAGTCTTGCCCAGCATGTCTTTCGCGGTCGATCCGACCGCCCGACCGCCAAGCAGAACCTCGGTCGTTCCCTTCTTGACCGCCACGACGGACGGTTCATTGAGCACGATCCCGCGACCGCGAACGCACACCAATGTGTTCGCCGTCCCGAGGTCGATGCCCATATCGACGGAGAATTTACCGAGGACCCAGTCCAACGCCCGCATGTTGCAAGAGTATAGGGCTCAGTCCCCCCACTCGTACGAACCAGTGTCGGACTCGGGGAAGAGGGGCGGAGCCTCAGCGCACCCAGAGGGCGCAGGCTCGCCGGCCCCGAGCCGTCCCAGTCGGGCATGAGCCCATCTCAAACGCCGCGACCGTAGGCCGCCAACGCCGCGCCCCCGATGCGGGGCAGCGAGGCGCCAACGGCGTCAGCCGTTGATCCCGCGATGCGTTGCGGCGAGGCGCCAACGGCGTCAGCCGTTGGGCCCCCGATGCGGGGCAGCGAGGCTCAAACGGCGTCAGCCGTTGGGCAGACAAAATAGCCGGAGGGCCGGCATGCTGCCGACCCTCCGGAAAAGGGCAACTGAATTTACCCCGCTTGAGCGGGGGCCCGTGAAGGGCTCCGTTGGCTCTACTTGAAGAGTCCCTGGCCGTAATCACCCAGCTTCATCTGGAACACGATGAATGCCGCGAACCAAATCAATGCGGAGATGTAGATGACGGCCATGGAAACCTTGTCGGCTTCCGGGGTCGCGTCTAGATCCTGGATCTCGAGGTATTCGTCTTTCGCCATTTGCTAATACCCCGCCCTAGTTCTGCACCCAAGCGCGGTCCTGCGCCTGCGGCGGCCACCCGGGACCCGGGTACTTCTCGTCCGCACGGCCATAGGCGCTGTCGCGGTCGACGCGGATGATCTTGATGCTGCCGACGTACTGGTTGCCGCGGCTCAGCTGGTAGGTGTCGCCACGCCGGACGTTGTCCTTGCTGCCGACAGAGATGGCAACGAAGATCCCAAGGCCGCCTTCACCCTGCTTGACCTGGAGGACACGGCCCTCCGGAAGGCTGCGGATGTCGTCGATCTTGCCGAACTTCTCGCGATACGCGTCGAGCCAGAACTGCAGCTCCTTGATCTTGGCGTCCTTCGAGCTGACGCCCGCCTGCAAGCTACCGTTCTCGGCCGTTGAGTTGGCGAGTTCCTGTTCCAGGCGGGCCGCGTTCGCGCTCGCTTCCTGGTAGAGGCGCTGCCAATTGGCTGCGTTCTCTGACTGCTCCTGGAGCCGCTGCATCATCTGGCCGAGGGTCGCTTTGACCCCGTCCAGGACTTTGCGCATCGCTCCGAGCTCGCTGCTCAGGTTCTGATTCGTCGACATGAGCGAGGCATTGGCCTGCGCTTGCTTCGACATCTGCGCGTCGGTTACCGCCTTCGCGCTCATTGCAGCATCCTTGGCAGCCTGGTGCTTGCCTGCCTCGGAAATCTGCTCCTGGACATTCTTGTCCAACTCAATCTTCTTCTTGTCCCAGTTGGCCTTCAGATCTTTAAAATTGTCATTCGTTTCCTCGAGCGCGGTCTTGTAATTATCCGCTGCGCCAAGGAGAGAAGCACCCGATCCGAACACCACACCCGCAAGGATGAGGTTGAGCACTACAAAGACTTTCGCCGCCGTGGTCATGGGGAAGATCTCCCTTCCGAGCTCTTTCTTAGTTGCCGTTTTTGGACCCTTGAGGGCCCATGGACCCTCAGTTTGCCCTGGGTCGCCAGGTTCGAGGTGGCGTATATCATCAAAAGGCCTCGAAGGAGTCAAGGCGGCTCTTTGCAACCTCGTTTCAATTACTTCGGCCCGCGTAAACCCTTGAAACAAAGGCCCCTGCGACGACCGCGAGCAGCAGGGGAAGCACCCAGGCGCCCCCCCGCGCAAAGAATGGTGTCGGTAATCTCTTCGGAACGCGCGCCGCTACGAATCCTTCTTGCATCACCCCTGGCCCCTCCGCGACGAGGCGCCCGCTGGGCGCGATGAAGCAGCTGATACCGCCATTGGCGCTGATCAAAAAGGCCGTACGGGTCTCCAGGGCGCGAAAGACCCAGATCCGCTGGGCCTGGCGCTGCTCGTAGGACAAGCCGAACCATCCGAAATTGGCCAAACACAGCAGAAAGTCGGGCTCCGTCTGCACCAACGCCTCGCGCGGTAGGTCGGGATAGAGCGCTTCGAAGCAGATGAGCGGCGCGGTTCGCAACCCCTCGCCGGCGTCAAGCGCGACGAACTCCGTGCCCGCCTCGAGATCGGCGTTGTTCGGGTAACCGTGAGCCATGAGCCAAGCCGACAGCTCATCGCACCAACTCTCCGGGAGCACGACGCGCGGTAGAAAGTGCTCGCCGAGAGGCACGAGGCGCTGTTTCTTGTGGATCGCACGGGTTTCGCCCGTGGCGTCCACCAAGATCGCGGAGTTGTGCCCGCGGCGCGCCTCGTACCGCTCCACGCTCGAGTAGCTGTTGGCCCCGTAAACGACCGGAAGCTTGAGCCGTCGAGCGGCCGCGCGAACGCGGCGATCGAAATACGTGCGGCCCCGATCCGGCGTGTCTTCGAGATACACATACGGGTGCATCGTTTCCGGCCAAACGATGAGATCCGTCTCCGGATGCGCTTTCAGCCCGCGCAGCGTCAGCTGGATCAGGTCCTCGAGCATCTTGTCCGGGTCCGTCGCGCGCAGTTTTTCCTTCAACTCGAGGGGGAGGTCCGGCTGGATCAGGAGCACGGTCTTGTCGGTCTCGATGTCGTCCGGGAGGCGCACGACCCCGTAGACCAGGATCAAGACGTTGAGGCCCGCCGCAACGAAGAACTCAACGCGCCCGCGACGCCACGACGGCCCGCGAAAACCGCCCCGGAACGCTTGAAACGCCGACACCTGCAGGAACACCATGAACGCCGAGAGTGCGTAGGTCCCGACGAGGTCCACCACCTGGATGTAGTGCAAGAACGCGTGCTGGCTGTGCGCGACAAAGAGCCACGGGAAGCCGCCGCCGATCCACGAGTGCACCCATTCGAACAGCGCCCAGCCGGTGGCCGCCCGCCAGCCGAACGGGAGGAACGTGGCCTTCCTGAGAACGGTTTCGAAGCAAACCGCGAAGCTGAGCGCGCTCAGGAACGAGACCCCGAGCCAGTGGGTGTAGAGGATGTTTCCGAGCCAGTAGTAGCCGAAAAACGAACGGAAGAAGCCGTAGAAGAACGCCGCCTTCCACCAGCCCGCGCCGTCGTCCTGCTCCCGCGCCACGAGATACGGAATCAGGAGGAAGAAACCGAGGAACCCGAGGTCGGGCTCCGGAAACGCCAGGAGCTGCAAGAACCAGCCGCCGCCGTACAAAAGCAGCCGCCGCCGCTGCCGCGGATACCGGATCCACGCGAGGGCGCAGATCGCCGCGCCCATCCATCCGTAGCCGTTGGCGGGCAGGGACTTCTCTCCAAACGAGGCGATCGAGATCACCGTCGGTACGAGCAGCAGCACCAAGATCGCCCACACCCACCAACTCCACCGCCACGGAGCCTTCACGATCTAGCCCGCCACCGCCGCGTTTCGCGCGGGCACGAAGCAGGTCACCGAGTCCCCGGCCGCCCGGTCCTCGCCCTGCTCGATAGTCACGTAGGCGTTGCCGCGCAGCGCCGTGTGCATGTCGGCGGACCCACGCCACGGAAGCGGCTCGACCCCGTCGGCCCCGATGAAACACGGGAAGACGCGGCGGCGCTTGGGTGACGATGCGACCGGCGCAAGCAGCGGCGCCTGCATCTCGATCAGCGCGGACCCGAACGTCGCCCCGGAAAGCGCGGCGAGATGCGGCAGCACGAACAGGTCGGCGCAAACGAGCGCGGACACCGGATTGCCCGGCAGCCCGAACACGTGGCCGTGCTCGTGGCGGCCGAACAGCACGGGTTTGCCCGGCTGCAGCGCGATCTTGTGAAACAGGATGTCCACGCCCGCCTCGACGAGGAGCTCGGGCACGAAATCCTTGTCGCCGCGGGAAACACCGCCGGTGCTCACCAGGACATCGGCTTCCAGCCCACGCCGGATCGCCGCGAGCAGCGCGGCCTTTTCATCGAGGATCGCGCCGAGATCGATCACCTCGTAGTCCGCCAGGAGCGAGGTGATCATCGGTCCGTTCGAATTCCGAATCTCGTGGGCCCCGGGCGCCGCCGCGAGCTCGGTCCCCGTCGACAAGACGGCGACCCGGGGCCGCCGCAGGACCTGGACCGGATCGGCGCCGACGGACGCGCAGACCGCGATGCTCTCGGGTGTCAATCGCCCGTTCGCGACGATGTCCCCCCCGAGCGCGAAAAAGCCGCGCCGCAGGACGGATTGGCCGGTTTGGCGAAACTCGCGAACCTCGCCCTCGCCGTCGGTCTGCTCGACGGGCACGACCGAATCCGCGCCCGGCGGGACTGGAGCGCCGGTGAAGATGCGCACGGCTTGGCCCGCACCGATCTCCGGCAGCGTCTCGTCACCGGCGGCAACGGTGCCGACGAGTTCGAGGCGCGTGGGCAGATCGGTGAGATCCGCACTGCGCACCGCCAGTCCGTCCATCATCGCGCGATGAAACGGCGGATCGTCCCGATCGGCCGCGATGTCGCCGGCCAGGCGGCGGTTGGTCGCTTCCGACAGCGGAACTACCTCGGTTTCTGCCAAGGCGAAAGAGCAGCCGCGCACGATCGCGCGGGCCTCATCGACCGAGATCATTTGAGGCAGTAGAACACGTTTCCGGCGCCGACATAGACCGCGCCGCCGGCCACGATCGGAGGCTGGAAGCGCTCGGGTCCCTCGTACTCCCAGATCCGTTTGCGTGCCTTGGGGTCGACGCAGAACAGTTTGGTGCCGGAGACACCAAACAGGGCCTTCCCCGCGAGGATCAGCGGGGCCGAGATCTTCTCGTCACCGACTTTGATCCGCGCCAGCTCCTTGAGCGACTTGAGGTCGAACACGACGACCTCGCCGCCCTCGGTGCCGTAGTGGACGACTGTCTTCTTGACCGCGGGCGCGCCGGCGATGCCCTTGGCCGCGTGATTCGCGACGACCTCCCCGGACTTCGGGTTCACCTGGATCAGCGCGTGTTTCACAGGCAGCAGGACATACCCTTTGATGACGATTGGCGCCGCAACCGTCGGTGTCAACGACTCGTACTTCCAGACCTGCGTGCCCTTCTTGATGTTGAACGCGAAGAGCTTTCCCTCCGTCGTCGCGACGTAGACGTTTTTCTTGTCGAGCGCGGCGGCGTGTTCGATGGCGCCGATCTTGTGGCTCCAGAGGACCCTACCCGTCGCGGAACCGATGGCGTAAAACGTCCCATCCGTCCCGCCGGCGAAGTAGTGGTCATCCCGCACCGTGGGCGGAGCAACGATCGCCCCTTTCGCGTCCGGGCTCGTCTCCTCGCCGCCGGTGGACATCTTGATGCGGTAGTGCACGGTGTCCTGCCCACCGAAAAAGCAGATCTCCTCACGAATTAGCGGCCACGACACGACCTGCTGCTTCACCTTCGCATCCCAGATGTGCGCGCCCCCGCTCGCCCGGCGGCACGCCACGACAAACTCACCGACACCAAAAACCAGCCGCCCCCCGCTCAGCGCCGCTCCCGTCGATATGCCGCCCTTCTCTTCGCGCTGCCATTTGATCGACGGCTTTTTCTTGGGCCCCTTGTTCTTGACGACCCCGGTGTTCTGGACATCCCCACGGGGGAACAACCAGTCGTCGGCCGAGGCTGTGGTGATGAGGAAGAGGATGAGGAGTGTGGCGCGCATGGGACAGCGCCTAGTAGTAACAGATCCGAGGACGCGCTGACGCTACGCGTCCAGTGCGTACAGGAAGTACGCCGCCGGAAGATGGATCACGGACTCGAAGAAGCTCACCGGCTCGCGGCGTCTTGGGCCGGAGCGGCTCAGCACGAAGCAGTGCCGGACCTTGAAGCGCTTGATCAGGCGCTCAACGATCGCAGCTTCCTCTTCGGTGACCTCGTCGCGGTCTACGACAAGCAGCGGGATGGCGCCATCGGGGGTCACGACGACGAGATCGCACTCGAGTTCGCCCTCTTTGAAATACGCGAGGTCGAAGCCGCGCTCGCGCACGTGATCCTGAACGTGGCCCAACACCGCGGAGACCAGGAGCTCGCGGCGCGGCTCGGGTTGCGCGAGCACCGTCGCGCCCCGCTCCAAGAGCGCGTTGGCAAGCGACGGGTCGCCGGGCGTCATGCGTGCGCGGGAGCGGTCGGTCGCCGCCGCGTAGTTTTTCAGCGACGAGAGCAGAAACGCGCGTGACAGGTGCTCGACATAACGAGCCACGGTCTGCCGGTCGAGTTCGAGCGCGTCCGCGAACGCCTCCGCCTGGATCGGCTCGCCGCCCTTCAAAAGCGCCGCGATCAAAACGCGCTCGACATCGGCGAGCTTCATCACCCCGACCACGGCGGGCAAATCCTGATAGATCGCCCGCGACACGACGGAGTCCCGAACGATCGCTTGCGCGCTCCTCAGGTCGTGCGCCAACGCCGCCTCCGGAAATCCGCCGCGCACCAGATAATCCGCGAGCAGCGGATCGAGCACGCGGTCGAACAGGTGCTCCTCCGCCGAGTCCTTCTCCGTCGGCGCCTCGGGCTCGAGCAGATCGAGGGCCGGCAGCTTCAGGTCGGGCAGCCCGCGCGACTCCGCGAACTCGCGCAACCGCATCGGCGTCAGCGTCACGGTCTCGTAGGAGTTCTCCTCGTTACCGGGGTGCATCGCGGCCGCCCCGACGATGCGCGGGTGCGGTCTTGTCTCGACGACCTCCTTGAACCGTGCCGGCCAGTCCGGAATCGTCTGCAGTCCGTCGAGAAAGAGCGTCGGCCGGCGCCCGGTGTCCGCGGACGATGAAGCGGCGAGCTTGAGCACCCGGTCCACGAGCGGCCCGAGCGGCTCCAATCGCAGCAGCGCATGGTCCAGGTCGAGATAGACGATCTCACGCGGATCACCCGCTTCGCCCAGGTGCGCCCCGATCCAGCGGTAGATCGTCGAGGTCTTCCCGCAACGCCGCGGCCCGCAAAGAAGAAGCGGCCGGTCGTCCTTTTTCCTGCGCGCGTCCACCCGGTGCGGACCGGCGCGCCCAGGGCGGGGCGGCAGCGTCCCGCTGGTCCACCACGGATTGAGGCCGGAGACAACCTCGCGCAGCCTGGCATCCGGCAGGAATTCCACGGCACTTTTGTACCCGGCCGCCTCCCGCGGCACAACGCGGAGGCCGGGAAGGCGGCGGGTAGAATCACAGGCTTCTCAGATGACGCGATTTCAGCTTCTCCCGACGCTCCTCCTGACCGGCCTGACCCTTGCCGCCTGTGACATGGGCGGCGGCCACGACCGGGACCGTTCCGACAAAAAGGAAGAGCGGGTGCACGCCGTCAAGGTGGCACCGCCCAGCCGCGGCCAGGTGGAGGACTTCGTCCACACGACTGCGACGCTGGAATCCGACCGCCGAGCCGAGATCCACGCGCGCATCGACGGCATCGTGGTCAAGAAGGTGCGCGACCTGGGGGATCTCGTCGGCGGCGCCCAGGGCCCCGACTCGCTGCTCCTGGGCCACATCGACGACGAGGATTACGTCCTCGCCCTGCGCGAGGCGGCCATCACACTTGAGGACAAGCACCGCCAAATCGAGGAACTCGTGCTCGCTCGCACCCAGGCGGAGCAGGATCGCGACCGCACGAAGATCTCGGTGCGCGAGACGGAGATGATCCTGAAGCGTGCCGAAACCGGCGTGCAGGACGGGACGTTCACCCTCGAGGAGCGCGACAGGGCGCGCTTCGCGCACGAACTCGCCGAGAAGCAGATGCTCACCAACAAGGCGCTCATCGACAAGGCGGGCGTGAAGATCGAACTCGGCAAGATCGCTGTGCAGCAAGCCGAGGTCGCCCGCGACCGCGCCAAGGTGCGCCTCTCGAAGGCGGCCGTGCAGGCGCCGTTTCACGGCGTCGTCACGTTCTGCGATCTGCGCGAGGGCGAGCGGGTCCGCGTGGGCGATCACCTCTACACGATCGAGGATCCCAAGAGCCTCGTGGTCTACGCACGCATCCCGGTGCGTGACGCGGCGCGTGTGCAGGCCGGCTCCGATGTTCATGTCACGAGCACAGCCGCCGCGGAGAAGACCGCCGGGAAAGTCCTTATTGTCGCGCCCACGGTGGATCGCGACTCCGGCACGGTCACCGTCAAGATCGCCGTCACACCCGCCGCCGGTTTCAAACCCGGCCTCTACGTCGCGCTGAAGATCGTCGTGGCGATCCGCACCGACGCGCTCATCGTCCCCAAGAAAGCCGTGCTCACCGACGAGGAGGAAGGCCCCTACCTCTTCATCGTCGAGGAAGACCGCGCCAAACGCGTCTCGGTCAAGACCGGTTATGAGCGCACCGAGGTGATCGAGGTGGACGGCATCGAGGAAACCGCGCAGGTTGTCGTCGAAGGCCAGGACACGCTCACAGACGGCGCGAAGATCGCGATTCAGTCGTGAAGGGCCCCCTCGCCGCGGCGGCGCGCCGTCCTGTCGCGGTGCTCATGGTGGTCACCGCGGTCTTTGTGTTCGGGTTCGTCAGCCTCGGACGCCTCGACCTCGCGCTGCTTCCGGACCTCTCCTACCCGACCCTCACCGTCCGGACGGAGTTCCCCGGCGCCGGGCCGCGCGACGTCGACAAACGCATCACGGACCCGCTCGAGAAACGGCTCGCGACCACGAACGGCCTCGTCTCGATCTCGTCGGTTTCGCGCAGCGACCTGAGCGACATCACGCTCGAGTTCCGCTGGGACACCAACATGACCGACGTGCGCAGCGAGATCGACGCGAAGCTCGACGGTCTCACGCTGCCGGACGACGCGAAGCGCCCGCTGGTACTTCCGTACGACCCCAGCCTCGACCCGATCCTGCGCATCGCCGTGAGTGCGAAGGGCCGCGCCGAAGCGGATCTCGCCCTCGCGCGCAAGCTCGCGGAGGAGGAGATCGAGAAAGAGCTCAAGAAGCTCCCCGGTGTCGCTGCGGCGCGCATTCGAGGAGGGCGCGAGCGCGAGGTCGCGGTCCATCTGAACGAGAACGCGCTGCGCCGCACCGGGATCCGCATCTCGCAGGTCGCGGAACTCGTCGGCAACGCCAACCGCAACGAGGCCGCGGGCAAGATCGCCGAGGGATCGATCGAGTACATCGTCCGATCGGTCAACGAACTGCGCACCACCGACGAGATCGCGGCACTCGTCGTGCAGCGCATCGACGGGGTTCCGATCCGCGTCGGCGATCTCGGCACCGTGACGGAGACGTTCAAGGAACGCGAGATGGCGGCGTACCTCGACGGCGAGGAGGCGGTGCTGGTCGAGGTCTTCAAGAAAGCGGACTCGAATCTCGTCGCGGTCGCCAAAGCGGTGCGTGAGCGCTTGTTCGGCAGCGGCGGGCAAAAGGTCAAACCCAGCAGCACCCCCCACCGCCGCGGGAGGCGGCGCGGACGTCGCGGCGTAGCGCCGTCGGATCAAAGCCTCCAGGAATCCGTCCAGGACTGGGCGAACATCCGCGTGCTCACGGATCAGAGCCGGTTCATCCAGGGCGCCATCGACGAGGTGCGCGACACCGCGATCCTCGGCGGCATCTTCGCGGTGATCGTGCTCTACTTCTTCCTCCAAAACGGCGCGACCACGCTCATCGCCGCGGTCGTCATCGGCATCTGCGTCGTCGCCACGTTCGCGCCGCTGTTTCTCGCCGGCGTCTCGCTCAACATCATGTCGCTCGGCGGACTCGCCCTCGGCATCGGCATGCTCGTGGACAACGCGATCGTCGTGTTGGAAGCGGCCGCGAGGCGTCGAACGGAGGGACAGCCACCCGAGGAGGCGGCGGTCTCCGGCGTCAGGGACGTCGCCGGCGCGATCACTGCGTCGACGCTCACGTCGGTCTGCGTTTTCTTCCCGATCGTGTTCGTCGAACAGGCAGGCATTGCCGGCCAGATCTTTCGCGACCTCGCGCTGACCGTCGTGTCGGCGCTGCTCGTTTCCCTGCTGGTCGCGCTGTTCGTCATTCCGACGGCGCTGTCGACCCTGGCGCGCGCGACCGCCGGCGCCTCGCGCAAGAAAACCCGCCACCGCTGGTTCGGCATGCCCGGCCGTCTCTTCGGCAACAGATTCGCGCTCGCGTTCGCGCGCATGCGCAAGCGCAGCCTGCTCCACAAACTCTGGCACGGA
>JAZFYD010000209.1:0-4344 GCA_036443405.1 Planctomycetota bacterium
GCTCGCGCTGTAAGTCCCGCTCGGCACCGTGAAGTCCCGTCTGCACCTCGCGTTGCAGGCGTTGCGCAAGAGACTCGAGAACGAGTGAACCTCTTGGGCCGCTCGGGCGCTTCAGCCCCGACGTGACCGAGAAAGACCACGACGCCACAGAGAGTTTCCTGAGCGAGAATCCCGAACTCGCCCGGCGCCTCCGCTCGCTGCGTGAGGAGGCCCGCGAGCCCGTGTTGGATGTCCCCGCGGCCGTGGATCGCGTGATCCTGTCGCGCGCGGCGTTGCAGCTTGCGCAGGGGCGTTCGCGACATTGGCTGCGTGGGTACGCCGCGGCGGCGGCTGTTTTGTTGTGTGCCGGACTGGCGATCTGGTTCGGCGACTCCGGCCCGCGCGATCCGATGGACATCGACGGCGACGGCCAGGTCGACATGGTCGACGCGTACCGGCTCGCGCTGCAAGGCGGCGACGATGCCGAGGTCGAACGCATCGCCCGGCGCAGTGTCGCGCTGGGAGGTGCGCGATGAAGCGCTGGCTCGTTCCGATCGCGCTGTTGGCGGTGACCCTTGCGGGCCGCGGCCAGGACGCGTCGCCGTTTCAGGCCTACGACGTCTTTATCGACGCCGGCGACTCGGCGTTGGCCGTCTACCAGGTCGAGATCCGCGCGAGCAAAGGCGCGTTAGTCACCGGCGTCGAGGGCGGAGTCGCACCGTTCGCCCAAGCGCCGTACTACGACCCCGCGGCGCTGCAAGGCGGCCGCATCGTGATCGGCGCGTTCACGAAAAACCAGAACGTACCGCGCGGCCGAGTGCGCGTCGCGCGTTTGCACATGATGGAAGAAAACGGCGCGGCGACGTACACGGTGAAAGTGATCGCCGCGGCCGGCCCCGACGGAGAAAAGACCCCGGCCAAGATCGAGTTGGCGCGGGTGGGAGAGAAGCGATGAGGCATGCGATTGTGATCTTGGTCCTCTTGGCAGGCGGGCTGCTGTTCGCTTGTTCGAGCGGCAAGCACCAAGAGGCCCCGGGCGCCGCGTCCAAGACGGCGGATGAAGGATGCGGCTGCGGTCAGAGTGAAGCCGAAGAACTCGAGTTTTGGCGAAACGCCTACAGAGAAAGGTTCGGGAAAGAACCCCCGGAGTGGCTTCAGGCATATCGGAACAAGTTCGGGAAGATCGACGACGTTGAAATGCGAGCAAGCGGCGGTTACGCCGGGGCGGGCGGAGCAGCCGGAGCGCGCGCGGCTCCGTGGCCCAAACGCCGACGTTCGCCCTACGCCGGCATCGTGGCTTGGGATGCCGACGCCGACGAGGTCTGGGTCATTGAGCGCTACTACACAGAAGGCGGCGACACCGATGTCGAACGCGCGCCGGCGCACTGTCAGTTGCAGGCCAAGGTCGCCGATGTTCAGGTCCCGATGCCGCTCGAACACACCGCCGTCGAGGGCGAGATCACGCTGCACTTGGCAACCGTCAAGATCACGCAGCGCTACAAGAACCCGTACGACCAAAAGATCGAGGCTGTCTACACGTTTCCGCTGCCGCAAAACGCCGCTGTCAGCGATTTCTTGATGAAGATCGGTGACCGGACGATCCGCGGGATCGTTCGCGAGAAAGAAGAAGCCAAGCGCATCTACAAGATGGCGCGCCGCCACGGCCACGTCGCGTCGCTGCTCCAACAGGACCGGCCCAACGTTTTCACGCAGTCCGTCGCGAACATCGAGCCGCAAAAGAGCGTCGACATCGAGATCACGTACTTCCACACGCTGCGGTTTGTGGACAACGAATACGAGTTCGTGCTGCCGACGGTCGTCGGGCCGCGATTCAATCCGCCGGGTAGGACCGACGGCATCGGCGCAGTCGGTCGCGGCTCGCGCGGCCATTCGGGCCAGGCGCGCGAGATCACGTACCTCAAGCCCAATGAGATCAGCTCGCACGAGCTTTCGTTTTCCGTGAACGTGAACGTCGGGGCGAAGATCGCCAAGCTCTACAGCCCGACGCACGCGATCGTGAAAAAAGACCTCGGCGAAAACCGCGTGCAGGTCACGCTGCGCGAATCCGACAACATCCCCAACCGCGACATCCTGTTGCGCTATCGCCTCGCGGACCCGGCCGAGGTGCGTGCGCGCATGGTGACGTTCGAAGCCGGCGACGGCGGCGGTTACTTCCTGATGGTCCTCGACCCGCCGCGCACCGCGGAGAACATCCCGCAATCGCCGCGCGAGATGGTGTTCGTGCTCGACTGCTCGGGCAGCATGCAGGGGCAGCCGCTTGAAACGTCCAAGCGCGCCGTGCGGCGCGCGCTGCGACGCCTCGACCAGAACGACACGTTCCAGGTGATTCGTTTCAGCAACCAGGCGTCGCCGATGGGATCGCGGCCGTTGCCCGCGACGCCCAAGAACATCAAGAAGGGGCTGCGCTACCTCGACAGCCTGGAAGCCAAAGGCGGCACGATGATGGAGTACGGCATCCACGCCGCGCTCAAACCCGCGGCCGACGCCGAGCGCCGCCGCATCGTGACGTTCCTGACCGACGGGTATATCGGCAATGAAAAGGACGTGTTGCGCATCGTGAAGAATGAGGTCGGCGACTCGCGCATCTTCAGCTTCGGTGTCGGATCGTCGGTCAACCGCTACCTGCTCGAGCGCATGGCGAGCCACGGGCGCGGTGTCGCGACCTACGTGCGCAACGACGAGTCGAGCCGGCGTGCGGTAGACGGTTTGTACAAGCGGCTCGAACGTCCCGCCCTCGCAAACGTGTCGCTGAAGTGGGCCGGCGCCGGCGTCAGCGACATCGAACCCGCTGTCATTCCCGATCTGTTTGTCGGACGGCCGGTTGTGATCGCGGGGCGGTACAGCGGTACACGCATGCGGCGCCTGTTTGTGACCGGCACCGTCGGCGGCAAGCCGCGCGAGATCGTGGTGGACCTGGGCGACCCGGTCACGCACCCGGCGATCGCCAAGGTCTGGGCGCGGGCGCGCATCGCGGGGTTGCACGACGCGGCGATCTCCGGCCAGGTCTCACAGTCGGAGGCCGCGGGCGAGATCCGCCAAACGGCGCTGCAACACGGCCTCGTGAGCGATTTCACGTCGTTTGTCGCGGTGGACAGTCTCTCCCGCACCGCCGGTACCGAGGGCACGACGGTGCGCGTGGCTGTTCCCGTGCCCGATGGCGTGAAGTACGAAACGACGGTCGACGACTGAAAACTGCTGGGCCGGCGGCGAGCGTGCCGAGAGGCAATGAGCTCGGCAGGCTGGGCCGTTCAGAACGCTCGTCTTGTGAATAATCCGGGCTAGGATCGCGGGCATGGAAATCACGGCGCGCGAGTTGAAGGACAGCCTCGACAACGGCGACAAGATCCATCTGCTCGACATTCGCGAACCCGAAGAGCATCAGATCTGCGCGATCGAAGGCGCTGAGCACATCCCGATGCTGCAACTGTTCGCGGGGCTACAGGTGACGGAAGCCGATCGCGAGGAACCGCTCGTCGTGTTTTGCCACCACGGCATCCGTTCGTTGCAAGCCGCGGAGTTCCTGACCATGCAGGGCTTTCAAAACGTGCGCTCCCTGAGCGGCGGAATCGACGGCTGGGCACTCGAGATTGACGCGAGTCTGCGGCGTTATTAGGCGCTGTCTCCGACTGAGAAGCCCGCGGTCATGTGGACCGGGGGCTTTGTGTTTTCTTTGCCCAAGTACACCTCTCAGCGGGAACCCCGTTGCCGCTAACTCCGTGACCATCCGGTTCAAGACCGCGCATTTGGGAGAGATCTTGCCCCGGTTCGTGCGTTGTCGGTGGCAACCGCGTTCCCTTGGAACCAATGAAACGAATCGGGCGTTAGGCGTGGTGGTTGTGTCGGCAGGTACCGAATCGGTTCCGACGCCGAAGGGTGCAACGCTTTTGAACTCATTGCACAGGAGGACGCTTGGGCGACTTCGGTCATCAGGGTGTCCACAAAGGGAGGTTGCAGATGGTCAGGTATGTATTGATCGCCCTTGCGGTGGTCGCACTGCTCGGTGCCTGCTCCAGTAGCGGCGGCGAAGGAGCAGGGTTCCAACTGGTGCAGTTCCTGGAGTCGGGCAAGGACAACTTGCCGCGAAACCGGGTGCTCACGTTTACGTTCTCGGCGGCTGTCAGAGAAGGGCAAGATTTCGCGGAGCGCCTGAAGATCCAAAATGTTCAGGTTACTTCGACTGGGTCGAACTTCGCCCGCGCGATTGGGGACTACTTGGTCTCCGGTGAGCACGTGGTGTTCGTCCCGCGTCTTCCCCAGGTGACAGACCGTTCGGATGCCGGACTCCGCGAGTTCGGCTCATACGTCGTCTTCTTGAAGGCGGGTTCCGACAGCATCGTTTCGCAA
>JAZFYD010000210.1:0-45539 GCA_036443405.1 Planctomycetota bacterium
GGCGTGGGCTTCTGGACGCCCATGCCGAGGAAGCTCAGTGACGCTTCGAGGAGGATCGTGTTGCCGACGCGCAGGGTCGCGTCGACGATGATCGGCGCGGTCGCGTTCGGCAGAAGATGCCGGAACATGATCCGGCTCTTCGAGAGGCCCAAAGCGCGCGCGGCGGTCGTGAAATCCTGCTCCCGCAGGGAGAGGATCTGTGCGCGCACCAATCTAGAGATACCCATCCAGCCGGTCGCGCCGAGAATCGCCACGATCAGAAAGATCGAGACCTCTTGCTTCGTGGCAGCGTACGCGGCGTAGATGAGCAGCAAGAGTAGCAAGCGGGGAAACGCAAGAAGGATGTCCACGAAGCGCATGAGCGCCACGTCCGCGAAGCCGCCCAGGTACCCCGCCATGACACCGACCACGGAGCCGATCGACACCGCGATGAACATCGCCACGAATCCGATGGTGAGCGAGATCCGGCTGCCGTAGAGAAGCTCTGCGAAGAGGTCGCGCCCGACGTCGTCCGTGCCGAGGATGTGGAACTCCGAGCGGAACGGGATCTCGTGTCCCGCCATCTCGACGACCCGGTTCGGCGGCATGTTCTTTTCCCACCCGCGCTTCGGCTCGCCGAGGTCCGCGGCGGCGACGATCTCGTCTTGGGGCGCGTCCTCGCCCATGTAGAGGACGATCTTGGAGGCGTCCTCGGGGTCCTCGAAGAAGTCGCGGCAGAAGATCTCGCCCTGCTCCTTGTGGCCGACGACATAGATCGTCGTGAACGGCGAGGCCTTCTTGTTGGCGAAACCGGTAGGGAGGCGCTCCGGGTCGTAATCCGCGAGAATCGGGCACCAGAGCGCGACCGTGTAGGCGAACCCGAGAATCTGCAGGCCGATCATGGCGCGCTGGTTCTTGCCCAAGAGGCGCGAGGATATCTGCCACTGGCTCAGGGTCTCGAGCTCGGGCGGCGCCAGCAGCTTGCGCAGGCCCCGGCGGGCCGCAAGCATCCAGAGAATCGGCCACGCCGCGAGCACTACTAGGGCGACCACGCCATCCGCGCCGATCCAGTCCAGCGATCCCGCGACGATGTCGCCGATCCGGCCGGGCCGGAGGACGATGACCGAGAGCCAGGCGCCGAGGAAGACGGCGTACTTGACGGCCTGACGACGGAATCCGTGGCGGAAATGGCCGTAGCCAGGGATCAGCCAGTCGATGGGTGTCATCCCAGCCTCACGCGCGGGTCTACGACGGCGTAGAGGATGTCGGCGACGAGGCTGCCGATCACGACCATCGAAGTGGCAAGGATCGTCGTCACGATGACGAGCGGCATGTCGCGCTGCGTGATCGCCAGGATCGTCACTGAACCCATGCCGGGCCAGCCGAAGATCTGCTCCGTGATGATCGCACCGCTGAAGAGAAACGGCAGGTAGAGGCCGAAGAGCGTGATCGTCGGCAGCAGCGCGTTTTTCATGATGTGCTTCCACACCACGGCGCGCTCGCTGAGCCCCTTCGCCCGCGCGGTCCGCACGTAGTCCTGGCGGACGACCTCAAGGACCGCCGAGCGTTGGTAACGCGCGGTGGACGCGGCGGCGGCGATGCCGAGGGTGACCGAGGGGAGGATGAGGTGCCTCAGGAAGTCCCAGAGGCCGCTCTCACCCGGGTTGTGGATGCCGTAGCGTGGCAGCCATCCCAGCTTCACGGCGAAGATCAACGCCATCATGAGCGAGAGCCAAAAGCCCGGCATCGAGTAAAGGAACAGCGACGTGAACGTCAACACGCCGTCCATCCTGGAGTGCTGCTTGAGCGCCTGGACTACTCCGATGCCGATGCCGATGGCGAACTGCAGGAGCAGCGCCGCGATCGTGAGCTTGAGCGTGTTGGGGATCGCATCGCCTAGGATGTCCGACACGCGGCGGTTCTGCGTAATGGACACGAGGTCGCGGTTCCAAAGCCCCTTCACCAGCATGCGGAAACGAAAGACCGGGGTGTGGTCCGGCCCGTATCCGTACTTCGCCTTGATGTTCGCGAGCGCCTCTTTCGTCATCTTGGGGCTCTCGAGATGGGCGAACGGGTCGCCCGGCGCCGTCTCGACCGCGATAAACGTGATCGCGATGACCCCGGCCAGGATGAAAACCCCCCAGAGCAGGCGGCGAGCGATGAACGCGAGCACTTACTTCCCCGCGACCAGTCGCTTGCTCTTGGGAATGAACCACTCCCAGATATTGAAATACGGCGAAAGGGAGTTCATCTCCACGTTCTGGAAACGCTTGTGCAGCGCGTGCATGGCGTGGAGCTCACCGATGAGCGTGTAACCCTGCTCGTCGTACATGATGGCCTGGAATTCCTTCCAGATCTGCATGGCCTTCTTCCGGTCCGGCTCGATTGCGCCGCGTTCGATGAGGTCGTCCACCTTCTTGTTGGAGTACTGGCAGAAGTTGAAGCCGCCGATGCCGCTCGTGTGCCAGGTGGGTTTTGGGTCCACCTTGGTGGCGACGTTCCAGGCGCCGATCCACGCTTCCTCGCGGCCCTTTCTGAGGTTTTCTCCGAAAGCGTTGAACTCCTGGAGGCCGATCTTCACGTCGAGGCCGATCGACTTGAGTTGCGACTGGACCATCTGCTGGATCTCCGCGCGATCCTCGTTGCCGGCATTCGTCGATAGCGTGAAGCTGAACTTCTTCCCGTCCTTCTCGCGAATTCCATCGGCACCCAGCTTCCAGCCGGCGCTCTCCAGCAACTCGATCGCCTTTTCCGGGCTGTAAGGGAGCGGCTCGAGCGAGCGGTCGCAGGCCCACATCGAGGAGATGATCGGCGACGCCATTAGCTTCGCGTAACCCAAGAAGACGCTCTTGACGATCTGGCGCCGGTCGATGGCCAGGGTCATCGCGTTGCGCACGACCTTGTCCTTGAAGATCGGGTGCTTGCAGTTCCACCCGATGTAGTAGTAGTAGCGGCTCAAGAAGGTGTAGAGGTAGAGATCCGGGTGATCGAGGACCTTCTTTGCGTTGACGGGTTGGACCGTCGGCTGGCAGTCGATCTCGCCGGTCAGCATGGACTCGAACACGGTTTGCCGGTCCTTGATGACGCGGAAGTAGACCTCGTCGAGGAGCGGGATCCCCTTGTCCCAAAACCTCTCGTTCGGCACGAGGAGGAACTCCTCGTTGTGTTTGTAGTCTTTGACCCGGTAGTACCCGTTGACGACGCTCGCCGCCTCGTCCCAGTGCGCGTAGCTCTTCCACTCTTTGAAGGCGATCTTGCCGAAGACGTGCTCGGGGATGATGTGCGTGTCCTTCGAGTCCATCTCCATGTCGGGGTAGTCGGCGTCGAAGTGGATCGTGAAGTTTTTGTCGTCGTGGATCTCGATGTCCACGATGTGGCGCACGATCGAGGCGCTTGCCCATGCCACGTCGGGATTCTTGGCCGCGAGCCAGCTGAACCGGATGTCCGTCGAAGTGACCGGGGTACCGTCACTCCAGAAGGCATCGTCGCGGAGCTTGTAGATGAGGTTCTTGCCGTCTTTTTTCGGACGCGACACGGCGAGCAGCGGGGTGAAGGTGGGCGGGCCCTGGTGGTAGTCCGCGTGCTCCTCCAGGAGGCGGAGGTAGATCATGTCGTGGACGCGGCCCGCGTCGGCGCTCGTGGAGAGGTAGGGGTTGAAGTTGTCCACGTCGGAGACGAGCGGAAGGACCACCCGGCCGCCGCGCTTTTTCGTCGCGGGGTCGAAGTCCTTGTTCGTGGCCGTGGACAGCTCGCCGCGGATCTCGTCCTTGTGCGCCGGGGCGTCGGCGACGTCGCGCCGGACCGTACGTTCCTTGCCGGGCTCGTCGCCCCCGCATCCGCCGGATAGGAACACCACACCCAAGAAGGCGCAGGCGATGAAGTGAGTTCTGGTCATGGCGGGATTCTCCCAAATGCGCGTCACCGCGTCATTCCCTGCAGCTCCTTGGGGATGAACCACTCGGAGAGGTTGTAGTAGGTCTGGTTGGCGTTGATCTCGACATTGTTGAATTTCTTCCGCACCGCGTGGATGGCGCGCAGCTCGTACAGCCACGTGTAGGGCTGCTCCTCGTGCATGATGCGGTGGATTCGATGCCACATCTTGCGGGCCTTTTCGAGGTCGAGCTCGACGCGGGCCTCTTCGATGAGCCGTGACGCCTCCTTGTGGCGCCAGCGCCCGAAGTTCCACCCACCGATCGAGTCGATGTGGAAGATGTTCTTGAGGTCCACCTTCGATGAGAGCCACCAGCCGCCGACCCACGCGTCCTCCCGGCCCTTGCGAAGGTTCTCTCCCATCGTGTTGAAATCCGAGGGCTGGACGCGGACCTTCACGCCGATCTTCTTCAGGTCGGCCTGGATGTACTGGACGGCTTGCATCCTTCGTTCGTTGCTCGAGTTCGTCGTGATCGTGAACTGGAACGGCTTGCCGTCCTTGCGCAGGACACCGTCGTCGCCGGGTGCCCAGCCCAGGTCGGAGAGAATCTTCTCCGCCTGCTCCGGGTCGTAAGGGCGGATTGGAACCGTGGGGTCGTACGCCCAACTGGTGGAGACGAACGGCCCGTTGAGCGGCTTGCCGTATCCGTGGAGCAGCGACGGGATCATCCGCTTCACGTTGATCGCAAGCGTCAGGGCGCGGCGCACGGCGGCATCCTTGAACAGCCAGAAGTCGCAGTTCCACCCGAGATAGTCGTAGATGAGGCCGGAGTGGTTGTAGAGATAGAAGTCGGGGTGCTCGAGCACCTTGCGCGCGTTACGGCCGTCCACGCTGTCCTGCATGTCCAGTTCGCCGGTGAGGAGGGACTCGAAGATCGTCTGCTTGTCCTTCAACACGCGGATGTGGATTCTCTCCAGTCGCGGGAGGCTCTTGTCCCAGTAACGGTCGTTCGGGACGAGAACGAACTCCTCGTTGTATCTGTAGGACTCGAGTTTGTAGGGGCCGCTCACTGTGCGCGCCGCGTTGTCCCAGCCCTGGTAGCCCTTCCAGTCTTTGAATGGGATCTTGCCGTAGATGTGCTTGGGGAGGATGCGCCAGTCCTTGGCGTCCTTGAGCATGTACGGATAGGCCAGCGCAAAGTGCAGGACGTAGGTCTTCGAGTCCACGACCTCGCAATGGGTGATGTGGTCCACGTAGGCCGTGTTCGTCCAGGCGACATCCTCGTCCTTGGCGGCCTGCAGGGAGAACCGCGCGTCTTCGGCGGTGATCGGCACGCCGTCGCTCCAGACGGCGTCGTCCCGGATGTGCATCGTGATTCTCTTGCCGTCGACCGACCACTTGTCGACGACTCCGGGACGGAACGTCGGCGGTCCCTTGTGGAAGTCGGCGTTCTCCCGAAGGGGAAAGGGGTACAGCCGTGTGTGGATCTCGTAGTCGTACGCGGACGTGCTGAGATAGGGGTTGAACGTGCCGATGTCGGTCGCGGAGGGCAGTACGGCGCGGCCGCCGTTCACGATGTCCCCGGGTTCGAAGTCCTTGCGCTCCGCAGTGGAGAGTTCACCGAATATCTCGTCCGGGTGGCTGCCCGCGCTGCGGGCGGCGCGAGGCGTGCTCGTGCCGGGCCCGCTGTCGCCGCACGCGGCCAGAAACAAGAGTGCGGAGCAGAGCGTTCTCATCAGATCTCCTGGCGGAGGATGCGCGCGAGCACTTCGAAGTCGGCGTTGCCGCCCGTTAATACGGTTGCCGCGGTGCCGGGGATGTTGTCCCCGAGTTTTTGAAACAAGAGGGCGGCGAGGCCGGCCGCGCCGGACGGCTCGACGAGCACCTTCGCGCGGGCGAGCAGGAAGCGCACGGCCTCCGCGATTTCCGTGTCGCTCACGGTCAACATGCCGTCCACGAGCGCGGCGCAGATTTGATACGGCATGCGGCCCGGTGCCACCGGGCGGAGGCCGTCGGCGATGGTGTTCGACGGTTCGATCGTGACCGGCTTGTGCGCGGCCAGCGACTGGCCCATGCTGTTGGCGGTTTCGGGCTCGACGCCGTAGACCTTGATGCGCGGGTTCTTGGACTTCGCGGCGAGCGCGCATCCGGCGAGCAGGCCGCCGCCGCCGCACGGCACCAAGAGCGCATCGACGTGCGGAGCGTCCTCGAGGATCTCTTTTCCGACGGTGCCCTGCCCGGCAATGGTCCAGGCGTGGTCGAACGCGTGCACGAACGTCGCGCCGGTCTCCTCCGCGATCTCGGCCGCGCGGGCCAGGCGCACGTCGCTCGTGGTCCCCGCCAGAATGACCTTGGCGCCTTCGCGTTCGATGGCTTCGCGTTTGCCCGGCATCACGTCTTCCGGGACGACGATGCTCGCCGGCACGTTGAAGAGCTTCGCGGCTCGCGCGACGCCCTGGCCGTGATTGCCACTCGACGCCGCGACGACGCCCTTCTTGCGCTCCGCTGCCTTCAACTGCGCGACGAAGTTGTAGGCGCCGCGCAGCTTGAACGCGCCGACGCGCTGGAAGTTCTCACCCTTGAGGAGGACCCGGCAGCCCGCTTCGCGGTCGAGCGCGGATGACGTGAACATCAGCGTCCGATGGCATACGCCCTGGATGCGGCGGTGCGCCGAGGCGATGTCCTCGGGAGTTACGGGCAAAGCGCCGGTCATCGGTTTCCGATCTCTCGTAACGCCCTCAAGACCCGAAATGTACCAACTTCCCAGGTAGCTTGCGCGGCCCACGGACGGGCGTTAAGTTGTGCCGCCACAATAGGTTGCGCACCGGGAGCCGCGAGGGCCCCGACGCCCGTGAGCCGTAGGTTACCGGGCCGGTTGTCCTCCTTATTCGAGGATTCGTTTGATGTTGCCGTTTACCGACGCGCACCTGGATATCGCCTGGTCAAGCCTGCTGAACGGGCGCGACTTCGTTCACGGGCATCCCGACGCAGCGCTCGGATTGCCCGACCTGCTCGCCGGCGGGATCTCGCTCGCTTGCGCGACGATCTTCTCCGCGAAGTTCGATCCCGACACCGAGACGGCGCGCGAGGTAGCGGAGCAACAGCTCGCGTATTACGACGCGTTGCCCGGCCGCAGTTCCGGCACCGTGATCTGGCCCGCCGATGCGATCGACGTCGGCACCTTTCCGACGGGGAAGAAAGTCTGCCTAGTGGGTCTCATCGAGGGGTGCGAGCCCGTCGAGACGCCCGACGATCTCGACTTTTTTTACAAGCGCGGGGTTCGGGCGGCGGGCCTGACTTGGAATCAGAAAAACAAGTGGGCCGCCGGATGCGCTGCCGAGGGCGGCTTGACGGCCGACGGCGTCGAGTTGGTTCGCGCGATGGACCGGTTGAACATGGTGCATGACATCTCGCACCTGAGCCGCACGAGTGTGGACGACCTTTTCGGGACGGCGCGCGGTCCGGTCATGGCGAGTCACGTCGGCGCGGACGCCATCTACTCACACAGGCGCAACCTGACCGATGCGCATCTCGCGGAGGTCGCGCGTCGCGGTGGCGTCGTCGGCATCGTCCTGTTCTCGAAGTTCCTTTGCGAAGGGCGCGCGACGATGGACGACGTCGTCGCCCACCTGATGCACATGCTCGAGATCTGCGGGCCTGAGTCGGTCGGCATCGGTTCCGACCTCGACGGCGGCTTCAGCCGGTCCCATCTCCCGACGAGCATTCACACCGCCGCGGACTTCCCGAACATCGCGGACGCGCTGCGAGCGAGCGGGGTGTCGGAGGACGACGTCGCGAAGGTGTGCGGCTCGAACTTTCGCCGCTTGCTGACTGGGGTGATGTAGGCGTCGGCCGGCCGGGCGAGCTAGGACCCACTCCCGCCCCCATCTCAGACCGCTCGAACATGAGGCTCCAACGGCGTCAGCCGTTGGGCAAAGGACACTGCGGCGTCAGCCGTTGGGCAGCTAGCTGCCGAAGCGCTTCTTTTTCTTCTCGCGCAACATCACGATTTTCTTGTGACGTTCGTGCGCGCTGCGGCCGGCCTTGGTCTTGCGCCAACCGGTGATCGCGGTCATCAGCTCCCTGGCGGATTGGTAGCGGTCCGCGGGTTGTTTCTCGAGCAACCGCAGACAGATGTCGATCAGGCCGCCGGGGATGAGATGGTCGATCTCGTGCGGGTGCTTGGGCGGCTGTTTCATGTTCATGTTCAGCACGGCGAGCGCGCTGCGGCCGGTGAACGGGCGCTGGCCGGTGAGCAGGTAGTACATGACGGCGCCGAGGCTGTAGAGGTCGGCGCGGCCGTCGATGTCGCCCATCTTGCCGCGCGCGCCCTGCTCCGGCGACAGGAACGCGGGCGTGCCCATGATGAGCCCCTCGGCTGTCTCCGCAGCGGCGGTTTCGCGTTCGATGGTCGCGATGCCGAAGTCGATGAGCTTCACGCGACCGCTCTTGTCCATGATCGCGTTTTGCGGCTTGATGTCGCGGTGATAGATGTTCTTGCCGTGCACGAGCTCGAGCACGCTTGCGAGACCCATGATGACCTCGCTGATTTGGTAGTACGTCAGCTCGCGGCGTATCCCGATGCCGAGCAGGTCCTCGCCGTCGATGTACTCCATCGCGATGTAGTGCATGCCGGAGTGCTCGCCGAGGTCGCTGACCTTGACGATGTTCGGATGATCGAACGCGCTGATCGCCCACGCTTCACCCTTGAAGCGGGCGATGTTCTCCTCGTCGACCATGCGCCCGCGAAGGAGTTTCAACCCGACGAGGCCGCGCTTCGGGTGTTTCGCCTTGAACACGACGCCCATGCCGCCTTCGCTGAGTTTTTTTAGAAGGTCGTACTTGCCGAACGTTACTCGTTCGCCGGCCGCGAGGATCGCCTTGATGCCGCCCTCGCGTGCGAGCAACTTGATGAGCGTCTCTTCGCTGTCGATGACATGAATCGTCTTCGGTGCGGCCGGCTGCTCTGCGGGCTCGGGCTCCTTCGCCTTCTTCTTCTTCTTTTTCTTCTTCGCCGCTTGGTCTTCGTCTTGTTGTTGCTGTTTTTGTTGCTTGAGGACTTCCTCGAGCGGGACTCCGGCCTTTAAGGCCGCCGTGCGCTCCAGCTTGCGCTGCTGGCGCTCGGCGTCCTTGCGCTCCTTCTCGCGGTCCGCCTTGCTCTTCAGCACGACCGGCCCGCTCGGTCCTTTTCTCTTCTGTTTTGCGGATACCGGGGCGGTCCCCGGCGCGGTCTTTTTCGGCGCGGGCGCGGCCGCCGGCGCGTCCACGAACACGATCGTGCAGTCCCGCCCGATTTGGATCACATCCTCGTGCTTGATGCGTCCACGCTTCATCTGCTTGCCGTTGACAAACGTGCCGTTGGTGGAGCCGAGGTCCTCGATGGCCCAACTCCCGTCCTTGAGCCTCCCGATGCGGAAATGCTCCCTGGATGCGGATGTCGTCGCCAGGGGGATGTCGAGATCGGTGTTCCGGCCAGCGACGCTCAGCGCCTTCTGGAGCTGGAGTTTCTGCGATTTGCCGTCGATCGTGATTCGAAGATGGGGCATGCCTGCGCCCCGATAATACGGATCCGGAGAACAACGGGAAGACGCAGTTCCGCGCGGAAGTCTATTGATAGAGTGAATCCATGCCGGCCCGCTCCATCCAAGTCGGCGTCCTTGCCACGCTATTCATCGCCTGCACCGCGACGGTGGTCTTCGTCGTACGGGAGTTCGCGGTGGAATCCGCCGGGCAGGACGCGAACCCGAATGCGCAGCGGGCCGCACCCAGCGCGGAGGCCGCACCCGTGCTCAAGCCCGTGCCGGGCCCGGGCCCCGCTGCCGGAGATCCGCCTCCGATCGACATCCCCGCTGACGCGGTCGCGCCCGGCGAGACGAACCCGCCGCCGCCGGCGATGGGGTTCGGAGAGGAGGACGAGCCGGAGGAGGACCCGTTCGTGGCCGCCGAGCCCGCCATCTTGGTGCTCGAACTGTTGCGACCGGCCGAGCAGGAGGAGCGGACCGTCACGGTGAGGGTCGAGGACGTCGACGGTGTCGCGCTGCCCGGCGCGTTGGTCGTGTTTCGGCGGGGTCCCGCGATCCTGTATCGCGAGCGCACGAATCGGGGCGGCGTCACGGAGTTCGCGCCCTACGCCGACGAGAAGGGCCCGTTTCGTGTGGACGTGCTCGCCGAGGGCTACGTGACGCAGACCGCGTCGAAGGTCGCGGAAGGCGTCGAGACAGTGATCGTTCTGCGCGGGCGCCCGGCGATCACGGGCGAGGTGCGGGCGCAGTCGACCAAGGACGGCGTCGTGAAGTTGTTCATGAACGGCGAGGAGGTCGTTCAGAAGCTCGGCGCGGATGGCCGGTTCGAGTTTTACGACTTGGACGAAGGTGAGGCGGTGGTGCAGGCGGAGGTGCAGCCCTACGGGGTCGACAGCCTGGTTGTACAGCTCAACGCCGGCGAGACCCGGCACGTGAAGCTGCGCATTCGCTCTCAGAAGTCCGTGAAGCTCAAAGGGCGGTTCACCGGGTGGCCCGGCAGCGGCGAGTTTCGAATCAACGGTTTGCACGTGCACGTTGGGCGCACCGGTCGGTGGTCGTTCGACAAGGGTGTGTACGGCATGCACGAGTTCGTCGTCGACGCGCCGGGGAAGGCGTTGTTCAAGAAGCGCATCCTCTTACGCAAGGGGATCCGGCCGAATCTGAATTTCAAGCTGCTGCGAGAGTCGCGCATCCGCGGAACGGTTCGCGAGGCCGGACACGGCAAGCCGATCGCGGGTGCCGAGATTCGCTGCGGTGTGAACTTCGGCAATCCGCGCAACTACCAGGTCAAGGAGTTCCCGATCGAGCGCGTGCCGGTCGTGCGGTCGGATCGCGACGGCCGGTTCGAGATCGGACGTCTCGACAACCGCCTGCTCTTCGAGCTGAGCGCTCGTGCGCAGGGCTACGGTGGTGCGCTCATCACTGCGATTCCAAGCGTCGGCCGCCAGGTCCGGGTCGAGTTGCCGCCGGGGCCGTACCTCTACGGGCGGCTGCGTGGCCGCGGCGGCGTGCCGCGTGACGCGCTGGTGGAGGCACGGCCGCTCGAGGAGCACAATCCGGCGCTCAAGTTCAACCTGGGGGACTGGCGGGTTTCGCGCGGGCGTCGCGATCACAACGGCTGGTTCGGCCTCAGCGGCCTGATGCCGGGTTCGTACCTGGTCACCGTGACGTCGGCCGAGTTCGGCACCCTGGAAACGGTCGTGGATTTCGTGGAGAACGACCGCCGGCGCCTCGACATCCGGTTGCGGCGACGCAGTCAGGAGGACGACGACGCGGAGTTGCTGCAGAGGTTGCCGCCGGTCTTCGAGGAGGAGGAGTTGCCGCCCGAGCAGATCACACACCTCCTGGTCGATGCCAACCGCGCGCCGCACAAGGAACCGTTCCGCGTCGTTCGCGTCCAGTTCTTCCTCGAGGAACAGGAGATCGCGCCGACGTTGGAGTTCGACGACAAGCTCATCGATCTCACCGGCCTGCCCGAAGGCCAGTGGCGCGCGGTGCTGACGCACCCGACGCTGAAGAAACCGATCGTGAGCGGCGACTTCACGCTGGAGCGCGGCCGGACAACGGAGATCGTTGTCGGCGACCAGTAGTCGCCGACCCTCGGCCTCGGCCTGAGCCTTCGCCTTGATCCCTCTGCCTTGACCTCGACCTTGGTTCTTCGAAGGACTAGGCCGAGGTGGAGGAGCTAGGCCGAGGCAAAGGCCGAGGGAGTAGCCCGTGCCGGGCTACTCTTCGATATCGACCGAGACGCTGTACTCGCCGTTGCTGGCCATGTTCTGGACGGTGATGCCGACACAGAGATGCAGCGTGCCCTTGCCGGCCGGGGCGCCGGCATAGAACCGGCCGACCTTGAACATGGGGCCGCTGGCACCCATGCGTCCGATGAGCGAGCCCATGGGCATGCCGCCCCAGTTGCCCATGTTGAACGCGCCATCGGGTGCGAAGGTGTTTCCTCCCCATTGCGGGAACATGATCGCGCCGTGCGCCGTGATCTTGAATCGCTGGCCGGGTTTGAGTTGCAGTTTCGTGTCGAGCCACGACGTTCGCGGCGAGTGCTTGCCGGTGACCTTGAAGGTGTGCGATTCGGACGGACGGTGCGCGCGCAGTTCGACGATGTGGCGACGCTCGACGGTGATCGCGCCGAGTTCGGCGATCTGAATCGTGAAGTTGGCTTGGGACACCGTCCCTTTGAGATTGAAGCGCGCGGTCTCGATGCGGTCGTCGTCGACGGGCCAGTCGCGCGGGCCCTCCTTGAGGTTGGCGAGTAGGTCCACGCAGAGCTTCTTGACCTGCGCGGACCGGCTCGCGCCGACGCTGTGCTCCTTCAGGTCCGGCGCCGCGAAGACGCCCTGTTCCCGAAGCGCCGCAACCGCGAAGTCGCGCCGCGCGGCCTGAGGCGAATCGAGATCCTTGATGAGGGCGCGCACCTTCTGGACCCGTTCCGGATCGGACTTGCGGCCAAACCGCACACGCCGGACTTCGGCCACGGGGATGGAGAGTTCTCCAAACGCGGTGGCGCACTTCCAGACGTTCGCTTTGAGCCGGCCGACCAGGATCGTCCCGCTGCGCAGGCGGATCTCGTGGTTCGAGTCGTCCGGTTTGTCACCGGCTCCGGCCTCGCGCGCGGGCAGCAGCACGAGTGTCAGCAGTGCAATGAGCCGAGCCGCGGGGACCCTCAACGGTCGCCTCTTTTCTCTTTCTGCTTGCCACGGTTACCCGGCATCGCGACGGGCAATCTCGCCCTGTCGTCCGAGGGTTTTGGCCGCTCGGTCAGCGTGACCTCGACGGTCTGTTTCACGCCCCCGCGTTCGATGACGAGCGTGACCTTGTCGCCCGCGCGCTTGCGCCCAATCGCGAAGCGCAGCGTGAACGCGTTCTTCACCATGTCGCCGTCGATCGACGTGATGAGGTCGCCCTTCTTGAGGCCGGCCTTTTCCGCGCCGGTATCGGGCGCGACCCCGGTGAGCAGCGCGCCCGTCTCGGTCCGGTCCTGATTGAGCGTGACCCCGAGCACTGCGGGCAAGAGCTCCGTCCCCTTCTTGCCGAGCCGCTTGACCAGCGATTCGGAATCGTAAGGCACTGCGAAACCGATTCCCGCGTCGTACCACGACGGGTTGGCCTCTTGGCCTCGCGCGCCGAGCGGCACGATGATCCCGTACACGCGCCCTTCGATGTCGATCAGCGGGCCGCCGTAGTTCGTCGGGGAGGTCGCCGCGTCTGTCTGCAGCGCCTTCCCGTCGATGCGGTCCCGCGCGCTGATGATGCCGGACTTGATTTCCGGCGTGCGGTGCGAGAGGGCGCGGCCGATCGCGAAGGCCCACGCGCCGATGTGAACATCCTTGCCGGGAATCGTCTCCGCCGGTGTGAGGTCGACGCCCGCTTCGATCTTCAGGAGCGCGAGGCCCGCTGCGCGATCGATGCCTAAGAGAGTGGCCGCGTGCGAACTCCCGTCCGCGAGGGACACGACGATCGAGTTCGGTTTGCTCTCGAAGTTCCAGGCCGACGTCACGATGTATCCGTCCTTGGAGACAACGACACCCGTCGACGGTCCTTCGGCTTTCTTGAAACCCGGCGGCGCGAGCATCTTCTGCCACGGGTTTTCGAAGTGCGGGGCCTTCTTGCCGCCCGGCGCCTTCTTGCCGCCGTCGTCCTCGGGCACCGGCCGTCGCGCGTCGCGCGGGCGCTCCGGTGCGCTGTCCCGCTTCCTGAGATTCGCCGGGATCTCGATGTGGCGGATGCCGCCGGTGGTGAGGATCGTGACGACCGACGGCGAGACTTTTTGCACGGCGGCGCGGATCGCGACCTGCATCGCGATCAGCTCGTCGGGTCCGTCCGTGTTCGCGGGTTCATCGGGCGCGCCGATCAGGAGCAACAAACAGAGTGCGGCGGAGTTCATGAGTCACCCCTCTCGGTCAGTGTCAGCGAAATGAGCTTGATCTCTTTCTTTCGCTTGATCGTGAGGCGCGCCGTGTGACCGGCGCGGTACTGGGATATGGTCCGAGTAAACGTCTTCCAGGAGCGAATGGGCGTCTCGTCGATCTTCACGATGAGATCGTCCGCACGTAGGCCGGCCTTCGCGGCGGGCGAGTCCGGGATCACGCGGTCGATGTACGCCTCGGTGGCGCGGTTGAAACCGCCGCGCAGGACGCGGATGCCGTGGAAACCGGGGCCCTTTTTCTCCTCTTCCGTTTGCTTGCGCCGTGGCGCATACAGGCGGGGAGCGTCGGGGTTGTTGACGGTATGGGAGATGAACTCCTTGAGGTCGTTCATCGGGATCGCGTAGTGCACCTGCACGTTGGTCGAGCGGCTCTCCACGAGCGTTCCGCTGATGCCGATGACCTTACCGTGGATGTCGACGAGCGGTCCGCCGTAGACGCCCGGGTTGTTCATCGCGTCGTGCAGGATGACCGGGCCGTCGTACGGAAAGTTGTTCAGGCCCGACCGCATCTTCATCTTCTGGATGCTGCTCACCATGCCGAGGTTCACGGCGCACTCCTCGCGCCCGACCGCGACACGAAACGCGTTTCCGATGAGCAGCACGAAGTCGCCGGCCGCGACGCCCTCGCTGTCGCCGATCGGCGCGACCGGGAATTTCGTCCCGGCCTTGCCCGCGAGCTTGAGCAGGATCATGCGCGATCGCCGGTCATCGCGGCGGATGGTCGCCTCGTAGCGCCGCCCGTCGTGGAGATGACAGCTGATGTGATGCGCCTCGTCCAGCGTGACGGACCCGCGCGTGAGCACGAGGCCGCTTTCATGGACGATGACGCCGGTCATGTAGCCGTAGACGCCGCGGAACCCCTTGGCGCCGAAGACCTTCACCACCGACGGCTGCACGCCGTCGACCGCGCGTTGGATCCTGGGGCTGCGTGCGCGGAACCCCTGCGCCACGGCGAGGCTCGCCGGCAGCGCGATCGCGATCGCCAGGAGGAGGATTCTTGAGGATCGAATCATGAGCCGATGATGCTCTCGTACTCGATGGTCTGGAGCAGCTTCTCTTTGTCGCGATCCCAGATTTCGATCCGGTAGGGGCGCATCCGGCCGCCGGCCTTGCGCCAGTCGGTCAGGAACAGCGAGATCCAGCGGACCCACTGGCGCGACTTGATGTCGGCGCGCACGAGTCGGCCGCTATCGAGATCGATGAAGTAGACGCGCTCGCTGCCGTCCTTGGCCGTAGCTTCGAGGCGATCGACGGTCTTGCCGTTCACGAGGGCGCCGCCGGTGAGCGTGATCGACTCGAAGTGTTTCGTGCCGTCGGGCGACAGGAGATCGTTCCAATAGTTGCGCCGCTCGAACATGTCCGCGCGCTTGTCGGGATCGAGCGGCTTCTCCCCGTCGGTGCCGCCTTCCTCGGTCGCGGTGCGCAGCGAATCGCCGTACTTGCGCGAGATCGATCCGGCGGTGTGGCTGATCCGCAGGGGTTTCGGTTCGCGTCCGCGCACGGTGAGGGTGCCGGAGGCGGTTTCGTCCTCGATCGGTTGGAGGGTGCCGCGTGCGGCGGCGAGCGTGCGGTCGACTTCGTGGCGCAGGTAGACTTCCGGCACCTTGCGGCCACGGACGGCCGACTTCTTCACGATCTCGACACCGTCCAGCTTGATGCGCAGGTCCTTCTCGGTCCACGTGCCGTCTTTGTATTGCGAGACGCGCAGCGAGACCCGGCGGCCCTTCGGCAAAACGGCGATGCGGCGCAGGAAGTCGTTCGTTTCCGTCACCGGCTCGCCCTGAAAGCTCATCAGGGCGTCACCGACCTTGATGCCGGCGTCCTCGGCGCACGACGGCGAGAGCATCTGGTGAAACGTGACCCGGATGCCGCCGCGCCACTTGGGGTCGATGTCGTCGCGAACGAGCGCGTTCAGGGTTCCGTGCTGCACGACCATGCCCGCCCGCATCTCGGGAAGGCAGTGTTTGATTTGGTTCGCGCTGATCGCGTAGCCCACGCCGACGGCGACCTTGCCGCGTTCGTGGAACCGGAACGAGCCGCGTCCGTTGATCCCGACGACCTCACCGTCGAGGCTGAACAGCGGTCCACCGCTGTTGCCGGGGTTGATCGCCGCGTCCGTTTGAATGCAATCGGGATAGAGCAGTTGGCCGCGGATCGAGCCGGGCTGGTAGCGGTTGATGCCGCTCACGACTCCGAGGGTGACGGTCGGCGTGAAGTCGGTCGCGAGGAGGAAGGGGTTTCCCATCGCGTACACCCAGTCGCCCTGTTTCAGCGCGTCCGAGTCGCCGAGTTTCGTGAAGTTCCACTCCTTGGGCTCGGTGAGCCGCAGCAGGCTGAGGTCCCCCGACGGATCCGTACCGATCAGCACGGACGGGTGGATGCGCTGATCGTTCATGCCGATGCGCATCTCCGCGGTGAGTTCGGTGACGTGGAAGTTGCTCAGGACGAGGCCGTCCTTCGTGATCACCACACCCGAGCCGCCGCCGCCGCCGCGGAACACCGCGCACACGGACTTCGCGAGTTTGTTCGCGATCGCGATGCGTTCTTTCTCCAGCGCGCGCACCCGCGCGACCGCCGTCTTGAGGTCGACCGTGTCCGCGGCCGCGAGGCCGGTAAGGACCAGGATGCAAAGCCAAGTTCTATGGAACATTTTCGCCCTCCAGCGGGCTTGCAGAGGCGTCCCGCTTCTGCCGTGGCTTAGCCGTCTGCCTTGGCCTGGCGGGGGACTAACAGCTTATTTCTGATTGGTAGGCGGCGGATCCATTTTCTCGGGATTCGACAGCCGGGCGTCGGCCCAGTCGCAGAAATCCGAGGTGTAGGAACCCCCCGGCAACACCTCGAGCACCAACCGGTCGACCCCGGTCACGTCGATGCGCATCGTGACGGGCCGGTCGGACCGGGTGAGTTTCGCGCTTCTGGGTTCGGGCTCGTTGTCGCGATGTACGCGGAACACGGCCGCACCCTCGTCGCCGGCGGCGTCGTCGATTCCGCAGCGAACGAAAAAGAGCTTCCAGCGGCCGCCGAGCACGAACTCGATGCGCGAGCGCGTGTGCACGCCTAGACCCGAAGTATAGGTCTTCCCGCGCATACGCAGCGCTCCGCCGATGACCATCTCGTTGCGCCGCCAGGGGCGCGGTTTGCCGAAGAGGGAGACCTCCTCGACGTTGATCGGCTCGAGTTCCGAAAGTCTCTTCGCGAGTGGGCTCTCGATCTCGATGCGCAGGACCGCTTCGCGCGCGATCGTCGCGCCGCCGCCGCGCAGTTCGGCCTTGTCCATCGATTCGAGCGGAATCGTGACGCGCCCGCCGTCCACCAGAAACGCGCGAGCGCGAACGACGTCGGCAGCCGGGGCCGTATCCTCTTTCGCCCGCACGAACCCGTAGACCTTTTGTGCGTCGACGTCGCGCGGCGTTTCGCCGAGCAGAACACGAACCGTCTTGCCGGTCAGCGCAAGCACGCGCGCCTCGAGGGGAAACGGCTTGTCGCCGCGGCGCATCAGGACGGCGTGGCGGTTTTTCGCCAGCAACTCTTGAAACGCGTCCTCGAACTTCGCCTGCGTGCCGAGAAGCCGTCCGAATCGAACGGCTTTGACCGAGTCGAGCGGGGCCGTGAGCCCCTTCACGTGGGCGCTGTCGAGCCGGACGGTTTCGCCCTCGCCGGTGATGGTGCCGTCGAGCTTGTCGCCGTTGTGGAGGTAGAGGTTGCGGGATCCCGCTGCGCTTTCGGGCGTGCTCTCGGACAAGCGTGCGGTCGCGAGGTTGGCGACGGGAACGTTCCAGTCGCCGTTGGGCGTTCGCAGGATCGCCCGGCCGTCCGCGACGCTTGTCAGCGTCGTTTGGCGGGACTCGTCGCCGTTCACGAACGAAACCGTGTCCGCAAATAGCGCCGGGTTCGCGAGGAGGACCAGGGCAAGACCAACCGCGCTCTGCCGCGCGCTGGGGCGCGTCATTCGTCGTCGGCTCCGTCCTCGTCGCGATCGGTCACGCGCTTCTGCTTGGCGAGTGCGATCTCGTAGTACTTCTGCAATTCGCGGAAGCGCTCCGGGAACTTGTCCTTCAACGCCTGCAGGACTTCTTCGCGCTCCTTGTCGCGCATGTCGCCCCACTTCTGGCCCGCCTTCGCGGTCTTCTTGCCGCGCAGGTCGCCGACGCGCGATGCGCCCGGGGGCAGCGTCGACTGTCCGGCCGGTCCGTTCGGGGCCTGGTTGCCGCGCGGAGGACCACCGCCGCCACCGCCGCCGCCGCCTTGGCCGTTGCCTTCATTGTCCTCGGCCTTCTTGATGAGCTCATCGAGGATCGAGACGATGTCACCCTGTTCGTCCTGCGGCCGCTTGCCGGTTTCGCCGCTCTCGATGATCCGGCCTACGTGGTTCATGCGGCTCGCGAGATCGTAGAGCGGGCTCTCCCAGTCCTGCATCAGCTCCTTGAGCATCTGCTCGGTCGCGTTCCGGTAGCGCTCGGGTGCGTCCGGGTAGTCGTCGAGGAAGCGCTTCGCGGCGACGATCGCCTTTTCCTTTTGGCGCGACTGGCCGAGCGCGACCGCGAGGTAGAACGCGCACTCGATGTCGCAGCCGACCGCGCGGTGCTTGTTGAGCACCTCGGTGAAGGCTTCGACGGCTTGCTCGTAGCGCTCGCGGTTGATCTCGGCGAGGCCGAGCCGGTAGGTCGCGTAGCCGGCGACGTACTTGTCGTCCGACTTGCGGATCCGGTCGAGGACCTCGGCGGCCGCGGCGAAACGCTCGTTTAGCAACAGCGCGTCGGCGCGCTTGTAGTCGTCATCGAGAATCAGGAGCGACTGGTGGATGCAGCCGAACTCGCCGCCGAGGGATGCGCCGTCCTTGAGCTTCATCACGCGCGCCTTGAGGTCCGCGGGGATCGCCGCGTTCTTTTCGATCATCGAAAAGAAACGTTCGATCTTTCGCGCCTTGAGCTGCTCGGCGAGCTCTTCGGTCTTGGACTTGGCCTCGGGTTCGGCGCCGGCGACCGACGCGAACACGACGAGGATGGCGAGGCAGCGCCCAAACACGGATGTTCCAGCCACTACTCTTCCTCCCGGTTCAGCTTGTCCGCCATGCTCCTGGTCAGGTCGCCGACGGACTTCTGTTTCTTGGCGATTCGGCCGCGCTCATCGGCGCGGGTCTCCGCCTTGTCTTTGTTGTTGTCCACGATCTTCTGGAAGAGCTTGGTGCGGCGGTTCACGCGCACCTGCATCTCGCGCAGCATCTTGAGTTCGGCGGACGTGGGCAGGAGGTTCTCGTCGGGAGCTTGTTCCTGGCCGTCCTGACCCTGTCCCTGGCCACCGCCCTGGCGACGCTCGCGCTCTTCCTGAATGACCTTGATGAGCTGACGCAGCGTCTCCTCGACGTCGCGTTGGATCTGTTGCGTGTAGGGGCCGGACTCCAGTTTGGTCAGGCGCAGGTCGAGCGTGCTGAAATCACCCATCAGGTCGTTGACGATGTCGGGGATGACGACCGTCGTGCCTTCTTCCCTCAAGATCTCGAGGATCTTGTCGGCTTCGGCCTCGAGTTCGCGCTCGCCCTGACCGAGCTGCGTGCTCTTGTTGACATCCGCGCGGGCGGGCTTTTTCACCTGCTTGACGCGCAGGTGCAACGCGATCGTCTCCTTGGAGATCGCGATCTGCTTTTGCAGCATCCGGCCGAGGCGGCGCTCCAGCGCGTCCAGCAACATGAGCTGCTGTTCCTCGCGTAGCTGGCGCAGCGCCTCTTCGAGTTCTTCGCGCGCTTTTTCGAGGCGCTCGAGTGCTTCCTTCTGATCGCTGTTCGCGCCCTTGGCGGACCTCTGGCGGAGGTTGCGCTTGGCGCGTTGCATGGCCTTTTTGGCCTGCTGTACCTGGCCCTCGCCGGGAGTGGCCTTCCCGTCCTCGTCGCCGGGCTGCGCGCCCTCGTTCTTCATCTTCTTCTGGAGCTTTTCCGTGTCCTGCTCCGTCTTCTCCTGGTCCTTCGCCATCTTGTCGTAGTCCGGGAGCTTGATGAGGCGCTTCAACTCCTTTTCGAGTTCTTCGAGTTTCTTGTACGCACGTTCCAGTTCCTCTTTGGCCTTTTGCTCCTTCGGCAGCGCTCCGCCGCGGTCGGACGACTCAAGGCCCTTTTGCGCGCCCTTCATGCTGTCCTGCGCCTTACCGAGCTCGCCGCTGCCCGAGTCGGACTTGGGCGCGCCTTTTTGCAGGCGTTCCAGCTCGCGCTGCAGGCGCTCGGTGTCCTTGCGGATGCGTTCCTGCTTTTTCGCGAGGTCCTTGTTCTCTTGATGGCGCGCGTGGCGGGAGAGCCGTTCCAGCGCCTCGCGGGCTTCCTTCAGGTCCTGCTCCGCGGTCTTTTGTTCGGCACCGGGCTTCTCGCCGGCCTTCATCTTCGACGCGGCTTCGCCCATGCCCTGGGAGGCCCGCTGCACCGCGTCGGCCGCCTGCTTGCCCGCCTTGGAGGCGCGCTTGCTCGGAGGTGAGGCCTCGCCGCTGTCCGCGGCCTTCTTGGCCTGCTTGTCCGCCATCGCCGCGATGTCCTTCGCGAGTTCTTCCGCGCGCTTGGCGAGCGCTTCCTGTTTTTCGGGGTTCGTCTGATCGCGCGCGCCCTTTTGGTCCTTCTGCAGTTTCTCGAGACGCTGTTTCAGCGCTTCGATGTCCTTGCCCTGACCCGACTCGCCCGATTTAGCCTTGGTCGAGCCGATCATCGCCTGCTGCCTGGCGATCAGCGCCTCGAGCTTGCGCTTGGCGGCGGCCGCGTCGCGCAGCGTCTTTTCCGGGTTTGCGAACTTCTCGGTCTCATGGAGCTGCTCGCGCTCGTCCGCGATGATCTTGTTCAGGTGCTGCTCGACGCTCTCGAGACGCTTGATCTCCTCTTCGAGCTCCTTCAGGTCGCCTTGGCGATCCAGCAGGATGTCGAGGAGACGTTCGATCGCGCGGTCGAGCTCCTTTTGGCTCTTGAGCGCCTGCTCGAAGTAGCCCGACCGAAGGTAGTTCTCGATCTCCTTCAAGCGCGCCAGGTTTTCGTCCTCTCCGCGGCTCTTGCGAAACGCCATCTGGAGGCGCGCCGCCTGCTCCGGGTTGCGGCTGGCGAGGATCTTGGCGACCCGCTTCATCGTGGCCTCGATGTGCTCGAGCCGTTGGCGGATTCGCGCCTGCTCGTCAGCGATTTCTTCACCCGTCGGGGCGGGTTTCGCCGCCGGTTTGGCTTCGGGCTTTTTGTCTTGGCCGAAAACCGGGGTGGCGATCATCGAGAACGCGAGGAGGATCAGAGCTCTAGTCACGGCGTAACCTCTTGCTCACAAGACACTTCTGCCGGAAATGCGTTGCCGTTGCCCAGCCGCGCAACCTCCGAGTCTACCCATCTAATGTTAATACGCCCGCCACAAGGTGGGCGTGTCTACTAAAACCGCCCAGACCATCCCGGGATCAGCGTAAAAAGCCCGCCACAGATGGGCCCTTTGGACGCCGGATCCCCTCCTCCAACGCCGTCAGCCGTTAGGCCAGCCGCTCCAACGAGCGTCAGCCGTTGGGCCAGCATCATTACTTGTTCGGGTCGACGCCGAAGAGCTTTTCGAGCTCCTCTTTCAGGCGCGCTTCCGTGTTCAGGCGCGATTGCTTGGCGAGCTTCTTGAGCGCGCGGACGCTCTCGACGATCTCGGTGAATCCTTCGACCCGCTCCATGTTGGCGAGGACGCGATCCATCGCTTTGAGCACGCGGTCGTAGCTGGTTTCGAGTTCGTCGCCGGTCGCGCCGGAGATCGAGTACTCGTCGTGGCGCGCCGCGTCGTCGAGAGCGACCGCTTGGCTCTCCATCACGCCGGTGCGCAGGCTGCGAAGTCCTTGGACGACCCTTAGCTTGAGGTCCTCCACGCGGCTTCGTTCCTGCACATGGTTGTTGATCATCTCGTCGAGGATCTGGCTGAAGGCCCGTTCGATGTTGTGTACGCGGCGCGCGATTTGGCGCTGCTCGCGCGACTGGCCGTCGAGGCGGTCGCGCCGCTCCGACGGGGTGGCCGGCGGCGTGTCCTTCATGTCGAGCAGGCGGTTCTTCAGTCGCTGCTCGCGTTTGATCAGCGCCTCGAATTCCTGGCGCTGTTCCTGTTGCCGTCGGATCAGCTCGTTGAGCAGCTCCTCCATCGTCACGACCTTGACCGAGACGGGGTCCGACTTGCTCTCGTGCGGTGTCGGCGCGTTGTCGGTCGCGAAGGCGTGCAGCGTCAGGAACGCTCCGGGGCTGACGTCCATCGTCGAAACCTCGAAGACGCCGGTGCGCTCGATGCGGTCGCTTCCGAGCCCCTCGGGATCGAACGGGATCACAAGGGGTTCGGGAGATTCTTCGCCACCGGCGGCCTTCTTCGCTTCGAGCCGGCCCTGCACGACCTTGACGTCGTCACGCAAGCGCACGGTGTAGGGGAGCGAAGCCACGGGTACGACCATCGGGCCGATGCCGCGGAGCTGCAGGCGCACCTTGGGCGCGCGATCGGGAACAACACGAACCAGGAACCGCGGAGTGAGCGTGGGGTTGGTCAGTCCGTCCGTGTCGCGCAGGCGCACGCCGATCATCGTCGTTTTCTGCGGCTTGAAGGTCGCGCGGAACCGATACTCGCCCTCCACCGTTGCGGAGATGGTCGCCTCTTCGGTGTCCCCGAGCACGAGGGACGCCGCCTCGAGCGGTTTGCTCGAACGTCCCGTGACCGTGATGGAACCGTCCTTGAGGACTTCGGGATCGCCGGCCGCGATGTCCACCAGCACGGGTGCGCGCTGCGCGTAGTCGGGGAAAGCAACCTCGACCTCCACGTCCAGCGCCTCGGGCGCTTCCATGAGTTCGATGCTGTGGTCCTCGGTCACCTCGTCGCCACCTTCGAGATGGAAGGTGATCGGGAACGCGACCTCCTTGAACTCGTAGCGGTAGGTGAGTTGCTCCAGATCCGAACTCATCGTGGCCTCACCGCGCGAACCCTCGGTATCGCGGAAGTAGATCACGACCTTTTCGGGATGGATCTGGCCGACGCTTCGCGCGGTCACGACCAGGTCGGACCCGCGCACGATGCGCGCGACGCCGCCGGGAAAGCGCCCCGGGTCGACTTCGAGATAGGTGTACTGCGGCCAGCGAACGCTCTGTAGGAGGATGTTGCGCTGGAACCAGATCGAACTCGATTCCGTGTCGAGCGTGCCCCACGCGATGGCGGCGCCGACGGCGATGGCCGCGAGTGCGCCTGACTTCATGAGCCGGCCGCGATCCAGGACATCCCGGAAGCGGACCTTGGAAGCCGGCTCGATGGCGCCTTTGACCGCGTCGTCGATCAGCTCCTTGGACATGCCGTAACGTTCCGGGTCCTCGACGCGCGAGAGTTGCAACGCGGAGATGAGCCGGTCGTTGAGTTCGGGGAAGCGGGCCTCGACGGCGACCGCGAGCGGATTCTCGCCCGGGATCTTCTTGAGTCGGCGGCCGAGGTAGCGGACCGCGACGAAACCGGCGGTTCCGACGATGCCCAGAAGCAGGATGCCGCGCGCCGCGAGTTCGAGCTTGAACAGGCGATCGAGCAGAAAACTCACCGCGCTGCAGGCGATCAACGTGCCGAGCACGCGCGCGATGCCGTCGACCAGCAACGCGGTCCAAACCTGGCCGCGAAGGACCTGAAGGCGTTTGCGGATTTGGGTGAGGTCGGACATCTGCGTTGTTCGTTAGACCATTCGGAATTTCTTGCGGAGGATCCACTCCGCGCAGAGCAGCGAGAGTAAGACCGCGACGGTGAGCCACGTATCCCAAAGCGGAATCGGAGTGCCCGAGGTCACGATGCGTTCTGTCGCGGGCGGGATCAGCTTGGGGTCGCCGAGCGCTTCGATCTCCGGCAGCGGCGGCGACAGGCCGCGCGTGCGACGGGAGAGATCCCGCAACAGCGCGTCGTCCACGCGCACGTCGCCCATCTCACGATCGGGAAGTCTCACCATGAACGTCGCCGCAGGTGTCTTCGCGCGCCACTCGGTCACGGACGCGTCCACCGCGTAGTCGCCCTCGAGCGACGGCGAGAAGGATCCGGCGTAGCGACCGGGCTTGTCGGAAATCGCTTCGAGAAGGATCTCACTCTCCTCGTCGTTCGGGTCCGTGACGGTGACCTTGACCGCGTCCAACTCGACCGGTTCGAACGATTCGTCGAACACCTCGACTTCCATCGGGATGGCATCGCCCAGGTCCACGATCTCGCGGTCCAGGTAAACGCGGAAGCGCCGGCGCTTGCCGGCGTGGCGTCCCTCGAGCAGGTAGCGCACCGTCTGCACCCAGAAGCGTTCGAAGATCGGTTCGGCGACGGAGCGCCAGCGGTGCGTTTCGTCCGTCGCCACGAACATCACGTTGCCGCCCCCGAAACGGTGCACGGCGATGATCGGGCGCAATCCGTAGGGCGCCACGGACTCGCGCGGATCCTCGTGGCGCGCCAGGACGGTGGCGCCGGGTTTCTCCTTGAGCACGGGGAAGTTCCAATAAAACGGCGGCAGCCGGTCCCACACCTCGGCCCGCGCGCGTCGCGGATCGGAGTGGAAGCGCGTCGCGGCGTGGCGCAGCGCGGCGGGCTCGGGCACCATTCGCCAGGGGGAGTTCCAGTGGCGGCCGTATCCGATGCCGACGCCGGGTTGATCCGCGCGCAGGTCGTCGACCACGACGGGGAGCACCTCGGCGATGTGCTTACCACCGGTTCCGCGTAGCATGCTCAGCGTGTGCTTGTTGCCCGCGATGAACCCGAGTCCACCGCGGTGCTCCATCACGAACTCCTTGATCAACTCGGGCCATTCGATGGGCCAGAGCGTCGAGTCGGCGTCATGCAGGAGGATGACGTCGTACTTGAAGAGTTCCTTCTTCCCCGTCGGCAGCGTGCGCAGGCTGATGTCGTTGCCGTCCTGGGAGAACTGCGGGTCCGCGCTTTGCAGGAACGCCGCAAGGCGGATCGTCTTGTCCCGCAGCAGGACGTTCTTGATGCTTCGGTACTCGTGCGACGGCGAGCCGCTGACCATCAGGACCATGGCCTTTTCGTCGACCACCGTCGTCAGGAAGTGCTTCTCGTTGTCGCGGTGCGTGATCTCCTCGGGGTCCGTCTCCAGGCGGATCCGGTACTCGACGACGCCCTCGCCCTGGGGGCGGTCGGTCAGCTTGAGGTTGACCTCCTGATCCGGTGCCGGGAACGAGATGTCGCGTCGTTCGAGTGATTCCCACTCGCCGCCTTCGTAGCGCCGCTCGAACAGCGCGGTGCCGGTGCGGTAACCGCGCGCGCTCACCTTCGCGTCGAACACCGCGGGGTCGCGACGATAGACGCGGTCCGGACCGGCCAGCGCGATCGCGCGCAGGTTGTGGGGCGGTTCCGATTCGCCGACGGCGACGGTGTGCAGTACGAGGTCCTTGTTCTTCAGGAACACCGCGATGTCCGCGGCCGGAGGGCCGAGGTTCACGCGGCCGTCGGAGATGAGGACGATGGCGGCCACGCGCTCGGAGCCGACCTGATCGACGGCCTGACGGATCGAGCCGGCGAGGTTCGTGCCGCGCGCGGCCCGCGGGTTCGCTTCGGGAGCGATCGTTTCGAGCGGCGGTGCCGTTTCGGCCGGGCCGAGACGCGGGATGGTCATGACGGGCAGCGCGCTGTCGCTGAAGCGGAACACCTCGACGGAGTTCTGCCGGGCAAGCGACGTCAGGAGGCCCGAGTCCTCGATCGCCCTGCTGGCGAGAGAGATGCGGGTTTCGCGGTGCGGCGCCACGCCGCCGAATGCGTTCGAGATGCGCGCGCGTTTGATCGGATCGATGTAGCGGTCGCGTGTCGACATCGAAAGCGACTCGTCGATGAGCACAATCGTGCTCTTGTCGATGGTCTCGACCTGATCGATCGCAAGCACCGGCTCCAACAGAAGCACGATTGCGCCCACCAGCACGAGGCACCGCAACGTCGCGAGAATGATCTTGGCGCGCCGCGAGGCGCTGCCCTCGCGGCGATAGACCCAGATGACACCCGCGATCAGCGCGACCACGAACAGGCTCAGCAGCAACGCGGCCGATCCGCGCGGCAGGTGCGCGAACTCAAACGAGGTCACCGCGCCTTCAGGGATGTCTTCGGGATTGACACCGAGAAGTTTCTGCAGCCACCCGCTCATCGGACGAACACCTGCTTGGCTTCGGTGGCGATCTTCTTTTTCTTGTGGTGCCCGAAACGCCACGCGAGAAGGGTCTCGGCGACTGCGCAGCCGACGAGCGCGAACACCAGCAGCCGCCAGAACTCGCTACGGTCCGACTCCGCGAGATCGAGCAGCGCCGAGTCGTCCGTGTTCTCGACCCGCGAGTTTGGAATCGCGGCGGCGATCTCGCGGACGCGTGCGCGTCGCAGGTCGCCTTCGGTCGGATCGACGTTGACCGCGAACGGTTGCGTGTACGGCCGTCCGTCCGGGGACTCGAGCTCCACGGTGTAGACACCGGCCGCGTCCGTCTTGTCGTAGAAGAAGCGGTAAGCCCCGGTGCCTTCCTTTTTCCCGTCGATCCCGTCGCGCGTTTCCTCCGCGAGGGTGAGCTCGACCTGGCCGGCGCCGCTGTCCTCGGGGGGAACCAGCGACGCGCGCCGCCGCATCCTCGCGGCGTCGAACTTCAAGGTGATGGGGGCGCCGACGCGCAGCGTCTCGTGGCCGGGATCCGGCCGCACGACGTAACGCGCGGTTTCCTGAAGCAGCGCGAGGTAAAGCGGGCTGCTGGGCAGGTCCGACCATTCCATGTCGGCGGCGGTCGTGTACATCAGGACGCGTCCCTTGCCGAAGCTCTTCTCGGCCAGCGCGGCGGACGCGTTTTCGTCGCTGTAGCTCATGATGATGCGCGCGTCGGAGCTGCTGAGCGGCGCCTCGGCGCTGATGAAGCGCTTGATCGAGACCGTGCGCATGACCATCTCGTTGATGCCGCGCAGGAATTGGATGATCGGGTGGTCGAACGCGGGCGGTGCGAAGTGCACGTAATCGTCGGTGGTGCCCTCGACCTCGCGAAGCATCAGCGGCAGCAGCCCTTTGCCGGCGTCCGGGCCGCGCCCGAAAAACGTCGCGTTGTAGACGTCGGGGTCGATCTGGTCGCCGAGGAAGAAGACGAGCCCGCCGCCGGCCTGAACGAACTCCTCGAGCCGGGCGATGCGCTCTTTCGGCAGGCGGTAGACGTTGCACAGAAAAACGCCGTCGTACGGATCGAGTTCGCGGCCGCTGAACTCGCGGTCGAGCACCTCGTCCACCTCCACTCCGCTTTTGACGGGGCCCGGCGGGCTGAGCGCCGCGGCCAGGTAGTCGATCTCGCTGCGGTAGGCCTCGGCCGACGGCTCGCCGTTCACGAGCAGGAACCGCATGCTCCTGCGCACACGCAGCGTGAGCCGGCGCGTACCGTCTGCCGGAAGGACATCCGACGGAAGTTGCGCGGAGACGACGGCGGGCCCGGGTTTGCGGAACGTGAACTCCTTCGCGATCTGCGCCTCCTCGCCGGGGCGCAGCGTTCCCTCGATACGCCGGCTGAGCGTGCTGTTCGGGAACCGGAACTGCACCGAGATGTTGGAGACGGGGTCGGGACCGTGGTTTTTCACCGTCGCGATGAACTTGGCAGGCACGCCGGCGACGACCGCGCGCTCCCGCGAGCGCAATTCCGTCACCGCGACGTTTTGCACCGGCGGCGCACCCACGTCGAGGAAGTGGGTTTCGATCCGGTCGGCGTGTTTGCCGAGCGACTCGAGGATGCGTCGTTTTATCGAGCCATTCGGGTCGAGCCAGTCCCGCGAGCGGAAGTCCGACATGACGTACAGGACCACGCGACGGTCCTCGTCGAGGAGGTGCCGCTCGATGGCCTGCACGGCCGCGGCGACATCCAGCGAGCCGTCGGACGGGCGCAGCTTGTCGATCCGCTCGAGCATCCGGTCGTAGTGCGCGCCCGCGATGGCGACGCGGTTGAAACGGTCGTCCACGCGGTTGGGTGTCGAGCCCAGGATGACGGTGACGCGGTCCGAGCTGCGGTCCTCGTGCAGTCGCGTCACCATCGACTTGAGCATCTTCTTGGCGCGTTCGAGCGCCGAGAGGTTGCCCGCGCCGGCGCGCATCGAGTGCGAATCGTCGAGCAGGATCACGCGCTCGGTGGATCCGTCGGCGCCGAGCAGGCTCGCGAATGCGCCGCGCTTCGTATACGGGCGGCTGACCGCGAGGATCAACAGCAGCACGACCGCGACGCGCAGCAGGAGAAGCAGGAGGTTTTCCAACCGCACGCGGCGGCGGTTCCGGACGGCGGCCTTGAGCAGAAAGTCCATCGCCGCCCAATCCATCATCTTGAACCGGCGGCGGTTGAGGATGTGGATGATGATCGGCAGCGAGCCGAGGGCCAGTCCGCCGAGCATGCCGAAGTGGACGAAACTCATCGCCGCCTCGACGAACTGCGCACGACGCGCGCGCGGGCGGCCAGGAACGTCGCCAGGATCTTGTCCAGTCGTTCGCCCGTGGAGCAAAGGCTGTAATCGATGCGCATCTTCGCGCAGAGCCGGCGGGTTTCGGTCAGGAACTCCTCCACGACCGCGAGGTAGCCGTCGCGTAGCGAGCGCGGTTCGGCGATGAGGTCGGGCATCTCCTCCATTCCGACGAACTTCGTGTTGTCCTCGAACGGGAAGCTGAGCTCGGTCTCATCGAGGATGTGAAACAGCACGACCTCGTGGTTTCGGAAGCGAAGTTGCGCGAGTCCCTCCTCGAGGGTCTCGAGCGGCGCGAACAGATCCGTGAGGATCACGACCAATGCGCGGCGCCCGGAGCGTTCGGCGAACTCGCGGAGCGGTTTGCCGATATCGGTCTTGCGCTTGGGCTGCACGGGTTCGATCTGCGTCAGCAGGTTGTGCAGGTTGTGCATGCTGTTCGACAGCGGGACAGCCGCGCGCAGGTCGTCGTCGAACAGGCGCAGCGCGATCGCGTCGCGTTGTTTGAGCAGGAGATACGCGAGCGACGCGGCGATCGTGGCGGCGTACTCGAACTTGTTCAGAGCCGTCGTGCCGAAGCGCATCGACTCGGAGATGTCGCAGAGCAGGTGGCAGCGGAGGTTCGTCTCCTCCTCGTACTGCTTGATGTAGTAGCGATCCTCGCGGCCCCAGAGTTTCCAATCGAGGTGGCGAATGTCGTCGCCGGGCACGTACTCGCGGTGCTCCGCGAATTCGACACTGGGCCCCTTGTGCGGGGACTTGTGGTGGCCAGAGATGTAACCCTCGACGACATGGCGCGCCCGCAGGTCCAGACGCGTGATCTCCGCGAGGACCTTCGGGTCGAGGAAGCGGCTCGAAGCGGGGGTTGCCATGAATGCCTTGCCAGAGGGGTTGCTGCTCGGTCCGCTCGCTAGCTCTTCAGGACCGGTTCCGCCTCGGCACCGCCGGCCGCGGCGACGTCCTTGTCCGGCACGGCCTCGAGGATCCGATCGATGAGGCTGTCCGGGGTCACTCCCGCCGACTCCGCGGCGAAGTTCGTGAGGATGCGGTGGCGCAGCACCGGGTGGGCGACGGCCTTGATGTCTTCGCACGTGGCGGCCGAACGGCCGGCGAGCGCCGCGCGCGCCTTCGCGCCCAACACCAGGTACTGGCAAGCGCGCGGGCCCGCGCCCCAGGCGACGTTTTCGGTGACGAAATCGGGGATGTTCTCCTCGCCGACACGCGTGGTCCGCACGATCCGCATCGCGTACTCCACGACGTGGTCCGCCACCGGCATGCGGCGAACGGCGTGCTGGCACTGGAGCATCTCTTCACCGGACAGGACGGGCTCGAGGTGCGCATCGATATCCGCCGTCGTCGTCTTGACGACCTCGCGCTCCTCGTCCCACGACGGGTAGCGGACATGGATCTTGAACATGAACCGGTCCTGCTGCGCCTCGGGTAGCGGGTAGGTGCCCTCCTGCTCGATCGGGTTTTGCGTGGCCAGCACGAAAAACGGGCTCGGCAGTTCGTGGCGCTCGCCGCCCACGGTGACCTGGCGTTCCTGCATCGATTCGAGCAGCGCAGCCTGCGTTTTGGGCGGCGTGCGGTTGATCTCATCCGCCAAAATCACGTTGGCGAACACGGGCCCGGGGATGAACTTGAACTCGCGGGCCCCGGTGGACTTGTTCTCCTGGATGACCTCGGTGCCGGTGATGTCCGCCGGCATCAGGTCCGGGGTGAACTGGATGCGGCTGAAGCTGAGGTTCATCGAGCGGGCCAGCGTCGAGACCAGCAGGGTCTTCGCCAAGCCCGGTACGCCCTCGAGAATGCAGTGGCCGCGCGAGAAAATCGCGAGGAGAAGCATATCGATCACCTCCTCCTGGCCGACGATGACCTTGCGAATCTCCGTCTTGATCTGGGCGTGAGCTCTCTTGAGTTGCTCGATTGCGGCGCGGTCGTCCATCGGCTGGGGCCCTCTTTGGCGGACCTGGCCGGACGGATTCCGGGCGGGCCTGCGGTCTCGTTCGTGTTTTAACGTCCGTTTTCGGTCTCGTTCGCGTGGCCTGCTTACGTGGGCCATCCCGGTTCGGCTCCCGATACTAATTGCTTCTGTCAATTCAGACGCACAGGACCCGTCTCAGACCCCGGATTTTGCGGAATTTCGACGCGCATCGCGAGAGCGGGCTCCGGCCGTGGGGCCCAAGCCGTTCCGCTGCGCCGGCGGAACCTCGCCGATCGGGCCTGCGCGGCTCCAACGGCGTCAGCCGTTGGGCCAGCAACACGGCGGCGTCAGCCGTTGGGCAAGGAAGTTAGCGGCTCAGAATCGGAAGATGGTTGTACGGCAGCTGCATGATCAGGAGCGCGATCGCCGTTCCGTAGACCAGGCCCGCGCCGTCCCCGCGCCACGATCCGTTGCCCTGTTGAATCGCGATCAGGCGATCGCGGATCTCCGAGTAGTACTCGTCCCAGAACTTACCGCCCTTTTGCCAGGTGGCCTGGGACATGTAGAGCTGGGTGTAGAACCAGTGGCCGCGGCCTCCCGACGGCTTGGCGTGCCGCCAGGCGTACTCCCACGCTTTGGTTGCCATGTCGCTGTCGTAGGCGCCGGCGTTGTACAAGACGGCGCACGCTGCGGCCGTGAGCGCCGGCCGGCTGCTCCGATGATTCACCGAGTAGCTGATGCCGCCGTCGGCGTTTTGGCACTTTTTCAGGTAGCCGATCGCGTCGCCGATCGTCTTTTTCGGCACATAGATGCCGGCGTTTCGGCACGCCCGCAGAGCCTGCACCTGCGTGACGGTGACCGAGCCCTCGTCGCCGCGCGAGTCTGGCGTGTAGAGCCAGCCTCCGCGAACGGACTGCGACCGTTCGATCAGAACGACCGCCTTCCGCAAGACAAGGCGCAGACGCCGCTGCATCGCGACGTCCTCTTCCATGCCGTAGACCTGCGCGAGGAACAGCGTCGAGAAGCCGTGGCCGTACATCGACCGGCTCTCCTCGTTCGGCGCCGTGATGAGGCCGTTCGGCTGCTGCATCTTGATGAGGTAGCGTGTCGCGAGGCGCACGTGTTTGGAATACGGGCCACGCGTGGGTGTCGAGCCGGAGCCGACGAGCGCGAGTCCCGCGAGCCCGGTCATCGCGACCGGGTAGTGCCCGTACGAACCGCCGTGGCGCCAAGATCCATCGCGATGCTGTTCCCGCGAGAGGTATTCCAGGCCGCGCTTGGATGACTTGCGCACTTCCTCGGTGACGCCTCGCGGCAGATTGGGGATGACCCGGTCCTGCGCGCTTGCTGTTTGCTGGAGCGTCGCGCCAAAAAGACCAGCCGCGAGGAGGAGCCCGCCTGCTCGATTCATCCTGAAAGTGTAACGCGCGCTTCCGCCTGGGGGTTCGCGCGCTGTGTCAACACTGGGCAGGTTTCACGCAGGCCAGGCTTACTTGGATCCGGGGGGCACCAGGCGCACTGTTCCAAACGGGGTGCTGAACAGGAGGCCCTGTCCCGAGATCCCCAGACTGGGCGGGATCTCGTAGCGCTCCGGCCCCTTCGGGTTCACGTACAGAACGGATTCGGCCTTATCGCCGCCCACGCTGAACGCGTTTTGCGGGGGCGAGTCCTGGCGGTCGGCGTCGCGGTCGTAGAGATGGACGCCCGATCGGCGGGATTCGGCCGAAGCGATCACGAGGTGCCTGCGGGTCAGGCGCGGGGTGGCGTAGGCCAAGGCCGGTGCCGGATGCTGGTACACCAGCGAGCCCCCGCTGCGCAGGTCCAGGCGCAGCAGCACGGCCCCCGCCTCGCTGCGACCCGGTTCGTGGGTGAGCACAAAGAGGCGCGAGCCGTCCTGGACGGTCTCCGTGACACGCAACAGCTCGGGCATCGACACCCGGGCGGACTTGCCGCTGTCGGTTTCGATCACGTGTAGGTTCTCGCCGCTTCCGCCGTCATGGAACAGCAGGCGGCCGACGCCGGAATGCATCACCCTCGCGTTGGCCGAACGCACCGGAATCCCGCGGAACCCCTGGGATTTGCCCGTGCCCGGATCCACGACCGATAGGAATCCGTCGATGAGGCCCCTGTCCGCCCAGCCCGTCACGAGGTAGAGCCGGCCCAGGTCGTCGAGGCGCGGTTCGAAAAGCAAGTAGCCGGGCCTTTGGTTCAGCTCGCTACGGACGTGGTGTTCGCGGATGAGCTCGCCCTTGAGCGAATAGACCCGCACGAGGCCGGGATGCGCCCAGCCCGCGAGGACCATGGCGCCGGCGATTCTCGGACGGCCAACGGGGATGCGGCGCGGGACGGCGTGGCGCCATGTCACGTCGCCGGACTTGGCGTCGATCCCATGGATCCCGTCTTTGGGATGGGACTGCACCAGCAAGCCGCTCGCGAACGCGTAGGTCGGGAAGTTGTTCGTTCGCGTGAGGGCCGGTCCGGCCTTCATCGCTTTGAAGGCGGCTTCGATCATGGCCGATGCGGACTCGTCCTCGCGCGTCCACCGCGTCGTGCCGTCATCGCCACGCAAGCGGCGAATGCCGTAGGCGTCGGCCACGATCAGATCCTCGCCATCGAACACGGCCAGGCGTTCCCGAGCCAACTCGGCCATCACGGATATCGTCGAGGGGTCGTCAGCTTGTGCGGGGCGCACGGGTTCAGCGGGCGGCGCGCTGGTCCAAAGCGGCCGGCCGTCCGTGCGAAGTGCCGCGATGTTGCCACCGGGAAGCACGACGAGCGTTGCGTCGGCGAGCGCGGCGGGCGCGCTACCGGTCACGAAAAACGGCAGCGCCGAATCCATCGGCAGCGCGGCGGACCGAAGCGGGAGCGACAACCGCGGCAGGTCCGTGTCCGCGACCCTCGCGGGGATCAAGCGGTCCAGTTCTGCCAGAACGTGCTTCAGCTTCTCGCGCTGATCCGCGCCCAGCGCGCCCATGCCGCGGTCGCGCTCGGCGGATGCCTCTTCCTTTGCTCCGCGCCGTGCGAGCGAGAGCGCCAATTTCAGATGCGCCTCGGGCACGATCGAGCTTTCCTCGAACTCGCGAATGATGCGCCGCAAGACGAGATCCGCCTTCTCGTTCTCTTTCTTGTCGCGGTGGATCTGTTCCAGGGCGAGGTAGGCCTCGTCGCTCGGGGTGCGATGCCCGTACAGCGCCGGGATCCGAGCGAGGTCGTTGAGGTCCTCCTTGGCGACGGCGCGTGCGATGCGGGCGCGAACGCTCGCCTGGAACTCGTCGCGCATGCGCGGATCCTGCCGCAGCATCTCCTCGCGAATAATCGCTGCTGCGACTCGCGCTTCCTGCGGCGCTCCGCCGAGGACCACTTCGACTTCCTGGAACTCATCTGCCAGTCGGATGAGCGCGTCGAACGAATCCCTCGGTTTGCCCGCTTGGCTCAGCACGCGTGCACGGACCAGGGTTGATTGTGCCTTGTAAGCGCGCGTCCGCGCGAGCCGCTCGGCCTCGTCCACTGCCGCCAGATCGGAGCGGATCAGCGCGATCGCGAGCAGATTGTCGATCGCGGCGTAGCGGACCAGTGCCGCCAAACCCTCGTCGATATCCGTCTCCGCCAGTTCCATCGCGCGCACGAAATCGGCACGCGCCGCTTCGCGGCCGCCGCCGCCGCGGGTGATCTGCAGGAGCGCGCGCTCGTGATAGAGGTCCGCGTGGTCGCCCTCGTTTTGAAGGCGCCGCTGCAGGCTCTCCATCTCGTGCTGGTAGTCGGTGAAGCAGTGGACACGCTCTTCGCCCGCGACGAGCAAGCGGCCGCCCGCGAAGACGAGGTTGCCGAGTTGCGCAACTTCAAATTGCAGCGGCTCGGCGCGCTCGCCGGTCGTGATGTCGTACCGCTCGATCCTCGCACGCTGGTCCGAGTCCACCGTCGGCAGGTAAGCGAACTGTTTTCCGACGATTCCGCGTCCGTAAGGCCGTCCCGGCACCCGGGCCGACCGCCACGCGACACTGCCGTCCGCGATCTCGATCGCGGCGACGCCGGTTCCGGCGAGCACGATACGGCCGCCGCTTACACCGACGACGTAGTTCAGCGTGTCGCCGAGTTTTGCGCGTTTGTGCCGCCACGCGACTCGGCCGGTTTCGGTTTCGAGCGCGAGGATTTCGGCGGCGTCGGGTGCCACGACGATCACGCGGCCGCCCGCTACCACGGGGTGGTTGATCGCAAAAGTCTGGCGCACTCCTGAGGTGGCTCGCGCTGGCGGGGCCGGGCGTCCGCTTCGTCCGCGGGGGCGCGGGGCCACCGCGGGCTCCGTGGAGCGCTCGTATCGGCGGATCCAGCGAATGCGGCCCGGCGGCAGCGCGTCGACGGCAGCGACGATTCCGGAGGTTGCCGCGTAGACCGTGCCGCCGTGAACGGCGAGGGTCGCGTCGACCGGGATCTGCTGAACCAACTCGTCGGTTCGATGAAGTTGGGTGCGGAAGCGGACGCGGCCGCTCGCGAGATCCAGCGCCCAAACCGCGACGCCGGCGGGTTTCTCGTCGCGATCGCGGTTATCCACGAGCGTGTAGATCATTCCGCCTGACACGATGCCCGGCCCTCGGAAGTGGACCTTTTGCAGCTCGGACTGCCACTCCTCGCGGAGGCGCTGGTCGTCGCCGACTTCCTCGGAGTAACCCTGCTTGCTCCAGTCCCAGATCAGCTTGTCCGTGTGGCGGTCATAGACCGCGAGCCGGTTGGCGTGGCGTTTCCCCGGCTGTATCGGGCGGGACAAGCCGGCCGGTGTGACTTCGGGCTCGACCGTCACCATGAATTGTGAGGCGAGCGTGACCGAGCAGATGCCGTAGGCGAGATGTCGATACGCCCGTTCCATCGCCGCGCCGAGTGCGTCGGAGCGCTCGGAACCGGGGCGCGCGCCCTTGGAGGGTACGAGGTAACTCGGGTCCTGGGCGAACCGCCGCTCGTCCTCGCCTGTGTCCCCGATGGGGCTGCTCAGCAGTCCGCCGTTTGCAATGCGGCGGGACAGAAGGTTCGCGCCGTCTTTGTAGAAGACGCGGCCGCGATCGAGCAGCGCCAGCCCGGTCGGGTAGGGGTCGATCGCCGCGTGGCCCAACATCCGTCCCGGCGCGCGAGCGGCGCGGTCATGATGACGCACGCGCCAGCGGTCGAACACCGGATGACCCGCGCCGTCGATGATCTCGATGCGATCGCTGATGTGCAGGCGCGGTTCCCGCTGCGCGAGCGTGAACGACCAAAACGGTTTGCGCGCGATCGTCTCGGGGATGTCGTCGGACGTTCGAGCGCGTGAGGCGGCGCCGCCCGGCATCGCCCAGTTGCCGGTTCCACCGTGCGTCGACCCGCCGGTCCGCACACGGAACACATCGAGTTCGCCGAGGCCGCCCGCGGGCACTTTCTTACCCTCGACACGGATGGTGGCTCGCGGATACTCCGAGGAAAGCCGGTCGAGGTATCGCGTGCGCGCCGCGCCGTCGCCGATTCGAGCCGCGCAGTAGGCGGCGCGGGCGAACACCATCGGCATATCGCGATCGCTGTCGGAGGGGTAGAGCTCGACGAGCCGCCCAAGGAGGTAAAGGGCCTCCGAGTAGCGCCCAAGATCGAGGTGCAGCCCCGCGGCCATGTCGAGGGCGTCGTCGCCGTAGGACGAGATCAGATAGAGGTCGTAGACGAGCGCGAGCTTCAAGAGGCGAAGGTGCGGGTCTCGTTCGCCCTTCGCTGCGACAAACGCCCGCTTGGCTTCGACGTCGAACGCTTCGCGGTACGCCGTGATTCCCTCCGGGGGCATCTTCGCGAGTTCTTGGACGCAGAGTTCGCGGGCCGGGTAATACAAAAACCCGTCCCGACTGTGGACGGCGGCGTGCAAGACGTCCGGTTCCAGGTCGGGGAAGATCGCCTTGTCGCCCCGAACCACGCGCTGCAATACGTCGACGACCTTGGCCCACTGGCCGGCCTTGGCGAGCTCCTGCCCGCGGCTCAGGTAGCGAGAGATCGCTTCGTCCGTGAGCAGCGCGACCTGCCCGGCATCCTGCGCGACGGCAGAGCCAGCGAGGATCGTGAGAATCGCCAGAAGCCTCATCGCTTGTCCTTGTGTTTACACGCTCGCATGGTGGAAAGGACACTATACGTCGCCGGTGCGATCGGGCCCGGGCGCGGCGGTCTCCGGGGCCTTCGGGGCGAGCAGCATCAAGAGGAACGGGATGCAGGATGCTGCGACGGTTACGCCGAGCGCGATCGAGAGGCTCTTCGTGAGTCCGAGGGTCTCGTCCGCGAGGATCGTGACGACCGCGAACGCGAGGCGGCACGTCATGGATTCCATCGAGAGGATGGTGGCCCGGCGTTCCGGGGAGGGGATCCGCCGGTTCAAGATCGTGCGTACCAGCAGCGGGTAGGCGCCGAACGCCGCGCCCTGAATGAGAAACAACGACGCCGCCATCGGGGTCCTCAGCGGGATCAGGGCCAGGAACATGAAGATCATGCCCGCGGGGAATGCGATGAGGACGGCGCGCTCACCGAACCGGGCACGGGCCCGCGGAACAAGCGCGACGCTCAGTGCTCCGACGAGGTTGACGGCCGCAAAGATCGTCCCGAAGTTGTCGACCGAGACGCCGGAGGCCTTGAGCACGGGGTTGTAGAAGTTCACCATCGCGGCCCGTAACAAAAGGAACAGCCCCACGCTGTACGCGACGATGCGGAGCACGCCGGGGAGTCGGACCACGTCGCGGGCGGCGCCGAACGTGATCTCCCTGAGCGTCTGCCTCCGCCCCATCGGCGGTTCGACCATGAAACAGGCGAATCCGACACCGACGACGCCGAGTGTGGCCGTGACCCAGTACGCGCGGGTGGGATCCTGGGCCACGACGAGGAACGCGTCGGTCAGTGGCAGCGCGAGCGCGCTCATCAGCAGCCAGGAAAACTGCGCCGCGCCTTCCGCGCGCGGGTACTCGCTCTCGCGCTTCTCCGCCGCGAGGGAGTCGTAGAGCAGCGCGGAGTCGGCGCCGCTGACCAGCGCGGTGCTTGCGGCGAAGAGGACCTCGCCGACCGCAAAGATCCAGAAGTCGTGGGAGACCGCGAAGACGACGCAGCCGATCGTGTGCATCGCGGCGCCCAAAAGCAGCGTCTTCTTGCGGCCCCAGCGGTCGGCGGCGATGCCGGACGGAACCTCGAGCAGCACGCACGTGACGTAGTAGATCGCCTGCAGGATTCCGAAGTTCGGGACCCCGCGGACCGCCGTGATGAAGTGAAAGATGTAGGGCGCAAAAAGCAGCGCCCGCGTGGTCACGCGAAAGCCTACGAACAGGCGGAGGTTTCGGGACGCGATGGACGAATGATGGGAATCCTAGCAAGGCGTTCCAATCAGTTCGTGAGGCCCGCCGTGCGCCTCGGAAGACGCACAGCGGGTGGCCACGCTCACGAGCCGTGCGCGCCTTGCAGATCCTGATAGAGCATCAGCTTGTTGCCGTCGGGATCGAAAAAGGTCGCGAGCATCACCATCTCAGGGATGGTCATCGTCTCTCCGTCGAACCGAACGTCCGCGGCTTCGAGCTTCTGCCTTGCACTCGCGATGTCGGTGACGCCGAACGTCAACGTTGCGCCACCCTTGACCTCGAGCTCCTCCACCTGCGAAAGGCCGATGTTCACCCGCGCCACCGACGACGCCAACTCGCACCACCCCATGTCGTCGAGGCGGTAGACGAGTTCGAAACCCAGGATGTCGCGATACCAGGCCAGGGACGCATCCATGTCCCTGACGCCGAGCGCGCAGGTGAGGCCGCCGTCATAGCCGAGAACGTTTTCCATCAAATCACTCCTTGTCCTTGGTGTCCTGGCCACTGCCCGCGCTCTTCAGGCTTTGCGCCAGCCGCAGCCGGTTCTGGTCCGCGTCGAGAAACGTCGCGAGCTTCACTTTGTCCGGGATCGTCGCCGTTTCACCCACAAACCGCACTCCGTGCTTTTCGAGTTTCGCGCGCTCGGCGGCGATGTCGGCCACCTCCCAGATCAGCGTCGGGCCGCCCGCGGCGGGCTTCTCCGTCGAAGTCATGAGCCCGAATGAGATGCCGGGCAGCGGCGTGCCCATCTCCGCCCAGCCCATCTGGTCGAGGTTGAAAAACAGGCGGAACCCGAGGTGCTTCGTGTACCACGCCTGCGCGGCCTTCATGTCCGTCGTGCTGTGAGCGACGACAACGGCGCCGGTGTATCCGAGCGCGCCGAGTTTCGGCAAGGCGGCGCCTTGGGCCTGCAGCAGCTGGTAAAGCTTGAACCGGTTCCCGTCCGGGTCGAGGAACGTCGCCAGCTTCACGAGGCCGGGGATGGTCTGAACTTCGCCGACGATACGGGCTTCCCCTTTGCGCAGCGTCGCGAGCGCGGCGGCCATGTCCTTCACGCCAAACGTCATCCAGCTTCCGGCGCCGGCGGGCGTGTCCTTGTCGGCGAGCGAGAGCCCGATCGTGAGCGCGCCCGTGTGCGTTGCGAATTCTGTCCAGTGCTCGCTCGATTCGGTCGGCTTGAGCCCGAGGACATCGCGATAGAACGCCGTCGCCGTCGCCATGTTCTTGACGGGGACCGAGAACGTCAGTCCGCCCGACAACTGGAGAGCCGGGGTCTCATCCGCGCGCGCGCCAAACGCGAGCAGCAAGCAGAGGAGGGTTGTTCGCATGTCATTCCTTTCGATGGCCGAGAAACTGTCAGGGGCAGATTCTATAGTTGATATACTTTTATGCAAGTGGCTTCCAAGGAACACGGAGAACGGATCGGAAAACTGACCGCGCTGTTCCACCACCGCTGGACGGTGCCGGTCCTCGCTGAATTCCACCGTCGGAAGGGTGCGACCAAGTTCGTGACGCTGGTGAACCGCCTCGGCGGCGGCCGGGACTCCGTGCGGCGGGCCCTCGACGCGCTCGTCGAGCTGGGACTGGTGGCGCGCAACACCGGGTACGGCCACCCGATGCGGCCGGAGTACCTGTTGACCAGGGCGGGTGCGCTTGCGGCGCCGGCGTGCGCCCGCGTCTGGCGCGCGCTGCGGGCGATGGAGTCGGAGGATGTCGGTCTGAACAAGTGGTCGCTGTTGGTTGCGCTCGCGCTGAAAGACGGCTGCTCGCGTTTCGCCGAGTTCCGGAGGTACTTGCCCGAGGTGACGCCGAGGGCGCTCACCCTTGCGCTCAAGTCCCTCGGGGCGGCCGGCTGGATCGAGCGCGAGATCCTCGACGCCTATCCGCCGCGCACGCAGTACCGGCTGACGTTGTTCGGCGGCAGGCTGTGGCCCGGGTTGCGGGCTCTGGCCGGATAGACGGATTCTCGCGGGGTTTGCGCCCGGTACGGATTCGGCAGGGGCGTAATGGGTGGGGCAGGGCTATAGTCTTGGGTTATGGACCTTGAGGCGCTGCGGTCGTTCTATCACGTGGCGCGTGAGCGCTCGTTCAGCCGCGCGGCCAAGTTGATGCACATCTCGCAGCCGGCGATGAGTGTGCGCATCAAGTCGCTGGAAAAGAACGTCGGCGAGCGCCTGTTCGATCGGGCGCGCAAAGGGGTTGTCCTGACCGAGGCGGGCGCGGTGCTGCTCGAGTCCGCAGAGAAGATCTTCGCCGACGTGCAGGAGGCCTGGGCGCGGCTCAAGGGTCTCAGGGAGTCCGGGCACGGGCAGGTGCGTGTCGGTTGCAGCGATACGGTAAGCCTCTATCTCCTGCCGCCGATCCTGCGGAAGTTCCGCAAGAAGATGCCCGAGGCCGAGATCAACATCCGCAACGCGTACACCGCCGAGATTCTGGATCTGCTCGTGCGCGGCGAACTCGATTTCGGCATCGTGACGAAGCCCCCGTCGGTGGATCGGCGCCTCGAGGTGAGCGTGCTCTTCAAGGAACCGTTTGTCGTCGCCTGCCCGCGCGACGATCCGATCACGAGGCGCGCCCAAGTCACGATGAAGGCGCTCAACGGCCGGCCGATGGTGGCGCTCGAGAAAGGGACCGTCACTCGCGATGCGGTCGACCGCGCGTTTCGCGTAGCGGGCTCCACGCCGAAGATCGTGCTCGAGACCGGGAACGTCGAAGTGCAAAAGCGCTACGTCGCCCTCGGTTTCGGTTTCGCGCTGCTGCCCAAGAGCGCGGTCGCCGACGTGGATGGCCGTCATCTCGCGACGCGGCCCCTTCACCGCTCCCCGCTGGAGCGCACGGTGGCCGTCGTGATCCCGAAGGAGCGATACATCCCGCGCCCCGCCCAGTCGCTGCTCGACCTGATCCAGGCGAGTGTCTCCTAACCGCCGACGCGGACGCCACCGGTGCGCGCGGACCCGAGGCATGACGCCCCCCGGGCTTAAGATCACATCGTGAGCGCTGCACTCCTGCTTCCTGTGCTGTTCTTTGGCCTGATCGGTGCGCCCGGCGATGCCGACGGTCTGATCACGCTGCGATATCGCTTCCAAAAGGGCCTCGTCTACGAGGACCGGACCGAGCGGGCTTTTTACATGAAGGCGGTCGATGCGGAGTCCGGCAAGACCGCCATCTGGGACCTAACGTCGGAGGAGGTTTTGCGCCGCACCGTGATTGCCGTGGACGAGACCGAGCACCCGACGATGGAGCGCGTCGAAGTCTTGAAGTTCAGCCGCACGATCACCGCGATGCCCAACCGGCGTCCCGGAGTGGTCCCGGACCCCGCGGCTGGGAAGACGTTTTTGTGGCGGCTCACCAAAAAGGGCTGGCGGCTCTACAACAAGTCCGAGCGTGACGTGACGGACGCCTACACGCGGCTGGTCGCGCGCCTGAAGAACTGGCGGGATGCTCGACTCCCGGAGAAACCGATCGCGGTCGGTGGCACGTGGTCGGTTCCCTACGCGACGTTTTTGCGCACATCCGGCAGCGCGGTGCCGGATGGCGTGAAAGGCCTTGTGCGCTTCAAGCTCGAATCGGTGAAAGACGGCCGCGCGAAGATCACGTTCTCCATCGTCGGCGAGGAGACCGGCAACAAACACACGTTCCACGGGATCTGGATGTTCGACTCGAAAAACGGCCGCGACCTCTCGCTCGAGAACACCGGCAAGATCGAATCCGCCGACGGCAAGACCGGCAAGGGCAACGCGCGCAGCAAGCGCACGATCACTTATCAGTAGCGCCGCCGGACTGGCTTGGCTGGGCAGGCTTGGCCGCCGCAGCCTTCGCTTTCGCGCGCTCGCGTTTGACCCATTCGCCCCGGTTGGCTCGCCACCACTTCTCCAGCTGCCTCACCTCGGTCTTGGATTTCGCGTTCACAACCCGCCCGATCCAATCAAACATCGCGTCCTGAATCGGTTTAACCCACGGGCCGTGTGCGCCATCCTCGCGCAGGATCGCCACGAAGCGATCGATCGTCGAGTAGTGCTTGTGCGCGAGCAGCGCGTTGACCGCCATGTAGCGGGTGTTGCGGTTCCAGGCCAGGCGCAGCAGCGTGTGCCGGGCCTTGGCCTGTTTGAAGTTGCGCAGCGACGAGACGGCGATCTCGCGAACCCGTTTGTTGGTCGTGTGCTCGGCGACGCTCACGATGAACTTGAAGTCCTCGGGCTTGGCCGCTTCGCCGAGACGCCGCACACAGATCTCATGGATCGGCGATTTCGGATTTGCCGAGAACTCCCGCAGCAAACCGAGGATGTCTTCATCGCGGCGCACGGCCAGTTCGCGTGTGACCTCATCGATGAGCGCGCGATCTCCGCTTTGCAGAAAGCCACGCAGACGCTCCACGGAGCTGCCCTTCGACGTCACCTGAATGGGGGACGTCGCATACTTCGACTTTCCCAACGGGCGCAGGTCCGAGCCGGCGCCGAGCAGTTCCCAAACCGAGGTCTCGTATCGAACGTGCAGCGTCTTCGTGCCGGGCCGGTCCAGCGGTGATCCGTCGCCTTCGACCCGGATGCGGAACTTCAGACGCCCACCCGGGTCCACGATCGGGAACATGCCCGCCACTCCGGCGTCGGAAGCCCCGACCTGCTCGACCAGTTCCACCTTGTCCGGCGTCGGGCGCCAGATCGACCCGTCTTCCGCGACCACGGAAAACAGGCTGAGCGACCGGACGGCGATCACCTGACCTATCGCGCCACGTGTCCTCCCGTCGTTGCGGTTCGTCGCGTCGAAGCCCAGGCGTCGGTCCGTGTCGTTGAGCAACTCGACGAACAGCATGAGCGGTCGGCCGAGCTTGTGGTCGCGCCGGCTGGCCCCGGTCAGGTCGAACTGTACGGTCTGAAAGTGCCGCATCACCTGCCGCAGCGCATGCCGCACGTCGGGATCTCTGTGATGCAGCGTCTTCAGGACCGGGAGGATGTCCGGGCCGAGGGCCATCAGGTCGAGCCGCGCCTGCTCGCGGATGTCGGCGCGCGGCGAAGCCAGGAATTCGACGTAGGCGTCGATCTTCTCGCGCGTCTCTTTCGAGACTTCGGCCTTGCGCGGTCCCGCCGATGCGGCGGCCGCAATCAAGAGCAGAAGGAGTCCGGTCCGGGCCTGTCCCACAACGCAATTCTATCGTCGCGCCGGCAAGCGAGCGGCCGCCGGTTCTTCAAAAGAGGCCGGTGACCTTCTCCGTCGTGCGGAAATGCGTCTTGGCGACGGCGTCCAGGGCCTCCAGGCCGCCCCCTTCGAAGATCTGGCGCGCAACGCGGTCCACGTTGGATCCCGCGCCCTTGGGCAACTCCAGGCCCTGATCGTGGCCGAGTTCTTTGAGCGCGATCAGAAACTCCGCGCGCGCCAGCACCGACGCGGCGGCGACCGCCGGGTTGTCCTCGGCGCGGTGCCGGATCTCGACGTCGAGGTTGTGCAGGCCCTCGTTTTCGAGCGCGGCCTTTAGGCGTTCGGGGAAAGTAAATTGGTCGATGACGATGCGCTCGGTGCCGTCGCTGTCGCCCAGAGCTTCGCGCGCTGCCTCTGCGTGCATCGCGGACAGGAACAGCGCGACGTTGCCTTCGGCCGCGTGGCGTTCGTTGTATTCGGGCGGCATCATCGCGCGCACGAAGTGCGAGCAGCTCTCCCGCACCGCCACCGCCGCGCGCATCGTTGCGGAGTCCGAGAGCTTCTTGCAGTCCTTCACGCCGGCGCGCTGCAACATCGCGATCTGGCCGGGCTCGACCCGCACCGCGGCGACCACCAGCGGCCCGAAGTAGTCGCCCTTGCCGGACTCGTCGCTGCCCACACATGTCTGCGTCGGCATCGTGGCGGCCGGTACAGTCAGCCCCGCCCGCTCGAGGAACGCCTGTTCGCCCTTGCCCTGCACGACGACCTTCCCGCTCTTGTAGGCCGCCACGACCACCTCTTCACCGCGCGCCTGGTAGTGGCCATACGGCAGCGGCTTGAACGTGAAACCGCGGTCTTCGAGCTCCGCGCGCAGCGCACGGATTTTCTCGGGGGGCATCTTGAGGCTGGTCGTCACGAAGCGAGATCCGGGTAGCGCCGGACGAGTTGCTCCGGCGGCTCGGCGGAGGTGCCACACAGTTCACGCGCGAGTTGGAACGCGTTGGCGACAGCCTTTCCGGCGAAGTGGTTGTTGGTGATCACGAAAGTCGTCTCGGCGTCCGCTGCGATGCGGCGGACATGCGCCGTCCACTCTGAGAGTTCGGCCGGGCCGTACAGGTAATCGTACTTTTGGGCCGCCGTCGCCTTTTTGTCGAACCAGGCTTCTCGGTTGCGGCCGTGCAAACGCACATAACCGATAGGGCCGGTCGCAAAGCTTCCCGGTGGAATCGCGGTCGGCGTCGAGCAGATGTCGATGTTGCAGATCGAAAGATCGAGCCGCCGCAGAAAGTCGAGCGCCGGGTCCGTGATCCAACTGTTGTGGCGCACCTCGATCACCGTCGGCCAGCCGCTCAGCCCGCTCGCGAGCCGGCTCAGCCGCCGCCGGTTGTCCTGCGAGTTCTCGAAAAAGAACGGGAACTGCATCAGGATCGCACCCAGGCGGTCCGCGTCGCGGCAGACCGCCATGGCGTCGAGAAACGGCGCCAGTGTTTCGTCCTCACGCGCATGGGTCAGCCCGCGGTAGAGCTTGAACGCGAATCGGAAGTCCGGGCTGGCCTCGACCGAGCGCAACCACTTGGCCACGTTCTCCGGCGTCGGCGGCCGGTAAAACGTCACGTTCATCTCGATGCAGGGGAAAAACCCCGCCATGAACGCGAGCGGGTCGAAGCCGCGCGGTTTGGCTTCCGGATAGACCGGGCCCTCCCAGTCCTTGTAGGAAAACCCCGCGGTGCCGACGCGAATCACAACGCCCGGAAGCTACCAGTTCCGGGGGGCCCGGGTTCCGAGGCCGCGATGGCCGCTGCGTGGCTGGCGCGAGGCAAAAAAAACAGGCCCCGGCGATTGCCGGAGCCTGTGAATTCGTTCGTGTCTCTTCCTGCGGGAAGCCTGCCCTTTTGGCCGCCGAATCGCCTTGTGGGGAACGTGTTTCAGCGTACGGGATACGGGCCAGCGCATTTAAAAAGCGTTGTGAAATTGTCAGCGACGATCCATGCGGTCATGGGCGTCTCCCGCGCAGGACACGGGTGAGGCTCGGTTGCCTCCGCAGTATTGGTATCCCTATTCGACCTTGGGGCAAGTCGTAAAATCTCGCGATGGGATCCGTTTCATTGGCCGGCGGCGCAGAACTCAGCCCGGCGCTTTCGGCCGCGCTCGATAACGCCGCAGATTCACCGGTTCTTGAGGGCGACGGTTGCGAAGTGCGCGTGCGCCTTCTTCGCCCCGCCGCGGCGGAGCCCGCCGGTTTGGAGGTCGAGGACGCGTGGGCCGAGGCGGAGTTCGTGCTTGCGGGAGGGGCGCTCCTGCTTGTCGTCGACGGTGGGGTTCCAGCCGAATCGGAGTGGCGAGTTCTGAATGCGCTGCACCTTTCGGTGCCCCGGGCTCCGTTGCCGGACGCCGAGGCCCGGCCGACCACCCATCCCGCGATGGGCGGCATCGAGCCGATCCGCCTCACGGCGCCGATTCCCGTCAGCGGTGTCGGCCACTCGCTCCTGCGGGTCGGCTCCGAGACCGTCGCGCTGTGCGGCGAGCGAGGCCGTGGCCGATTGATCCTATTGGGGAGTTCGTTGCCCCTTTTGGACTCCGATCCGTCGGTTGGGCTGGCCCTGTTCCGCTGGCTCTGCCAAAAACCCTAATAACGCCGAAAATCCCGCTCGGGGAGCGTTAAGGTCTTTGAGGCACTCTGTCTATGCGCACCCTACTCGTCCTCTCCCTTTTGGTCTCGTCGGCCTTTGCTCACGGAGGTGCGTTTCGACCGCCGCCGCGAGGCAAACCGGGTGACCCCTTCACACCGACCGGCGGTGGTGGCGGACCGACCACGGCGTCGGGGCGCGGTACGGGCAAAGTAGCGGATTGGGAGGCGTGGTGGGCTTGGAACCGCGAGTTCTACTTGAGGACACGTGAGACCATCCGCAAGCGCACCG
>JAZFYD010000211.1:0-34154 GCA_036443405.1 Planctomycetota bacterium
GGGTGGTCGGAAGGCCGGCGCCACCGCGGTCGTGGTGGGCGTCGCGCCGACGCCGGCGGTCGCGCTGAATCACGTCTGGCGCGGCACGGGCGCCGGTTTGATGGTGACGGCGAGCCACAACTTCCGCGACCAGAACGGCCTGAAGATCTTTCGCGGGACGGTTCCGCTCAAGCTCTTCCCGGATGACGATCGCGCGCTGACGGATCGTGTGCTCGCGCTCGATTATGCAGCCGACGTCGCGCCGCTCGACCTCAAGGGCGCCGAGATCGCAGCGCGAGATGAGGCGATGGACGTGTTCTCCCGCTTCCATCTCGACCCGCGCAACAGTTGGCTGCCGCCCGGCGAGACGACGGGGGAGTTTCCGCTGGTCGTCGATGCAGCGAACGGCGCGATGTCGGGTATCGCGGCGGAAGTGCTGCGCGCGCTGCACGGCGGGGAGGTGACCGAAGTCAACGCGGACGTGGCAAGCGGCGACGTCAATCGCGACAGCGGCGTCGCCGATCTCGAAGGGGTCGTGGAGATCAAGCGCGACGATGAGCGGTTCAAACGCCACCGTGCGGTGATCGAGTTGTTTCTGCGCGGTGGTTGCGCGGCCGTTTTCGATGGCGACGGCGACCGTTTCTACCGTTTGGATCACGATGCCGAGTCGGACACTATTCATGTGTTGAGCGGTGACGAGACCGCCGTGCACCAGGCGGCGCACCTCGCTCCGCCGCGTCCGGGCACGCTCTACATCAACACCGTCGAGAGCGACCTCAACGCGGCGCGCGCTGCGGCCGATCTCGGGTACACGCCGCTGCTCACCGGCGTCGGCGACAAGTGGGTGTTGCAACAGGCGGCGTCCGATCCCGCGAACTACGGCATCGGGAGCGAGGAGACGGGCCACAACATCTCGCGCGGGATGATGACGACGAAGGCCGGCGACGAGTGCGAGGTCTTTCTGGGCAACGGGCTTAAGAGTGCGATCAACACGTTTGTCGCGACGCGCGGCAAGTCGGCGGAGGACATTCGCCGTCCGTTTACGCCCGGGTTCAAACGGACGTTCTATGTCTACTACACGAACAAACAGCTGCTGGCGCCGTTGAGCGAGGTCTTCACCGGACTCGAGGCGCTCCTGCGCGAGACGTGCACGCTCGGCCCCGTCGAGTTGCGGCTGCGGCCGGAGGAGCCTGACATGCTCTATCTCGCCGTGTTGGACGCGGACGGCGGCCAGCGCGCCGGTGTGTTCGCGCGTAATTCCGGCACCGAGGAGAAGACCGGCATCAACGTGCGCGGGCGGATCGAGGACGCCGCCGCCCTCACCGCGATCGGCGAGGCCGCGTGGGGTTATCTTGCGGTGCACATGAAGGACCGCGAGCACGCGATGACCAAGGCCGAACTTGCGGTGTTGCAAGCGACGGGCGATGGCCCGCGCGCGGCGGACGATCTCCCGGTGCCCGAGGGCGTGAATCGCGAGCGGCTTTTGTTGGAGTTGAGCACGAAGGAAAAGGTTCTGGCCGCGACGGCCGATGGTTATGAGCGGACAGCCATGGGGGACACGATGCTCGAGGCGCTTTCATGAACCTGGCACCGGCGGACTTCTTCGATCTCGACGGTTTTGCGCACGCGGCGCTGTTCGACGGCTGCGAGCACGTTTGGGACGCGCTGCCGAAGATTCCGGAGTACGTGCGCGCGCATGTGCGTCCGGACGTTCGCCTCGGCACGATTGAGGACGGCGTGTTCATCACCGGCGACGTCGAGATCGGCGAAGGAACGATCGTGCGTTCCGGCGCGTACATCCAGGGCCCGACGATCATCGGCCGCGACTGCGAGGTGCGCCCCAACGCCTACATCCGCGGCGACACGCTGATCGGCGACCGCTGCATCGTGGGCAACGCGACCGAGTTGAAGAACACCGTGTTCTTGGATGGCGCGATGGCGCCGCACTACAACTACTGCGGCGATTCCATCCTCGGCTGCGATTCGAACCTCGGCGCGGGCACGAAGCTCTCCAACTGGAAGATCGCGGCCGACAAGACGATCCGCTTGCTGGTCGACGGCAACTCCGTCGATACCGGCCTCAAAAAGTTCGGCGCGATCCTCGGCGATCGCGCCGCGACGGGCTGCAACTCCGTGCTGAATCCCGGCACGGTGCTGGGTCCGGATGTGTTGGTCTACGCCTGCGCCACGGTCCGCGGGTACGTTCCGCCGAAGACGATCGTGAAGCTGCGGCAGACTTTGGAGTTCGACGGGTTGCGTTAGAGCCCTCGGCCTTGGCCCTGGCCTCATGCGTCGTTCCCCTCCACTTGGTCCCCGAGCCGCTTCCTCCAGCTCTCGGCCCCCGGCCACTTCCCCCTCATGTGGTTTGCGGGGTTGAGGTAGTGGACTTGTGGACCGAGGGTGGTGGGGCTCAACGCATGAGGCCAAGGCCGAGGCCGAGGTCTAGAACGGGTTCGTAGCAAACACCGAGAACTCCGGAACGAACCCGCGGTCGTCCATTTTCAGGGCGCCGATGATCGGGGCCGCGATTTCCTCGGCTCGCAGTTTCTTCGGGGACGCCTGCTGGTCGTAACCCGCGCTCTTCGCGAACGACGTCACGACCTCGCTCGGGTTCACGAGCATGACGCGCACGTTGTGGCGGCGCAGTTCGTCGCGCCAGCATTCGGTCATGCCCTTCAGCGCGAATTTCGACGACGCATACGCGGTGCCGCCCTGGGATCCCTTGGTGCCGGAGGTCGAGGAGATGTTGATGAGGTGGCCGGAGTCCTGCTTGATGAACTGCTTGGCCGCCTCGCGGGCCATCAGGAACGCGCCGAACACGTTGGTGCGATAGACCGCCTCGATGTCCGCGAGGTCAGTTTCCACAAGAGGCGCGAAACGGCCAAACCCGGCGTTGTTGACCAGGATGTCGATCCGCCCGTGTTTTTCGACAAAGCTCTTCACCATGCCGACGGCTTCCGCCTCCACACCGACATCGCCCTGCAGCGCATCCGCGCCGATCTCTTCAGCGGCCGCGCGCAAGACATCCTCGCGCCGCCCATTGATCGCAACGATGCATCCCTCCGCGATCAGCCCTTGTGCGATCGCCTTGCCGATTCCATCGCTACCGCCGGTGATGAGTGCTTTTGCGCCTTTGAGATTCATTGGGGGCTCCTTTGAGGGGAGTTTAAACCTCGACCCTTGAACTTGCCCTTGTCCTTGGCCCTTTGCACTCGACCCTTTTCCTACTCCCTTCGCCCTTCCTCTTTTGGGAAAGGACCTAGGGAACAGGAAAAGGGCAAAGGGATCAGGGTCCAGGGCAAGGGCAAGGAAAAGGGGTCTTCCGCCACGGCGGAAAAAAACGAACCCGATGCCGGACAGTCCGCGCCGCGGGCGTCAACGCAGGGGCATGACAGCCGTACCGGGTTCGCAGCCCTAGTAACGCAGCGCGAAGTCACGCGCGCGTGTTGGCCTTGCCACCGTTTTGTCAGCGGTGTCAACGCAGCGGAGAAATCGGATCGAGGCGAAACTCGATTTCGACCTCACCCGGCTTGTCGAACGTGAGCGTCTTCCGCGCCGGGGAGAAGTCCGGGTGCTCGACGCTCGCGGTGAAACTTCCGCCTGGAAGTCGCGACCAGATCACGCGCCCCTTGTGATCGGTCAGGCCCTCGTAGCCGACGCGAGTGATATTCGGCGCTCCCGCATTGAGTTCCGTCCGCTCGGGGTTGGTCGGCCGGCCGGCGAGATCGAACACGCTCACGCGCGCACCGGCGATGGCGCGACCATCTTTCGTCCGCACGAGGATCGTCGGCCGCGCGCCCGGCACGATCCGGTAGACCTGTTCGGATTCGGCTGCAGCAAACGCGAAGAGCCCGAGCGGCTGCCGGCCCTTCAGAATTTCGATGCCGAGCGGCCAACCCGGAAGGTCGGGGAACTTCTCGATCGTCGCGCGCCCGTCGGCGCCGGTCTGGGTTTGCGCGTAGGCACGCTCGGCGCCGTCCCGGCGCACGATGCGGACTTTGAGCCCCGCGCGCGGTGCGCCGTCCGCGCCGAGCACGCGGATCTTCACGTCTTTTTGCGGGCCTTCGCCGGAGAGCGCGACGTCGTCCCCCGCGACGGCGGCGGGCTTGGAGACAAATCCGTACCCGACCGCGACGAGACGCCAGCCGGAGTCGCTGGGGTCGAGGGATATCTTCGGGTCGTGCGCGAAGTAACCGACGTCCTCCCAACCGCTCGTGCCGTCCAACTCCTGTTTCAGGAGTGTGTAGGGCTTACTGCCGTCGAACTTCACCGAGTGCGTGGTCGGGCTCTTTCGCCGCAGTGGCAGCCCGAGCGGCCGCACGTGCAGCGCGTGCTCGAGGGTCAGGCCCGCTTCGGTGACCGTCACGGTCTGCCAGCGCGAGCGGCCCTGGTTTCCGGCGCGCGCCTGCACCTCGATCGCCCGACCGATCGGCACCTCGAGTTCGAACGCGCCGGTTTCGTCGGTAAGCGCGCCGCCGCCCATCGCGCGACCGCCTTGCACGGGTTGTTCGTAGACGATGCGCGCGGGGATGCCCGGCTTGGCGCCCGCGACGCGGCCCTTCAGCGCTGCAAACGCCGTCGGGCGGCTGGGCAGCTCGAGTTTGCCGAGCGGGCGGATGCCCGGTCTGCCCGCCGCTTGGACCTCGGCATACGTGTCGAGATGCCCGGGTCGCGATACGGTCAAGAGCACCGCTTCGTTTCGGTCAACGTGATCGAAGAGCACGCGACCGCGATCGTCCGTCGTCACACCGCCGCGGCCCGCGAGCGCGGCCAGCGCGCCCGCGATCGGGCGGCCGTTTTCATCCACGATGAAATACTCCGGTTGCGAGCCTGCCCGCGCGAACAGATCCAATCGGTAACGTCGGCCGGCACGGATCGAAAGGCTGAACACCGCGTGCTGCACCTCGACGTGGCCGCGCGCACGAGCGACGACGATCGCGCCCGAGTTGGCTTCGATGGGCGGAAATCCGCGGTACTCATAACGCCCGTCTTTGTCTGTGGTCACCTCGCGCTCGGGCCACGCGGAGACGTGCAAGCGCGCGCCGGCGAGAGGTTGGCCCGTTTCCGCGTCTCGCAATTCGCCGTAGAGGGTCGCGCCCGCGGTGAGGAACAACTTCACCGGCTTGCTTTCCTTCGGGTCCGCGTCCGCCTCTGCGAATGAAGGCGCGAGTTCGGCCGAGCACGCGCCGAGCACGACGGGCCCGTACGGCACGCCGACGAACTCGAACGAGCCGTCCGGTTTGGTGCGCACCAGATCCAGCAGCGCGATGTGCCCGGCAGACAAATCGACGCGCACATTGCCGAGACCGCGACCGCTCGCATCGACAACGCGTCCGGTCACGCGGCAGGGATCGCTATCGAGACGGACCTCGAGCGGTTTGTGCCCGGCCAGCGCCTCGAAGACCTCGCCGCGTCCCCAGGCGTGCCCCGGCGCGTGCGCGAGAACCTCCGCATCCTGCAAGCGCGGCCCCCCGGCCAGCCAGAATCCGCCATCGGGCCCCGAGACCGCCTCCGCGAGAATCGCGCGCGGAACACCGAGATCCATCGCATTGGTCCGGATCTGCGCAATGATCCGAGCCCCGGCAACCGGGTCGCCCTGCGCACTTTTGACGACCCCCTCGACGGCGACCAGCCGTTCGTCCGTCGGCGGATCACTCGTGACCTCGGGCTCGGGCTCGGCCCGCCACCAAACACCAAGCGCGGCCCCGGCAGCAATGGCGAGGAGAAGAGCGAGATAACGCATGGGGAACTGCGCATCGTACAAGCGTCCGCACGCGCAACAACGGCCACGCGCGATCGGTGCCTGGTAAGCGGAGGAGCGGCGCACCGAAGCGCACGGGGAGTAGACCGACGCGCCACCTGGCACCTTGCGCAACCAGCGCGTACGAAGTCCCGCGGGACGACTTTCCGAAACCGCTGCGGCGTGCGCCTAGAGGGAGCCTGCGGCTCAGCCCAGAAGATCCCGGCCGATGATGATCCGCTGGATGTGCGACGTGCCCTCGTAGATCTCGAGGCCCTTGATGTCGCGGTAGTGGCGCTCCGCGTTGAACATCGCGTTGTTGTATCCACGCGCGCCTAACAAAACGACGGCTTTGCCCGCGGCTCTCGCGGCGGCTTCGGTGCAGTAGAGCTTGGCCATCGACGTCAAGCGGCGCGCGTCGTCGGCGTCCCCGTCCTGGGCTCGCGCTGCGTGGCGGCATAACTGACGGCCGGCTTCGAGTTCGGTCGCCATGTCCGCGAGGTCGGCTTGGATCAACTGGAAATCGCCGATGCGTCGGCCGAACTGCTTGCGCGTTCTAGCGAACTCGACGCACTCCTCGAGACACGCCATGTGCACGCCGACCGCACCCGAGGCAACACCCAGACGGCCGTGATCCAGCGCGCTCATCGCGATCTCGAAACCCCGGCCCGGTTCGCCGAGCACCTCACCCGGTGTTTTGTCGAACCGCAATCGCGCGTGCACCGAACCGCGATGCCCGAGTTCGGGGTCCTCCATTCGCTCGGCGCCGAGGTCTGTCACGAGGAAGGCGGTCAGGCCCTTGTGCCGGTCCTCCGCTGTGCGCGCGAACACGATTCCGACATCCGCGATGGTGCCGTTCGTGATCCACCACTTCTCGCCGGTGATGAGCGCGCGGTCGCCCTCCAGCGTCGCGGTGGTTTTCATGCCCGCGACATCCGATCCCGCTTCGGGCTCGGTCAGGCCATAGCAGCCGATCGACTCCATCGAACAAAGCCGCGGGATCCACGCGCGCTTTTGCTCCTCCGACCCCCAATCGAGAATGCACTGTGCGACGAGTCCGACCTGCACCGCGAGAAAACCGCGCGTGCTCGAGCAGACGCGCCCCGTCTCTTCATAGACCGTGAGGCTCTCGAGGTTGGTCTTTCCGCCGCCGCCGTACTCGGCCGGAATCGGCGCGCCGACAAACCCGGCTTTCGCAAGCGCTTCAAGCGGCTCGCGCAGGAACACGCGCTCCTCGTCCGCGCGTTTGGCTCCCGGGCGCACGTGCCGTTCGACTGCGTCGCGAATGCTCCGGCGCCAATCGCTCAGGTCGCTCACGCTACGTCCCTACTCTCCCGTGAAGCGCGGCTCGCGCTTTTCCTTGAACGCTTCGTAGAACTCGCGGTGGTCCTTGCCCTGCAGCATCAGCGCCTGCGCCTGCGCCTCGGCCTCGATCGCAGTCACCATGTCCATGTGCAACTCGTTTTGCAGCATGCGCTTCGTGAGTCCGATCGCAAGCGTCGGCCCGTTGACCAGCTGGCGGGCCCACTCCATCGCGGCGTCGAGCACCTCCGCGTCCGGTACGACCTTGTTGGCGAGCCCGTAGCGCTCGGCAGTCGCGGCGTCGATCGTGTCGCCCAAAAGGAGCATCTCCGTTGCGCGCGATAGCCCCACGATCTTGGGCAGCAGGAACCCCGCCCCCATGTCTGCGCCGGTCAGCCCGACCTTGGAGAACAGGAACGCAAATCGGGCCGATTCCGCGCAGACGCGCAGGTCGCACGCCAGCGAAATGACCGCGCCCGCGCCTGCCGCCAGTCCGTTGACCGCCGCGATCACGGGCTTGTCGATCAGCCGGATGCACTTGACGAGTTCACCGGTCATCCGCGTGAATTCCAGCACCCCTTTCATGTCCCGCCGGAACAGCTCCCCGATGATCTCGTGGACGTCGCCACCACTGCAGAAACCGCGGCCGCTCCCGGTGACGACGATCGCCTTAAAGCGATTGTCTCGCCCACCGTCCCGGAAAAGCTCAACGAGATCGGCATATACGTCGAAAGTAAGAGAGTGGAGTGTCTTCGGACGATCGAAGGTCACGACACCGATCTCGTCCTGGATTTCGAAGCGGAAGGACTCGCCCATGTCAGGTTTTGTACCCGATCGACCCGCAGCGCGCACGGCCCAGCAAGACCGTGAGATGCGGGAGCAACAGGCTAAGATGCCCGATCTAGAGGGGACAGACGGATCCATGAGTACGCGCGCGATTTCATCGGACTACGCCCAGGCGGCCGCCGCGTTGGTCGCGTTGGCACGCTCACGTCCGAACGATGCGGTCGATCCGTTTCCGCCCGCGAGCGAATTCGAGGTGCTTGCGGATGCCGGCGCGCGCGGCAAGGAGGCCGAGGTGCACCCGCGCATCGCGCTCGAGGGCAAGGAACTCGTCGGGTTCGGCGCGGTGGATCTGGCTGCCGGCCACAAGGTCGCGACGCTGGTGGGCCCCCTGGTCCACCCGGCGCACCGGCGCAAGGGCCACGGCAAGATGTTGCTGGACGACCTGATCGGCCAGGCGCGAACGGCCAAGCACAAACGCGTGCGCGCGTGTGTCGGTTCCGACAACGGCGCGGGCCGCGCGTTCCTGAAAGCGGCCGGATTCCGCATCAAGGAAATGCACACGCGGCTGCGTCTCGAGCTTCCGTTCGAGGTCACGCGCCCCGAGGTGAAGGGCGTTTCCGTCCGGCGCGCCAACTACGACCACAGCGCCGAGGTTCACGAGTACTGCGCCAAGTTCATCCCGCGCAACGCGAAGCAGACACGGTCGTTACTGAAGACACGCAACTACGCGATCTTCGTCGCGTTTCAGAAGGACCGCATCGTCGCGCACGCCGAACTCGACATGCGTTACGGCGACACCGCGACGGTCGAGTTCATGGAAGGCAAGTCCTCTCTGCTCGCCAAGGCCGGCCTCGGCAATCTGTTTCTCGCGGAGATGATCGAGTGCGCGTCGGAAACCCGCGAGATCGATCACTTCGATCTTCTCGTCCACGGCAACGACTCCGGCGAGATCGCGGCCTACCGCGAAGCCGGCTTCCAGGTCCGCCAGGAAGCGCATTACTACGAACGGTCCGTTTAGCAGCGCGGCGCTTCGCGCGCGCCGCTAAACGCCTCGGCCTCGGCCTTGGCCTCATGCGTCGAGCCCTTCCTCTCGGGCCCCGACCACTGCCACCCCGTTCCCCTAATCCGAATCCCAAACCGCCACCCCGGTAACATCGGGATCGGATGATTGGACGGTGGACACAATGGCTGTTCGGTTTGCTCCTGCTCGCGAGCGCGGCCGCCGCGGAGCCGGACACAATCAAGAGCATCGACGCCAAGCTTCGCTTGCACAGAAACGGCGTGGTTTCCGCCGAGGAGGTCTATCGGTTTCCAAGTGACTTCTCTGGTCGCTTTGAACGCGTGTTTCCGACTCGCTATCGTGATCCCGGTGGCGCACTGCGTAACAGCCGACTCGTCGTGGACGAAGTGTCCGGCGGAGTGATCGAGCAAACCCGGCGCGTCGAGCCCGGGGCGCTGCATCTTGTCGTGAAGTGCGGACCGGGGAACGGCCCAGTCACGGTCGTGCTGCGCTACCACTACGAGAATCTCGCCCGGAATAATGGCGCCGAGGTCGGGTTCAAGTGGGAACTGATCCTCAGGCCAACTTTCTTGAAGGTGGCACACGTATCGGCCAGCGTTTCGCTTCCTGCGGGCGTCGACGAGTCGGTTGTGCGGCGTGCGGGATTCCTCAGCAGTTCCGCGTACCAGACGGGCAACGAGGCGGAATTCTCGAGCTGGCCTCCGGTCTGTCGAGCGTCGGATGTCTCGCTGAGCGGCGGTCTCGCGGTTTGGATTTGGGTGCCGGAGCGTTTCGTCGATGTGCCTGGGCCGCCGGAACGCCTCTGGTGGTTCGTGATGGACTACGGGTTCCATTTCGTTCCGGTTGTCGTGCTCTTGTTGTGGATGGTCGCGGCCGGCACGCTGTCACGGCTTCGTTGGCGCGGGCTCTTGAGCCCCGCACCGGACTGGCGGCCGCCGTTCGGCCTCAGCCCCGCCGAGGTCGGGTTGCTCGCCGACGACAGGCTTGATCCGCGGGACCTCACCGCGGCGATCGTGCATCTGGCCGTGACCGGTCGTTTGCGCATTCGCACCGTCTCGCGCGATTTCCGGCTCGAGCTGCTGGACCGTCACGACGTGTCGGAGTTCGAGCGCCGGATGTTGCGGGCGCTCGCGCGCGGGCAGCAAGACGTCAGCTTGCGCGCGTCGCGCGGACGTCTGGCCGCGTTTCGTTCCCAACTCGTGCGTTCGGCGTGGCTGCGTCTTGTCCAACAGGGATTCCGAGGCCGGCGATTCGGGCTTCGCGTTCGTCTGCCGGAAGCCCTCGTGATCGCGACGCTTGTTGTACTCCGGTACCACATCGGTGGGCCCGCGAGTTGGTGGTTCGTCGCCGTGCCCTGTGCACTCGGTATTCTGGCGATCTCGTCGCGCACCGCGAGCTGGACGCCAAAGGGGTTGGAAGCGGTGCAGGGGATTCGCGCCATGGTCGCGTTCATCAAGTCCTCGAAGCGCGAATCACTGGACGTGTTGCCGCCCGGAGCCTGGGACCGCGTGCTGCCGTACGCAATCGCGTTGGGTTTGCGCGACGAGTGGCTCGCGGCGCGCGTGGATTCTCGCACCCCGCCGGCGTGGTTCGAGACACGGCACCGGTTCGATGCGAGCGTGCGCGCTCTTGACCGGTCCGTGCGAGCGCTGGTCGACAAGGTCCGCGTCTACGACCGGACGGCGACGCTGTCGCGCATTCTCAATCTGGCGCCGCGACTCGTGGTCATCCGCGAGCGCTACCCGACCCGCGAGCGTGGGGGGTTTCGCTAGATCTGTACCTGGCACCGATCTAGCGCAACACAGTCTCGCGGCCGGTGCCGTCCGTTTCCAATAGTTCCACCACGGCGGCGGCGACGTCCTTTGGTTGGATCAACTTGCCGCCGGGGTTCAGTGCGGCTAGTTGCTCGCGCGCTTCCGCTTCGGTGCGGCCGGTGGCTTCGACGATGTTCGCGATGCTTCGGGCTGTAAGCGGGCTGTCGACGAATCCGGGGCACACCGCGTCGACGCGGACCTTTTTCAACTCCAGCGCGAGCGCGCGCGTCAGGCCCAGGAGCGCGTGTTTGCTCGCGGTGTACGCGGCGACGTAAGGTGCGCCTTCGAGCGACGCGATCGAGCAGACGTTGATGATGTGGCCGCGCGGCGACGCTTGGAGCAGCGGCAGCGTTTCGCGTGCGAGGTGAAACGGCGCCGTCACGTTGATCGCGAGGTGCCGGTCCCAGAACTCGTCGGTCGTGCGCTTGAGCGGCGCGGCTTCGGCGATGCCGGCGTTGTTGACGAGAACGTCCAGGCGCTTGAGCGACGCGGCGAGGCTGCGAACCGCCGACACGTCCGTTAGGTCGTAACCCTTGCGGCGCGACGCCGTGATCACCTCGAACCCCTTTTCCCGCAGCGCGTCGCAGATCGCAGCGCCGATGCCCGTCTCGCCGCCGGTGACGAGTGCCACCTCGCCGAGGGCCACCTCAGGCGTCAAGTCGGAACTCCACCGGGCCGAGTTCGTCGGAGCGGTTGCCGGCCAGGTCGTACGCGATCACTTTGTAACGGTACCCGATGCCACCGAGCGCCGACGCGTCCTCGAAGCGGTGGGACACGCCGCGCGCCGAGTCCACGTGCGCAAACGGCCCGTCACCCTCCGAGCGCAGGACCATGTACCCGTACACACCCTGCGGATCCTCCGCTGCCGTCCACTCGAGGCGCGCGCGTCCCTGGTTGGTCGTGATCTCGAGCTGCGCTCCGTCGGGCCACTGCGGCGCCGTGCCGTCCGCGGGCGGCTCCGGCGCGTGCAGGTCGTAGCGGCGCCACAGCGTGCAACGCACACGATGAAAACGCTCGTCGAGCGCCTTGCATACGTTGTTGTAGACACACGGCACCACGGTGTCCGCGCGGCCCTCGCGCACCTTCTTCGGCCAATCCGGGTCGGCCAGAAGCTGGCGCGCGATGCCCACGAGATCCGCGGTGCCGTTTTGCAGCACCGACTCGGCGAGTTCCGGCGTGCGGATCTTGCCGGTGGCGACGACGGGCACGTCGAGGCCCCGATCGACGAGGTGCCGGCGGATCCCGTCGGCGAGATAGAGGTTCAGCCCGTCCGGGTAGCTTGCGCTCGGCATACAGCGGTCGCCGCTGTAACCGGTGTAGGGATAGAGCGGCTCGCCCTTGGTCTGGATCGCGTCCTCGAACTTGCCGCCGGCGCTGATCGAAAGGTAGTCCGCGCCCGCGAGCGCGAACCGATGCGCCATGACCTGCGCGTCCGTGACGCTGTACCCGTCCTTGATCGCCTCCTCGCCGTCGTAGCGAATGCCGATCACGAAATCGTCGCCGACACGTTCGCGCACGCGCTCCAGAGCGCGCGTCGGCACACGCAGCCGGTTGTCCACGGAGCGTCCACCGAACTCGTCTCTTCGGTCGTTGCGCCGGGACAGGAACGAGCTCAGCGTGTATGCGTGCGCCATGTGCAGTTCGACGGCGTCGAAGCCGGCCTCGCGCACCCGCACGGCGGCCTCGCCGTACGCGTCCACGATCGCATCGATGTCTGCGTGCGACAGGTCCTGGATGCGCTGCCGCCAACCGGAGCGGCTGATTTTCAAGAAGTGGATGATCTGTGCGGCGACCTTCGTCGGCGACGTGTCGTGCACAGCCCGGGTCAGGCCCGTCAGACCGGGCAGAAACGAATCGTTCGACGCGCGCAGCAGCGGGCCGCTCTTCGCCTCGTGCACGCCCATCGCCTCGACGACCATCAGACCCGGTTCGCCGGCCGCGTAGCGGACGTAGCGATCGCGAATCGCGTCGTTGACCCGGCCGTCCTTACCGCTCAGGCGCGTCACCATCGCCGGCAACACGATGCGGTTATCGAGCTTCAGCCCCCGGATCTCGAACGGGCGAAACAGCCGCGAGGTCGCGGCGTCGAAACTCATAGGGAGAGGTCGAGCTTCGGCGAAGTCACGGTGCCGAGTTCCTCGAGCCGCTCACGCGTCGGGAACACTAGGCCGCAACTGCGCATCACGGATTTCAGCTCGTCGGTGTAGTCCTGCGCAACCGCGGCGCTGTCCCGAGTCTTGAGTCCGGACTCGATCGCGAACCGGTTGCCGTCGGTGCCCGGGCGCCCAAACGAACGCATCGAGACCGCGTACCACTTGTCGAACAGTTCCTGCGTCGCCGCCAGGTTGGCCGGATCGCGCGAGTAGTCGATCACGATCTCGGCGCCGAAGTCCTCGTGGCCCTCCTCCTCCTCGAGGATCTTCCCGACGACGCGGCAGTACGGATCGAACGAGCAGTTTTCGTACTCACGCAGGTGGAACGCCGAGGCCGTGTCGTAGCAGAACTGCATCACGCCGAGTTCGAGGAAGCTCTCGGGGAACGGAATGGGCCGGTCGTTTTCCAGCCGATCGCGGCAGATCACGTCGAGGTCGCCGGCGCCGATCTCGTTGTAGATCGCGACGCAGGCCTCGAAGTGCTCGAGTTCCTCGACCGCGTGGCCCATCACCTTGCGCTTGAACGGGAGGTTCGGCACGAAGTGCAGCGCATAGCTGAACGCGTGCGACGCCGCGAGCTCGCGGTAGGCCTGGCTACGGACCATCTGCGCCAGAGTGTCGAAGTATCGCTCCGACATCTCGTCACGGTGGCTAATGCGGGGGGGGGTGTGCTGCGTCGTCATATCGCCGTTGGATCCATCCACCCGTTTGAACTCACCCGAACGGGCCCCCCAACGTAGGATCCGGACCGGCCATGTCAAGCAAAGCGGACTACTTGGCGTCCTTGGGATCGGGGGGGTTGAGCATCTTCTCTGCGTCTTCGGCGGCCCGGGTGTCCGGGTGTTTTTCCACGATTCTGTGCAATAAATCGCGGGCCTTTTTTGACTTGCCCTCGCGGTTCAGAAGCCGGGCATCCAGAAGCAAGCGCCGGGCCTTTTGCTGGGCTTTCTCGGCCTTGATTTTGGGCCGCGTCGCCTTGTCCGAGTGCAGGTCCTTGAGGTCCGCCGCCGCGTCCTCCTGAACGGACAGGCCCTTGTAGTCCTGGTCGAGCAGCAGAAGTAGCTCGAGCGCCTCCTGGGTCTTGTCGCCCTTGCGCAGGAGCAGACGTGCGCGGCCCAGGATCTCGGTGCCCTTCACGTCGAGGCCGTGGATCTCCGCTTCCACCGCGCGCTTCGCGGCTCCATTGCGCACGGTCTTTTCGAGACGCCGAAGCTGCTTGAGCGCGGCGGGGATGTGCTGGACCGCGAGCATCATCCGCACGCGCGTCATCGCATCGCGATCCTTGCCCTTGAAGTCGCGCAGGTCGCCCGTGATCTGCGGGAACCGGAAGTCGTTTCGCGCGTAGCCGATGCCCACCCGGTTGCGCGGTCCGCCGCCGCGAGGATTCACGTGGCAGAATCCGCACTGCTTTGCTTCGCGGCGCGCGAACTCGGGCCGCGCCTCCGCCGGTCTTTCCGACATCAGGGTTCCGGCGAGAATCCAGATGAGAACCAGAAGGAGTCGTCCACGCATCAACGCACCAGTATAGGCGGCGGGCGTGCCCTCGAAACGCGCGGTCTTTTGCGGCCGTGGGCGGTCCTGTTCGGGCTACAGTGATGCACATGACGACGCTGTTGGTTGTGTTGCTCATTGTCGGTTCGCCCGACGATGGCGGCGCGAGCGAGCAGCCGGTGCCGTCGGCCGTTACCAAGACCGTCGAGGTTCTGGTGGGGCGGCTGTCGCACCGCGATCCCGCGGTTCGGGAGGCCGCGGTGTTGCAACTTCTCGAGATCGGTGACCCGGCGGCGGACCGTCTCGAAAAGGGTGTGCTCGCAGCCCCCGAGGCCCGCAGGCTCGCGGCGCGGCTACTGCGCCGGCTTCGAGGGCCGCGGCTCGCGATTGTCGGGCCGCGCGTGATCGGGCGATCGGAACCGGATTGGCAGATCGAACTGGTCGTGAGCAATCCCGGGCGGCAGCCGGCGGGCATCTCGGACTTTTGGATCGCGTCATCCCCGGGGCCCGGGCCGCAATTCGGGGCGCCGATCGGAAAGGGTGTGCGCCCCAACGGGCCGCGCGGTCCGCGCATCGATCCGCACTGGACGTTCGTCTCGGATCTCACTGCAGCTGCGCCGAAACCGGGGCCGAGCACCGTGCGCGGTCCGTACGGAATCCCCACCGGGACAAAGCTGCGCCTTGCGATGATCGTGCCGCTGGAGAGCAAACCAGAGGGCCGGTACAGCGTCAGCGTCACGTACGAGGCCGAGGAGTACCGCTTCGAAGCATCCGCGGAAGTCCAGGTCGTCGACGACACCGTGGTGAAGCTCGACGCGATGGTCCGGTCTACCGATGCAAGCCGCCGCGAACTTGCGCTGCAGATCCTGGCGCGCCGCGCGCGGGAGTCGCGGGTGGATCCGTCGATGCGACGCGGCATCGCCGCGGCCGTGGGTTCACCGCTTCTATCCGTGCGCGTCGAGGCCGCGCGTTTCTTGGGGCTCTCCGGTCAGAAGCACCACACGGCCGCGCTGTTGAAGCTTGCGGATCCCGCGCATACGGAGGTGTCGTTGGAAGCGCTCGGCGGCTTGTTTCGCCTGCACGGCGAGTCCGCAACCATGCCGCGCGCGATGACGCGATTGCTGACACGCGCGTTTGGCACCGGTGTCCCCTGGCCGGCGACTTCGGTCGCGAAGGCACTGCGGATCGTTCCGCCGCCCACGAGAGTGCTTGTCTTGTCGCAGGTACTTTCGGTGTCGCGATCGCCGCGTGTGCATGCGGCCGTCTGCGAACTGCTAGAGGGCTACGGCATCCACGTAGCGATCGAGCCCGTGACGAAGCGTGTTCCGCGCAGCGAGATCCGGCGATTGACTGCGCTCGGCACCCGGGCAGGGGATTAGATACGCTGCGCGCGATGGCGATTCACGAAACCGCGATCCTCGACCCGGGTGCCGAACTCGCGGACGGCGTCGATGTCGGGCCCTACGCGGTGATTGGCGCGGGTGTGCGGATAGGGGCCGGGTGCCGCATTGGCCCGCACGCGCATCTGGAAGGGCCTCTCGACATGGGGGAGGACTGTGTCGTCGGCACCTCCAGCGTGATCGGGCTCGCGCCGCAAACCGTTGGGGACGACGGACCCGGCGGTGCGACGCGTATCGGTGTGCGCAACGTGTTTCGCGAGTTCTCGCAGGTGCATCGCTCCCGCTACGCGGACAAGGCGACGGTGATTGGTGCGCGCAACTACTTCATGGCCGGGGCGCACGTGGCCCACGACTGCGTTCTCGCCGACGACATCGTGATGGTGAACAACACGGCCCTGGCCGGCCACGTCGAGGTCGCCTCGGGCGCGTTTTTCGGCGGGGGCGCGATGATCCACCAGTTCGTGCGCATCGGAACGCTGGCGATGGTCGGTGGGTACGCCGGGCTCGCGAACGATGCTCCGCCCTATTCGATGACCCAGGGCATTCGCCCTGCAGTGATCGCGGGGTTGAACATGGTGGGTCTGCGCAGAGCCGGGGTGTCGACGGCCACGCGCCGCGCGTTGAAGGCCGCGTACGCCGTCATCTTCCGCACCGAGGGGCCGATGGAGGATCGCCTCGCGTCGCTTTGTCACGACGAGACGCCGGAGGTGCGGCACCTCGTCGAGTTCATGCGCACGAGCGAACGCGGTGTTTTGCGCATGGCACGGGGTGGTTCCGAAGGCGAGTAGCGGGCCGCGCCGCGGTTCCGGGCTCCGACCGCTCAGCTCCCGGGCCGTCGCGAAAGCTGAACGTTTCGGGGCCGACTCCATCGGATTTCGGTGCGGCACGGTCCGTGCGTCACCGCCAAGCGAATGGAAGCCTCAGACGAAACGAAAAATCAAATCGACAAAGTGATCGGCGACTTGAGTGTGCGTTACGGTCACGACTCCTCGCTTTTGGACCGGCTGCGGCCCGTTGTGGAACGGGTTTTCGCGGCACGGGTCGAGGCCGACACGCGCGAGGAACTCATTGCGCTGGTCGAAGAGACCTACGCGACGCACTCCCGCCTGCGCCAGTCGATGGCCGATGTCCGCCAGCGCCTCAGGCTGAAGGTCAACGAGGCGTATGGCCGCATGCTGGGCATCGAACCGCCCCGCGTCTGACTACGAGCGGGTCTCCAATCCGATCTCTCGCTCGCGCTCCTAGCTACGGAAACGCGACGGCGGTGTAGGTGACGAGCGATCCGGTGTCGGGGTCGATTCGGCCCTGGCCGTACGACAGCAATTCGCCGGGTGTCTCGTCGAGGCGCAGCGTGAGGTAGATCGGCGCGACGCCGCAGACGTTGCGGGCGTTCTTGTCGTGCGCGATGTCTTGGAAGAAGCTCTCGGCATCCCCCGCGACGATGTGGTCGAGCAGCACGCGGTCGGCGCTCTCCTGCTCCGTTTCGGCGTCCTCGTCCAATCCGTCGGCGTCGCCGTAACGGGGGCCGCGGTGCGCAAGGTCCACGCTCGCGATGAGCAGCGTCGTTCCGCGCGCCTCCGCAATCGTGTCGCGCAGCGCGTTCACGAATTTGTCGATCTCCGGGTCGTCGGCGGGGGAGCGCGCATCCTCGATCAAATCGTGAAACGAGCCGATCAGCAGCGGCACGAGAAGCGGCGGGTTGTCCGGCCAGTGGCGCGCGATCCAGAGCGCCTGGAACTCGACCGAGTGCTCGGCCTTGTGCGTCATCTGGTCCGCGTCGAAGCAGTCACCCGATCGCGCTTCGAGTGCGTCGAGGAACGCCGCGTCGTGCCGCAGCGTGCCGAGCGGGGTTGCGAAGTCCTTGCGGCACGCGATGACGCGCCGGTCGCTCGCGGCGTGACAGACGCCGAGCACGACGACGCGCTCCGGTCTCGGTGCGCCCGCGAGCGCGCGATGGGCGCCTCCGTGCACGTCCGCGCCCAGACGCAGGTCGATGTGCGGAGCGATCAGCCGCCGGACATGGCCGGTGGAGGTTTGCGTTTTGTCGCCCGCACCGTCGCCCAACATCTCGTCGAGAAACGTGCGCGCTTCGTCGGCGCCGGCGGGATACGCGCTGCCGGCATGCGCGGCGGCGCGCACCGGTTCGCTCGCAAACGCCGCCTCGCGGGCCGCGCGCTCGTCGCGGAAGCGCTCGTTGTCCAACAAGAAGCAGCGGTCCAGGGACTCCGCGAGCGTGGTCAGCCCGTCGGGAGTTACGCCCTTCACGCCCTCGCTTTCGAGCCGCGCGCAGATCTCGTCGATCGTGCTGATCCCATCGAACACGACCAGGAGGCCGAGCAACCCGGGATCGACAAGCGCCGTTTCTTCGGAGTAGCTGTCGGGGTCCTTGAGCGCGATCAGCGTCCGTCCCTCGACCTCCACCTGTACCGGTTCAACGGCACGAAGTCGGGGACGGTCCGTGGCGTTCATTTGTCCCTTGCCGGTTTGAGTTTCTTCAGAAACTTCTGCGCGTCGGCTTGCATCTCGGCTTGGTCAAACGTCAGTATGTGGGATCGCTCGCACGTGCGCCAGTCGCCTGTTGCGCGGAGGTCCACCAGAAACGCCTCGAACGCCTCGCGGTATTTCTTCGGCCCCGCCTGGAAAAAGGCCGCGTAGAAAAAGGCGTTCGCAGAGAAGGTGTCGAAGTCCTTATCCCGCAGGTCGCGCATCCTCGTGAACGTGAAGTTGCGGCGCGGAAGATCCACGAGATACCCATTCGCCACGAACGGCAATTTCTTGCCACATGCCACGTAGCTCGCTTCAACATTCCGCAGGCCGACATTGAGCCACATGGGCTCGTAGACGGCGTAGGTCACCGCGTGCAGCAGTTCGTGAAGAGCGCGGTGGAACATGACAACCTGGTTTTGCTCCGGGTGCTTTCCAAGTGCCTTGCAGAACATTCGGAGATTGGCCGGGTCGGAATGGAAGTCCGCATCCACCAATCCGGCGCCCACGTCCTTCATTTGGCTGAACTCGGTGAGGACGATGAGTTGCGGAAGTGCGTGACGCGGGCTCGGGAGCATTCCGTGGATGGCCTCGAACCTTTTGATGCCGTTTGCGAGCTCACGCCGAATGGTATTGCACTTTCCCTTCACAGTGTCGTGCTGAAGAACCAGGAATCCCCGCAAGTTCGTTTTGCGATATCCCTCCGGAATGTGCGGGCTGCTGGGCAAATCGGCAACGACACTTTTGGAAATGGCGGCCAGTTCCGTCAGGTACTGCTCGTATGTGCTCAGGTCCACGCGGAAGCGGACCGAAATCATGTTCCCGCGGATGGAACGGTAGAAAATCGCGACGTAGTCGGTGGCGCCAGCGTAGGAAACGGTGTGCACCGCCGGATCCTTCAGAACCTTGGTTTGACGGTTCTTGGTCAAAACGGGCGCGCCCATGTCGAAGAACGCCTGCGCCCGTTCGACCAACGCTTCACCGCGACGATCGTTCACATAGCAGTACCCGAGTTCCTCGCCCGGCGCCGTGAACGTCAGCCGCATGAATTGATTGTCTTTCGGCTCTTTCCGATCGCGCGGTTGCCACTCGTCCGGAATCGTGATGCGGACATTTTTGTCCGCGGACTCGAACGTCTCCGCCGTGGCAGGTGTTGCCGCCAGTGCGAGCATCACCGCCGTTGCGAGAGCGCCCGGTAGTCGGAAGGTGTTGGCGGAGTTCATTTGGACGCCTCGGCGGTCAACCGCTTGCGGATGTACTTTAATGCGTCTTTGTGCAGCTTGTTCTGGTCCAGCGCGAGGATGTGACCGGTCGCTGCCCTCCAGTCGCCGGTTTCGCGCAGATCGGCGAGCAGGCTCTTGTACGCTTTTTTGTAGATCGCGGGGCCGTCGAGGAACAGGGCGACATAGGCGAATGCGTGGTCGTTGAACTCGCCCCAGTTGGCGCCGCGCATCTTGACCATGTCGTCGAACCGCACCAGCGTGGGTGGGATGCGGCGGTACATGGCGAGACTCAGTCGCGGCAGCTTCTTGCCGAGATAGAACTCGCTCCAGATGACTTGGCCGAGCCCGATGCTCAGCCATCGCGGTTCGAGCGAACCATAGGTGAGCGCGTACTGGAACTCGTAGTGTTCCGATGCGAATGCCGCGACTCTCTCGGGGGGCGCGTCCTTGCCGAGGGGTTTGCAGAACATCTGCAGCCGCGGCCAATCCACGTCGAATTCGATCGTTCCAAACTCGTTCTTGAAGTCCGAGCGTTGGCTGTGCTCCGCCAGCACGTTGATCTGCGGCATGCCATGGCGCACGCCCGGAAGCTTGCCGTGCTGTGCGGTGAAGCGCTTGGTGCTGGCCGCGAGGGCTTTTTTAAGCGGTGACAGGTTCGACCGGATCGACGGGTGCTTCAGGATCAGGAAGCCGTTCTTCTTGCTCGTCTTGTAGTCGGGGTGGTTGACGGGCCGCGTCACCAGATCCGCGGTTAGCGAGTCCACGACCTCCAGAAAGAGCTTCTGGTATTCGTCGTGGATCTTCGCGAGGGTGCGGAACTCAACCGAGAACAGGTTGCCGCGATTCGTACGGTAGTAGATGGCTACGAAGTTGTCGCGCGCCTCGCCTCCCTCGTGCGCGATCAGGTGCGGGCGCGGTTCCATACGCACTTCGCGATGGGAATACACGTCTTCCCAGAACCACTCGTCGTCGTATGCCGCGGTGCGCTCTGTGAGCGCACCCGAGCGCTCGTAGCGAATCCGCAGGTAGCAGTTCGAGTCCCAGTTGGGCACACGAAAGGTCGCTCGGATGGCGGAATCGTCGTCCGGGTTCTTCTCGCGAAGTGCCGGCTTCCACTCGTCGGAGATCACGACGCGGACAATCTTGTCCTCCGATTCGAGCGTCTTTGCCGCGGCCGGCGTGCCGAGCAGTGCGACAAGCAGCGCCGTTACCCATCCCCGTTTGTTCATCGTCCCATCCCCCTATTTGCTCCCGTTGCCACTTTCCAAAGGCACCGCGCGCGTCATCCTACCGTCATCGTTTTCGGTCCACCGGCTTCATTCGCTTTTTGATGAAACTCTTCAGGTCGGATCGGAACGCGTCCTGATCCAACGTGTACAGGTGCGTCTCCTCGCACTTCCGCCAGTCGCCGGTTTCGCGCAGGTCCTTCAAAAACGCCCGGAATGCTTCGCGGTACGTTTTCGGGCCGGTCAGGAAAAACGCGACGCAGGCAAACGAGTGGTTCCAAAACGCCTTGCCGTTTTTGTGCTCGAGCGCCACTACGTCGCGAAGCGCAAGCGTCTCCCTCGGCAAGCCCCGTTCATAACTCTCGTCGATCCACGGCACCGATCTTCCACACAGCACCGCGCTGCGGGTCACGCGTTGCAAGCCACCCCAGAGCCAGCGCGGACGATCGTGGCCGTAAGTCAACGCGAACAGCAAGTCGTGCAATTCCGCGTGGAACCAGGCGACACGCCACGTCTCGGTGTCCGAATTCAGCGAGCGTGCGAAAACACGCATGTGCTGCCAGTCATCCTCGAACTCGTAGTTGCGCAGTGGCGCCCCGAAGTCTTTGCGCTGCTTGAAATCCGTCAGGACGATCACCTGCGGGAGCGCGTGGCTCGCGCCCGGGATCTTCCCGTGGATCGCTTCGAAGTCCTTCACCGTCGCCGAGATGGCGCGTTTGATCGTGACCAGCTTGGATTTGACCGACGGGTGCTTGAGTACGAGTAGGCCGTCTTTATTGAAGCGCTTGTAGGCCGCGTTGTCCGGCGGCAGGGTGGGGACGTCGGCGACGAATCCGTCGAGGGCCGCGATCAGTTCCTTCTGGCGTTTCTTGAGAACCGCCGGCATTCCGTAGAACTCGAACGCGAACATGTTGCCGCGAATCAGTCGGTAGTAGATCGTGTGCGCGCGACTTTTGTCGGCGTTGTGGCAAACCACGTGCACCTCCGGCTCGAGGCGTACCTCGCGGTGCGGGAGGTGTTGGTAGCCGAGATATTTGTGGCGGTACGCCTGCGCGCGCGTGGTCAGCGCCCAGCCGCGCAGGTCCCAGACGTCGAGGTAGACCATCGCGTCCCAGTCCGTGTGCTTGAAGTAGAGCGCGAGCAACACGGCTGGGTGTTTGGCGCCGCTGCGGACTGCGGGCATCCAGTCGTCCGAGACGGTGAGCCGGATGCGTTTGTCGCGCTCCGCTTCGAATTCCGCCGCCGGGGTTGCCGTCGCGAAGACGGCGACGAGGATCGCAAGGTGCGCAGCCAACGGACCCGCTAGGCTCATCGGAACTACTTCTTCACCTTGACGTGCTTGAGTTTTCTGCGACGCCAGTTCGTCGCGGCCTTGTGCAGCTTGGCCTGGTCCAATGAGAGGATGTGTTTTTCCTCGGCGGCTGCAAAGTCGCCGGTCGTGCGCCACTCATCGAGAAACGCCCTGTAGATCTTGCGGTACTTCTTGTCGCCCCGCTTGAAGAACCCGATGTAGACGCCCGCGTGTTTCACCATCGTGTTCTGGTCGGACATCTTGCGTACATCCGGCAGGGGCTTGATCGGGTTTGCGAGAAACCCCCTTTCCCACCCCTCGAGGATGTTCGGCAGTTTCTTGCCCGTCTCGAACTCGATGCGCGCGACAATCGACTCGCCGCGTCCGACCCACTGAGGGCCGATGCTGCCGTAGGCCTGCATCAGCAGTAGATACTGCGTGAACTGCGCGACCGAACTGGGCACCTTTGTCGGGTCCGTGATGAACGGGACAGCGAACATCCGCGCGTCGTTGAGGTCGAGGTACACGGCCTCGTTCGCGTCGGCGACTTCCTTCTTGATCGACCGTGCGTCCTCGCGGTCAGGGTGAATCAGGATCTGCGCCGGGGCGTCGGTCTCCTTCGGGAGCTGGTGGAACTTTCCAAACGCCTTTGCCTGCTTGCCCACGAGCTTTTTCAGGTCGTTGGTTTTCTGTTTGACGCGTGGATGTGTGAGAAAGACGAAGAAGCCCTTTTTCTCCACCTTGTACTCTTTGGGATAGGGCGGGTGCGGCGGAATGTCGGCCTTGAGGCTCGCGCAGACGCTGAAGAGATTGGCGCGCTCTTTCTCCAGAAACCCCTTGGGAAGGTCGAGGATGATCCGGAATCCCAGGCCGCGGATCTTTCTGTAGACGAACAATCGGACGTGCTCGTCTTCGTCCTTTGTGTAGTGCCAGGCCAGGTGCGGCAGCGGGCTCATGCCCGTTTCGTGGTGCGAGGGGTTCGGGACGTTGTTGCGCTCGCCCTCCGCTGCCGCCTTCGGCTGGGCTGTCGGCGGGCCCATTCGCCCCGAGATGATGTTCACGTCCGCCGACTGCCGCTGTAGCGTTCCGTTGAGGCGTACCTTCAAGACCGTGTCGTTGTATGTCAGCCTTGGGTCTTCCGTCGTCCAGCCGCCGGGGACGGTGATCGTGTACTTGCCGGACTTGTCCGAGTAGGGGAACGGCTTCGCCTTTTTCGGTTTCTCGTCGGCGAGAACCGGGGCAAGGAGCAGGGCAACGAGCAGGGGGGCGATTCGGCGCGGGTTTAACACGGCGCCACCAGTGTGATATGCGACGTCGTGTCTGGGAAGGGGCGTTTTACCGGTTGCCCCGCGGATTCGCCCCCTGATCGAGATTTCCTGCGCCGATCTTCAGTTCGCGCTTCTTGGTTCGGCGCACGATTTCGAGTGTGGCTTGCGTGCCCGGTTTGCCGACCTTCCTGAGGTCGCGCGCCTCCGTGATCAGCTCGCCATCGATGCTGAGAAGGACGTCGAAACGCCGCAGGCCGAGTTTGTCCGCCCGGCCCCCCTCGATGACACGCTCGATCACGAGGCCGGTCTCCGCGGGAAGGCCAAGGTGGAACGCCAGCTCCGGCGCAGGCTTGCGCACCGTCACGCCGAGTTCCAGGATGGCGCTCGTGGAGGGTCTGGAGGTGAGATCGAACGGCGAGAGGGCGAACCGCGGAAGCGGACTGCGCTTACCGGTGGTGTCCCCGAAAAAGACGTACGCGCTGCTGCGAAGCTTCAGGAACGGGTGGCGTTTCTGTAGTTCCTGCATCGTGCCGCTATCCGTGAAATCGCTACTGATCCCATCGTCGCCCGTCAGGGTTGCCGAGAGTTCGTATTTGCCCCTGCCGGCGCTGCGCAACGTGTAGCTGCCTTTGGCTCCGTCTTTGGTGAACGATCCGCGCATCATCGTTGTCCTGGCGCCGGGCCTGGTCTCGATCACGATACCGGGGCCGCCGAATCCGAGCGGCCCGCTGAATGGACTTCCGGACCACATACCCCCGACCTGTTTGGACAACTGCGCGTGCAGGCGAAGAAGCTCGTCCATGACGCTTCTGAGATCTTCCGTCGCGAGCGCCTTGATCTGCTCGCCGTCCAACTCGTCTCCAAGCAGCTTGCGCAAGATCTCATCCAGCTTCTCGCGAGACTCGATCTGCGGGGCGGGGGGCGCGGGGTCCTTCTTCTCGTCGTCCGCGTTTGCCGCGAACGCGGACAGGCATGCGATGCCGAGAATCATGAGCGTGTGTTTCATCGTTTTCCTCGCGTGCTATTTGCCTGAACGCGGACGTTGTATTTGGTCTGCAGCGCAGGGAGATCGAGGATCTCCTCCTCACGAAATGTCTTGCCGTCGCGCCTCACGATGCGCACGACGCGGAATGTACCTTGCGAGAGCGGCAGCACGGTCATGTACTCGTCGAGATTGGCGGGGAAGCGCACGGCCATCTCGCCTTTGAGCGACTTGCGCGCGATGCTCGCCACCATCAAGGAGACGATGCCCGGGTCGCCGCCGTTCTCGAAAACCCGGTGCAGCTCCTCGAACGTGCCTGCGAGACCCATCGCGCGGATCTGGCGTTCGCCGGTGTCCGCGCTGGCCGCGACATCGTTGAGGCGATCGGCGAAGGACTCCTCGTCGAACCGCTGCTGGAGGCTTACGAGGCGCGTGTTGAGTTGGTCGTGGGGCGTGCTGCCCGGATCGAGTTTCGCGAATTCGCCGAGCAGTTGCTCCGCGTCGTGGATCGGCTCGGCGCGATCGGAGATGTGCGGGATTCGCGGGACGGCCGGAGTCTCTTTCGCGATCTCGGTTGCCGCACCGGTTTCCGTGCGTGTCGAGCCGATCAGAAACGCCGCCGCGTGTGTCACGACGAGCAACACCGCTGCCGCGGAGATCGCGATCTTGCGGATCCGGCGGGAACGCGCCGCGGCGCGGAACCGGATCTCGTCCGCGGTGAACGCGCCAGGCTGGAACCCGAGTTGTTCCGACAGACCTTGGAGCGCGCGCAGACGGCGCAGCTCCTCCGCGAGTGCTGCGTTCTTGCGCAACTCGTTTTCGAGAGCTTGGGTCTCGACATCGTCGAGCCGGCCATCGAGATAGAGAGAGAGCCGGTCCTGGTTGAGGGAGATTCTGTCGTCCATCACAGCCACCTACTCATACGTTCGACGAGCCGCTTGCGCGCCCGCGCCAATCTCGTGCTGATCGTCTTGACGCCGCAACCGGAGACGTTGGCGGCCTCTTCGTAGCTGAAACCCCGCACCGCGCAAAGCACGTAGGCTTCGCGGAAGGGCTCGGGCAGGGCCGCGATCGCCTGGCGTAGGCGCGCCTCCGCCTCGGCAGTCGCCGCGGACTCGGGCGGCCGCTCCGCCGGGTTGGGTCCGAACCTGCGGTCTTCGACGGCGCGGCGGTGGTACTTGGACCGCGTGCGTTCTCGCCGGCGACTGTCGAAGCAGAGGTTGCGTGTGACCGTCAGGATCCACGCGGCGAACGGCCGCGACGGGTCGTACGCGGCCGGTTTGTTGTAGAGGCGGACAAACACCTCCTGGCCGACATCCTCTGCGAGGTGGCGATCGTTAAGAAGCAGCGCGGCGAGGTCCACGACCCGATCCCGCCACCGGCGGACCAACTGGTCAAACGCGCGCGCGTCGCCTCCGATCAGGCCGGCGGCCAGGGCTTCGTCGGTGGCCGACGGCATGGAGGCACCTGGTTTTTGGGGGTAGGCGTTGGGGACCGACAACATCCACACTCTTACGCTTGTCGGCCCCCGAACGCTCCCCGGCGGCTGCCCCGATCCGGGCTACTTGTTTGATCCGCCGTTTTTTCGGGTTTTCAGCAGTTCCAGGATCGCGTCCAGCTTGGACTCGATGCCATCCATGCGGCGCTCTACGGCGGTCAGCCGATCCGTCTGAGTTGTCCCGACGCCGCGAGCCGCTCGCGCTTGGTAGGCGTGGGCCGCCCGAACGGCGTCGGCATGGGCCTTCTTCTGGGCGACCGCGGCAGCTTCCTGAGCCGCCCGCGCGCGGTGCACAGCATTGACCTGAGCGCGTTGCGCTTCCACGTGACGCCTCATGCGAGCTTGGACTTCCTGGCGAATCTCGGCAATGGCGCGCTCGAGCTGATCGAGACGCCGTTCGATGCCCTTGGGAAGGGCCTGACCCTGGACGCCGCGGAGCTCATCGCCCGGGCGAACAAACTCGAGAGCCGTGAACTCCCTCACCTTTTCGATGTCGGTTGTCGGGTACTCGCCGAGGGTGACCTGACCGTGGACCTCTTCGTTGCCGCGGCGCAGCATGTAGTTGACGTTCGCGCCAGGCCGCTGGGAGCGGATCGCCTTCGCCAAATCCTCAAAGCTGACGATCTCCTTGCCGTCGACGCGCAGGATCAGGTCGCCGACCTTGAAGCCGGCCTTTTCCGCGGCGGTTCCCTTGTGGACGTGCGAGACGACAAAACCGTGGGTGATGGTTTGGGGAATGGAGTACTGCTCGCGGAGTTCGGCGTTGATCGGTTGGCCGCCGACGCCCAAGAAGGCGGGCAGTTGTTCCTGCGCCCAGGCCGAGCCGGCGCTGGCGAGCATCCAGCATGAGATGACCAGTATTCGCAACATTGTGGGTTCCTTGTTTGTTTGGGTTTCGCGGCCCGAATTGAGAGATGACTGTGGGGAGATGGCAGTTGATCTAGTGCGTGTCTGTTTTTGGGGCGTCCGCGCGGGCAAATCCCGGACGACTCCGCCCTGAATACGCTGGGAGCCGCCGTCGCGGTTGTTAGACTCCGCCGGTGCCTCTCTCCCTCTGCATCCGCAATGAAGCCGGCCAGGAACGGCGGCTGGATTTCGAGAAAAACCGGCTGACCGTGGGCAGTGCGCCCCACTGCGACATCACGATCACGGACGACGGGGTGGATGACGAGCAGACCGTGCTCGTCGCCCGCGGCGACCGCGTCGAGTTTTTTGACATTGGCGTCACCCGCGGACTCCGCCTCAACGGCGACCTCGTCGGGCACGGAGTGATGGAGGCCGCCGACGAGTTGCGCATCGGGGCGACCGTGATCACCCTTGCGACTGACACTACGGGTGTTTCGATCGTGCAGGGCCGCGAAAGCAACGTTACGGCGTCTGTTGGCGCATCCGGGACCGCCACGATCGGCCGCGCGCCGTCGGGCAGAGCCAGTCCGGAGGAGCAATACGGCCTGCTCTTGAAGCAGGTGGGCGAGTTGCTGCAAGCTGTCGCGCAGGAAGCCGACGTCTTCGAGTCGATCCTCGACCGCGTGTTCCAGTCGGCACAGGTTCGCCGCGGGTTCATCGCGTTGTTGGACGATGAGGGACGCATCCAGGTCAAGGCGCACAGAAACGAGGAGTTCGCCAAAACGAGGGAAATCGAGGTCTCCTCAACCCTGCTCGGCATGGTGATGCGCAGTGGCGAGGCGGTGCTGACCACGGATGCGGAAACCGATCCCGAACTCAGCGCGAGCATGTCGATTCAGCGCCTTCAGATCCGGTCGGCGATCTGCGTGCCGCTCGCGGTGCGTGGCAAGGTCATCGGCGTGTTGTACGGCGACAACCGGGAACGGCCCGGGTCGTTGACTCGCGACGACCTCACGTTCCTGAACGCCCTCGGCAACGTGGCCGCCGTGGCGGTAGAACAGTACCGGCTCATCGGCGAACGCGACGCGAAACGAAAGATCGAACAGTCCCTTTCGATCGCCCGCAGCATCCAGCGGAACTTCCTGCCGTCGCAACCGCCCGTTCGCGCCGGGCTCGATCTCCATGGGGTCTCGGAATCCTGCGACGAGACGGGCGGCGACTACTACGACTTTCTCGAGTTGCCGGATGGACGGATGGCCGTGGTGGTGGCGGACGTCACCGGCCACGGGATCGGGCCAGCGCTGCTGATGGCCTCGATGCGCGCGGCATTGCGGGCGCTGATCGGCACCGGACTCGCGCACGAGGACCTCCTGCCGCGCATGAACCGCCTCCTGTGCGACGACATTCGCGACGGCCGGTTCGTGACACTTTCGATGGCCATCTGCGATGCGGATGCGGGCCGCGTGCTCCACATCGGCGCCGGCCATCCGCCGATTCTTCATTACCGCGCGGCCACCAAGAAGACGCACGCTCTCAGGAGCTTCGGCCCGCCGCTGGGGGTGTTTCCCGACGTGGAGTTTCCCGCCGACGACCCGGTCGACTTCGAGTCCGGCGATGTCCTGCTGATGACGACTGACGGCATCGCGGAGAGCCCGGACAAATCCGGCGAGCAGTTCGGCGAGGAGCGCGTCGAGGCGCTGCTCGAGGCCAACGCCGGCAAGAGCGCCCAAGAGATCGTCGAAGCGGTGGTGACAGCCTGCAACGAGTGGGTTGACGGCGAACCGATGCGCGACGATGCGACCCTGGTTGCGATCAAGCGTCGCTAGCAGGCCTAAGTCGTTGGTGCTAATAGCCTTACGCGTTGCACCTATGGAGACGCGGCGCATGCCCCGTTCGGGAAACACACGCCGCGCGTTTTGCCCGGAAGGGCCGGCTTCCGGACTGGTGTCTTGGGCCTAGAGCGCCGGTGGCGGACTGCGCCGGGGGGGGCTAAGCGCTCGCTTTGCTACGGCCGTGCTTGACGGTCGGAGTCGGCTCGCACTCGCACCAACCCGTCAAAAATCCGCAATCCAGGCAGGTTTCGAAGCGTTCATGGTCACAGACCACGCATCGAAATACCTCATCCGGATCCTTGTAACTGGTCGCGCCGCACTCTTCGCAACGCAGTTTGGGGCAACTGGTCAGCCGCTTGTAGTTGATTTCGTCCATATTGTTGGGGTCCGCCCATTGGAAAGCGGCTTGGCAACAGAACTTGTCGCCGGGGCCGCCTGGGCAAGACCGGGCATTCTAACAAAGGGTTGCAAGTGCGGCAACGGATGCGGACCGCCGGAGCCCGCCCATATTGGCCGAAATCGGGGCTCTAGGCTCCATCCGAAAGTGCTCCTGGCTAGGCTCCGTCGTTTTCAGACAGGCCCTAGTCCGCTCATTGGTGGCTCGGGGCGGTCGCGACCTCTTTCACACGCGCTGCATCGGTGGCCAGCCCGGCCCGGGCCAGCGCGCTGCTAGCCTGGCTGTAATGCTTGGTGGGCGACCCGAGGCGCCGGCCGAGTTTCGCGTTGCAGACCGGGCAGAGGTACGCGGGGCGGAGATCCGATTCGGCCGGGGTCTGGGCGCCGTTCATCAGGCACTCGTAAAAAACGCAGTGGGCCATGCCCAGGGCGTGGCCGGTCTCGTGTGCCGCTAGGGTCAGGATGCGGCGTTGGCGCCCCAGCGAATCCGCGCTCCTCTCGAGACGGGCGAGGCTCATGACGGCCACGCCACCGCGGGTCGCGCCCCAGCCCAGGAGGTAGCTCATGTTTCCGGCGAAAAGGTCGCGGTCGGTGACACCCAGCACGAGCACCGCGTCGGCCGCGCGCTTGGCCACCAGCGCCCGGGCCAGGCGGAGAGCGTTGCACTGGCGTCGAGCGGGAACGTAGGTCCCCGGCGGCAGGTTGGCGGTGGGCAACACGACCGTTTCGCGGCCATAAAACTCGCCAAGAAAGCGCGCGATACGCCCGAGATCGCCGGGTTCGCCTTCCGGCCTCGTCAGCCACGGCTGGATGTAGATCCGGTTTCGATTTTTGGGGATGGGCTGGTGCTGCCGTTCAAACTCCGCGGCTGTCTCTCCCGGTTCGTCATACCGTGCTCGCCACGTGTTCGGCTGAGGTCGCCCGAGGCGCCGGAACACCCCAGCGGGTCCGGACCGGTCCGGGGCCTTCGCAGCGGACAAGGAGATGAGGGCGAGGACCAGGAGCGCACACGGCGCAGGGGGGAGCGGCATCGGCCTCATCACGGTCCTCCTAAGAGCGTCGGCGGGGAGCAAACGAGTATAGGATGACGCCCCCTTGGCCCAGTAAGGTCGATCTGTTGAATCCGCCGAAGATGAACACCTGTCCGAAGTGTCGTGCGCTGCTCGACCCGGCGGACAAGGTGTGTGAGTACTGCGGGACGTCCGTAAAGCACCTGACCGCGCCGTCGGAGACGGTGGACCTGCGCCGCGCGATGGGGATCTTCACCTGGATTCTCACCGTCAACTTCCTGATGTTCATGCTCGCCATCGCGTTGGATCGGCATCAGAAGGAGGAAGGCGCGCTCAGCCCGTCGTCCCAGGTGCTTCTGGCATTTGGGAGCAACAGCGCCACGAAGGTGTTGGAGGACGGGCAGTACTGGCGCCTCGTGAGTTCCGGGTTTCTGCACTGGGATCTCCTGCACCTGTTGATGAACTCCGCGTGCCTGTTCATTCTCGGGAGCCAGGCAGCGCACGCGTTCGGAGCCAATCGCGCATGGGTGATCTATGCGTGCGCGCTTCTGACGGGCGGCGCGTTCAGCCTGATTTCCGGCGGCAACAGCGCGGGGGCTTCGGGCGCCGTCTGTGGCCTTATCGCCGCGCTCTATCAGTACGGTCGCCACCGCGGTGGCGACCTCGGCCGGGTGATCGCCCAGCGGATGCTGACCTGGGCAATGCTCATCGCGGTGGTGGGAGCGCTGGCGCCCAACATCGACAACTGGGGCCACGCCGGTGGTTTCCTCGGCGGATACCTGGTGGGTGGATACGCATCGCGTTTGGCCGCGCGGGGCGGCACCGAGGACCGCATCTGGTGGATGTCCGGGGTGTTCTGCCTGCTTGTTGTGGGCGTGAGCCTTTGTTTTGCCAGCTATAGCGCGGTGTTGTATACGGGGCGGCTTGGCTGAGAAATCTCGATGAGTGATCGTCACATCTACGACTTCAATTCCTGGCTCGGCCTCACCAAGAACGCCGACGGGGATCTCGAACTCGAGGCCAGAGCGCCCGAGCATCAGATCGGAAACGGCTGGGTGCATTTCGCGGTGCTGACCGCGCTGGGCGAGATCGCTGCGGCCCAGGCCGTCGGCGGCAGCGTGGTTCCTGCGTCGGTGAGCGCGAATTTTCTGCGGCCGGCTCCGATCGGAAAGCTCGTGGCACGAGGCAAAGTCCTGAGCCGGGGCCGGAAACTGCGCACGGCGGAAGGCGAGATCTACGCTGGCGAGAAGCTCGTGGCCAAGGTCACCGTGCAGTTCGCTGTCATCGCGTGAAGCGCAGAGGCCGGGATCGGTCCACTTTCCGATTTTGGCGCCCGGGCCATCGTTGTGCGGTTTCGGGCAGGTTTTTCCTTCCCGAAATGGGTTTTCAGCCGTGAACATGAGGGCGGAATACGTAATTTTCAATTGACCCCGGTCCGCGTGACCGGGCTTAGGAGCCGAACCTTGCGCATGAACAGACTCTCGAACAAGGCGCTCGCGCTGGCGCTCGTCCTCGGTTGGGCCGGAACCGCTTCCGCCCAGTCGATGGAGGAGAAGCTGGAAGCGAAGCTTGCGAAGCCCTTCGCGAAAAACCTCGCCTGGGAAACCGACTACGACGCAGCACTCCTGCGAGCGAAAGAGGAAGGCAAGACGATCTTTGCCTACTTCACACGCTCGTACGCGCCATGACCCCCCTGCAACGCTTTGGAGGGCGGTGCCCTCCTATCCGACGAGTTCAAGACGTTTGCGCAGGACAAGGTGATGTACCTGAACATCACCACGAAGATTGAGGGTCGCAAGCATGACAACATGCTTGGCGACAAGGGCGGCAGGGGCTTCCCCTATCTCTGTGCGATGAGTTCCAAGGGCGACGTCATCGCCAAGCTCAGTGGTTCGCGGGATACCGCGGGATTCACCAAGATGATGGGGTCCGCGGACGACTACGTCGCGCTGGAGAAGAAGGCCGCAAGCGGTGATGCCGTTGCCAAGATCGACTTCGCGCTGCTGCGGGCCGTGCTCGGCATGCTGAGCTTGGAACAGCTCACCGCGGAGTTGGGTGACACTCAGCTCTCGCCGGCGCAGACGAAGAAGCTGGCGGCACTCAAGACGGACCTGATATTCGATGAAGCGGTCAACCGTCTTGGCGCGGAGGGTAGGAGCCCCGAGTCGCGCAAGGCGCTGCTCGATCTCTCGCTGAAGCTCTACAACGCGGGGACGCACCCGACCGGTAGCCGCGAACGCAGGTACTGGAGCGGCATCCTGAACTACGCGAAGGAGAATCAGAACGCGCAGATGGCGATGGACGTGGTCAGGGTGTTCGAGCCGATGGTCGCCGGCAACGCGCGCGGCGAGGAGTGGCTCGCGGGCATCAAGGCGGAGATCGCCGGGTGGTCCGAGGAGCCCGAAGAGCCCGAGGAAGAGCCGGAAGAAGAGGTCGACGAAGACAGTTCGATCGAAGAAAGCTGCGAGTAGCGGTGCCGTGTTTCTGGCCCAACGCCTGACGGCGTTGGAGCTGGGCTGATATCGTCGGTGGGCGGCTTCGGTCGCCCACTGGCGATGCAACCCGACGACCTCATCTGTTATTGCTACCGCGTCCCGCTGCGCAAGCTCGTCAATTACGCGCGCAGGGAAAGGCCCGCCCGGGCCTCGCTGATGCGGGAGTGCCTGGATGCCGGCACCGGCTGCGGTTGGTGCATCCCGTTCCTAAAGCGCATCCACGAAGATCCGGACCACTTCGAGTCGGATCTCACGCCTGAACAGTACGAAGCCAAACGGGCCGCGTACCGCTCCCAAGGCCAAACGCCCAACTCGTTCTAGGGCCGGGCACTCGCGCTCCAACGGCGTCAGCCGTTGGGCCAGAATCACTGGTCGCCGCGCTTTTTCTTTTCGCGCTTCTCTTTGCGCTGCCGCTTCTTCTCTTCCCGATCTTTGCGCTTTTGGGCGGCCTCTTCGCGTGCGGCTCGCACCGCCTCGAAGTCGAAGTCCTTCTTGTTTTCCTTCCACCACGCGCGCCACTCGTCGGCGCCGCCGCGCACGTTCTCGCCCGTCGCGTCCTTAAGCGCAGCGCGCGCCAGGTCCTTTAGGCGATTCATGTTGCGGCCCTTGGCCGCGAGGTTGATCAGCCCGTCAATCGCTTCCGGCGAGGAGACGTTTGCGACCGCCATCAGGCGTGCGCGTGCGATCTCGCGATCCGTTTCCTTCCTAAGGTTGTCAAGCAACGGCTTGATCGAGGTGGGGTGCGCCAGGTTGTGAAGAGCGTCGATCGCCTGCAGAAGTTCAGTCCGCGTCTCCGGCTTCGAGCTCAGTTTCGAAAGACGCGAGGCGACGGCCCTGGCGGCTTTCTTGCGCTCGCTGGCGTGCTCGCGTGTGCCCAGCGCGTTCAGCGCCGCGACGCGCGTCGCAAAGTCCTTGTCCTTGAGCAGCTTGATCAGGGGCGTCGTCACCAGCGCGTGCTGGTTCGTTGCTGCGACCTTGAGAGCCTCCGCGCGCACGCCCGGCTCCTTGGACGCGAGTTGCTCGGCCAACGCCTTGGCGCTCGCCTTGAGTTCCGTTTCAACGCGGTCCTCGGCGGCGGCCGGGTACAGAAACAGGCTCAGGGCAATAGCGGCAAGTGCGACGCGCATGGATGTTTCTCCGGGAGTGACAGGTGTGTAACCCCCTCGGCAGTCATCGGTTTCGGGCGGGCGAGTCCGTTAGCGGCGATGGCGCAACGATTTCGCTGCCGCGATCACACGCTCCGCGGCGAACTCGATCTCCTCGGCGGTGTTGAAACGCCCGACCCCGAAACGGATGGAGGATTTCGCCTGGGCGTGAGGCGTTCCGATGACGGTCAGGACCTTGGAGGGTTCGACCGATCCGGAGGCGCACGCTGACCCGCTCGAGATCGCGATTTCCGGCAGCGCCATGATGAGGGAGTCGCTGTCCGTCCCCGCGATCGAGACGTTTAGGTTGCCCGGCACGCGGAGCTCAGGATGGCCGTTGAGCGTGATGCCGTCGATGTTTTCGAACAGGCGCGCCTGCAGACGGTCCCGAAGTGCCGCGATACGCGGTTCCTCCTCCGCGGCGTCCTCTCGGGCGTAGCGGGCGCACGCGCCGAGTCCGACGATGCCGGGCACGTTCAGCGTGCCGGGACGGATTCCGCGCTCCTGACCGCCCCCGAAAGATCGCGGGGCGATTTTCACCTCCGGGTCGCGACGCCGAACGTAGAGCGCGCCCGCGCCCTTGGGTCCGTACATCTTGTGGGCGGTGATCGAGACCAGATCCACGCCGGCCGTTTGCACGTCGAACGCGATCTTGCCGACCGCTTGGGTCGCGTCGCAGTGAAACAGGACGCCGCGCTCCTTCGCGATCGCACCGATCTCGGCGAACGGGTGGATCGTGCCGATCTCGTTGTTCGCCGCCATCAGCGAGATC